>NZ_JBSZKT010000027.1:0-111870 GCF_055690525.1 Streptosporangium sp. H13245 | reverse complement strand
CGTACAAAGTTCTGTTACCGCGCCCCCGGGGCGTGGCTTCGGGCATACCGCACGGTACGCTCCGCTGGAGGAGCAGACACGAACCCAGGAGAGCCACATGCCCGAGGCAGTCATCGTCGCGACCGCGCGCTCGCCCATCGGACGCGCCTTCAAGGGGTCCCTCACGGACATCCGCCCCGACGACCTGACCGTACAGATGATCCAGGCCGCGCTTGCCAAGGTCCCCCAGCTCGACCCGACCACGATCGACGACCTCATGCTGGGCTGCGGCCTGCCGGGCGGCGAGCAGGGCTTCAACATGGGCCGCGTGGTCGCCACCCTGCTCGGCCTGGACACCGTGCCGGGCACCACCGTGACCCGCTACTGCTCGTCCTCGCTGCAGACCACCCGAATGGCCCTGCACGCGATCAAGGCGGGCGAGGGTGACGTGTTCGTCTCGGCGGGCGTGGAGTGCGTCTCCCGCCTCAAGAACGGCAGCTCCGACCAGGGGCCCGACACGATGAACCCGCTGTTCGGCGACGCCCACGCCCGCTCGGTCAGTGCCGCCGAGGGCGGCAAGGGGGTCTGGCACGACCCGCGCGAGGACGGCCAGGTGCCCGACGTCTACGTGGCGATGGGCCAGACGGCGGAGAACCTCGCCGGTCTGAAGGGCGTCTCCCGGCAGGAGCAGGACGAGTTCGGCGTCCGCTCCCAGAACCTGGCGGAGAAGGCCCTCGCCAACGGCTTCTGGGAGAGGGACATCACCCCGGTGACGCTGCCCGACGGGACCGTGGTGAGCAGGGACGACGGCCCCCGCGCCGGGACCACGTACGAGGCGGTCTCCCAGCTCAAGCCGGTCTTCCGGCCCGACGGTACGGTCACCGCGGGCAACTGCTGCCCGCTGAACGACGGCGCCGCCGCCGTGATCGTGATGAGCGACACCAGGGCCGCCGAACTCGGCATCACCCCGCTCGCCCGGATCGTCTCCACCGGGGTGACCGGCCTGTCCCCCGAGATCATGGGCCTGGGCCCGGTCGAGGCCTCGAAGCAGGCCCTGGCCAGGGCGGGCATGGCCATCGGCGACGTCGACCTCGTCGAGATCAACGAGGCGTTCGCCGCCCAGGTCATCCCGTCCTACCGGGACCTCGGGATCGACCTCGACCGGCTCAACGTCAACGGCGGCGCCATCGCGGTCGGCCACCCCTTCGGGATGACCGGCGCCCGCATCACCTCCACGCTGATCAACAGCCTCGCCTTCCACGACAGGTCGATCGGCCTGGAGACCATGTGCGTCGGCGGCGGCCAGGGCATGGCCATGGTGCTGGAACGCCTCAGCTGAGACCGGCTCTCCTGGCGTGAAGGATGAGTCCGGCCGGGCGCTCGGGGATCCGGCGCCCGGCCGCGACGCCTCCGTACCGGAGACCGATCAGCCGTGCACGTCGGGACCGGCGCGGGTGATCGCGATCCTCAGGATCACCCGCCGCTCCCGCTCCATGGCGGCCCGGTAGTCGTCCCAGTCGGGATGCTCACCGGAGATGTCGCGGTAGTAGCCGACCAGGAGATCCATCGCCTCGGGCAGCGGGACGATCTCCGCGACGCCGTCGATCTGGATCCACTCACCGAAGAAGGCGTCGGCCGTCACGCAGAGCGACACCTGCGGGTTCCTGCGGAGGTTGCGCGTCTTCGCCGCGGTCTCCCGGGTGCTGACGATCGCGTTCCCCTCCGCGTCGAGCCCCACGACGACCGGGGAGAGTTGCGGGCGTCCGTCGGCGTGCGAGGTCAGCATGACCGCGCGGTGGTTGGCGCGGATGAACGCGCGTGCCTTGTCATGATCCATGACCCCATCATGGCCCGCACATCAAAGCCCGCACCACCGAAGTGGCGCGGGCTTCACGGAGATAGTCGACTACAGATAGCGGGTACGGCGATGCCGCTCGTGCTCGTGCACAATGGCGGCGGCGTAGCCGTGGGTCAGCCCGTGCTCATCGGCGAGCCAGGTGGCACGCTCGTCACAGCGAAGGAACGACGGGCCGTTGTCGATTGCCTGGAACCACTCTGGGAGTGCGCGTCCCGTGATGTCCGGGACCCTTGCGATCAGCTTGCTCTGCGTCTCCAGTGAGTGGTTCAACGACATGGGCACCTCCACGGATAGGCTCCTTTGCTCGACAGTGCATCACGAAAGCCCAGATAGCAAGCCCCGGGATGCTCTCTTCCGTCGCGGTTCGTCTATCCCCCGTTGCCTCCCGTTCACTCACGTGTCTCCTCGGAAAAACGAAAAGTCCGAAGGGCCCGATCCGGTGCCGCCGTCCTCGGCCGGACCGGCGGCGGACGGCACACCGCTCCTGACCTCCCCGGCCGGGGCGACCGGGGCGCGCGGCCCCGCCGCCACGAGATCATCGTTCTTCCGGCCGATCCACCGTGACGGAGGTGGGGAACGGCTGGAACAGACGAACCGCCCCGCTCGCGATGAACTCGGTCATCGCGAGCGGGGCGGTTCGGTTGCCTGAAACCTGACGGGCCCGGCCTGAGGGGATCCGGCGGGGCCGCCGGTGGTTCGTCAGTCGCTGCTTGAGAAGTAGCTCAGCAGGCGCAGGATCTCCAGGTAGATCCAGACCAGGGTGACGGTCAGGCCGAAGGCCATCAGCCACGAGTACTTCTCGGGGGCGCCGTTCTTCACCCCGCGCTCGACCTCGTCGAAGTCGAGGAGCAGGAAGAAGCAGCCGACGAGGATCGCGGCGATGCTGAACGCGTAGGCCAGCACGCCACCCGACCGGATGCCGATGCCGTCCTCGATGAAGAACCCGGCGACCAGGTTGATGAGCGCGAGGCCCATCAGGCCCAGGGCCGCGGCCACGACGAACTTGGTGAACTTCGGCGTCACGCGGATGATGCGCAGCGAGTAAACGGTCAGCATGGCGGCGAAGGCCAGGGCCGTGCCGACCACCGCCTGGAAGACGATGCCGCTGTACAGATCGTTGTAGACGTGGCTGATCACACCGACGGCGACGCCGTAGGCGACCGAGTAACCGAGGATCAGCACGGGGTTGGTGCTGGACTTGAACGAGATGACCAGGGCGAGGATCAGGCCGACGATGACACCGGCGATCGCCGCGACCATGCCGAGGTTGAGCACCCAGGCGACCGCTGCCGAGACGACAAGCGTGCCAAGTGTGATGAAACCACGCACGACCACGTCGTCAATCGTCATCGTCCGCTGTGCGGGCGGCGCGTATGACGGCGTGTTGTACATGCCCTGAAGCTGGTCAGGGGTGGGGGTCGGCACGCCCCAGCCTTGCTGCTGGCCCTTGGCCTGCCGACTGAATACCGGGTTCTTGCTCTCCATCGCTGCCTCCACGCTGCGACCTACGCGATCAGCGTATTAGATCGGTTGTCACACGGCCGTATCGTGCTGATATCTATGTTGTCCAAGTGACCGTACGGCTACCGCCGATATTGCCAACGAACGGGTAGCGCGTCCGGTTCCCGGGCCTCACGTCTGTTTCGCCGATCGCTCGTCGAAAAGCCGCTGCGACGCCTCGACCTCGTCGAGGTTGCGGCGCGCCCACTCGCAGATGCCGGTCACGGCCACCGACAGGTCGCGCCCCATCCGGGTAAGCACATACTCCACCGTGGGCGGCGAGGTCGGATAGACATTTCGCTCGACGATGCCGTCGCGCTCCAGGGCCCGCAGCGTCCGGGTCAGCATGCGCTGGTTGATGCCCTCGATCCGCGCCTTGAGCCGGGAGAAGCGCTGGGCGCCGTGCCCCAGTGCCGCGATCACCAGCAGGGACCACTTGTCCCCGATGTGACCGATCACCTGGCGGGCGATCCCGTCCGCCCGGAGCATGGGCTCCAGGTTCGCCTCGTCCCTCATGGTTACTATTTTATACCAGGGGTCCATCGAATCCCAGACGGCGAGACGAATCGTCCCGGGACCGCTCCGCCCGCGCGAGGCGCGCCGGGGTCGCCGGGGTCGCCGGGGTCGCCGGGGTCGCCGGGAGAGGCGGCTGGCGGCGAATCCCGAACGCCCCCGAGGAGACGGATCACATTTAGGTAACCTCAAAAGTTTTGCGGGCGCATTTGGGATGGGCGGCCGTGGCCGTTCGGCACCGGCCATGGAGAGCGGGATAACGAGGAAAGGCCCGCGACCGCGTTTTCACTGGTCATGGGCCTTGTTCGGCAGATCATCATGAGTGCCCCCGGAGGGACTCGAACCCTCACTCGAACCCTTTTAAGGGGTTTGCCTCTGCCATTGGGCTACGGGGGCGCCGTAATCATACGTAACGGACCACTCATGCGTAACTGCTCAAGGCAACCGTCGCATCACTTCCGCTGAGAATCTGTGGATCGTCCCCCCTTCGGGGGACCCGGTCAAGGAATAGCACACCGCCGGGAACGGCGAACCCGGCGGCGGGCTCGTCGCCCGGCGCCGGGTTCGGGGGTGCGGTCCGGCCTCCGGGGCCGGGCGTTCAGTTCCTCGCCGCGGCGCGAAACTCGGTGCGCGGCTCCTCGATCTCTCCGAGGGAGACGGTCTCGCGCTTGAAGAAGAGCGCCAGGGTCCAGTCTGCCGTCACGCGGACCTTGCGGTTGAAGGTGGGCACCCGCGACAGGTGGTAGGTGCGGTGCATGAACCACGCGGCGAGCCCGCGGAGCTTGACCCCGTAGACGTTGGCGACGCCCTTGTGCAGGCCGAGCCCGGCGACGGAGCCGACGTACCTGTGCCGGTAGTCGGCCAGCTCCTGCCCGCGCAGGCTCCGGGTGATGTTGTCCGCGAGGACCTTGGCCTGCCGTACGGCGTGCTGCGCGTTGGGCGCGCAGTACTCGCCGGGGTTGGTCAGGTCGGGCACCCCGGCCACGTCTCCGGCCGAGTAGGCGTCCTCGACGCCGACCACGGTCAGCCGGGCGGTCGTCTTGATCCGGCCGCGCTCGTCGAGGGGCAGGTCTCCCGCGTTGACGACCGGGCTGGGCTTCACCCCGGCGGTCCACACGATGGTGGCGGCCTCGAACTCGTCGCCGTCGGAGAGCTTGACCAGGCCGCCCACGCAGGAGTCGAGGCGGGTCTTCATCTTGACCTCGATGCCGCGCTCGCGCAGCTGCTCGGCGGTCCAGGCGCCCATCTCGGGGCCGACCTCGGGGAGGATGCGGTCGGCGGCCTCGACGAGGATCCAGCGCATGTCCTCGCGGGAGATGTTGCGGTAGTAGCGGGCGGCGTCGACCGCCATGTCCTCCAGCTCGGCGAGCGCCTCGACACCCGCGAAGCCCCCGCCGACCACGACGAACGTCAGGGCACGCCTGCGCAGGGCCTCGTCGTCGTCGCTCTCGGCCCGGTCGAGGAGTTCGAGCACCCGGTTGCGCAGCGCGATCGCCTCGCCGACCGTCTTGAAGCCGATCGCGGCGTCGGCCAGGCCGGGGATGGGGAGCGTACGGGAGATCGATCCGGCGGCCATCACCAGGATGTCGTAGTCGATCTCGTGCGGCGTGCCCACGTTGGGCGCGAAGGTGACGGACTTGGCCGCGTGGTTGACCTTGGAGACCTTGCCGTTGAGGATCGCCGCCTTCGAGAGCACGCGGCGGAGCGGGACGACCACGTGCCGGGGCGAGAGGTTGCCCGCGGCGGCCTCGGGGAGGAAGGGCTGGTAGGTCATGTGGGATTCGGGGGTCAGGACGGTGATTCGCACGCTTCCGTCGCGCAGTTGCCCGCGGAGCGTGTGCTGCAGGCGCAGCACGGTGTAGAGGCCGACGTAGCCTCCGCCGACGACCACGATGTGCTTGGAGTTGCGGTTCACTTCGACGCCATCCTTCGTTTCGAAGCTTGTGAAACCTTTCACAAGGATACGCTCGCGCTCCCGATCACGCCAGCCGCCCACCTGGCAAGACGGTCAGAATTTCCGCTACTGGCTAGAAACAGCCGCTCTTCTCCGGAGAATTCCCGGAGATCTTCTCTTTGTGATCGAGTTCACAAGCCGCGAAGCGCGTTCGCCCTGGTGAAGAGGTCGTCGAGCATCCGCGCGGTCACCCGGCCGGTGAAGGTGTTCTGCTGGCTGGGGTGGTAGCAGCCGAGAAGATACGCGGGACTTCCCTGGGGAGAGGTGATCTCCACCTCCGCGCCGTGCCCGAAGGACGGTCTCGGCCGGGGCAGGACGTACCCGGCGTCCCGCAGCGCGGGCCAGATCGCCTGCCAGGCGAAACCTCCCAGCGCGACGACCACCCGTACGTCCGCCGAGACCAGGGCGACCTCGCGGGACAGCCAGGGGAGGCAGGCGGCCCGCTCGGCGGGCTCGGGCTTGTTGGCGGGCGGGGCGCACCGGACCGCCGCCACCATCCGCGCGCCGACGAGCCGCTGGCCGTCGTCGGCGCGGACGCTGGTCTCCTGTACGGCCAGGCCCGTCCGGTACAGCGAGGCGAACAGCCAGTCGCCGCTGCGGTCTCCGGTGAAGATCCTCCCGGTCCGGTTGCCGCCGTGCGCCGCCGGGGCCAGCCCGACGATGAGGACCTCGGGCCGCTCGTCGCCCCACCCGGCGATGGGCCGGCCCCAGTAGGTCTCCTCGGCGAACGCCCGCCTCTTGACCGTCGCCACCTCCTCGCGCCACTCCACCAGGCGCGCGCAGGCCCGGCAGACCGACTGCGCGGCCGTGAGCTCCGCGAGGGTACGGCTCTCCCCCGCGAGTTTCCGCACTTCGGCGGGGTCGTGGGCGACGGGGGTACCGGGCCGGGCGGGGTCACCGGGCCAGCCGGATCCGGGAGGAACGTAGGTCATGCCTTTGATGGTGCCCGACGCGGGAGACCGCCCGGTCCGTAACGCGTACGCGGCCTTTGGAAGAGGGGCTCGGGAAAGCGCGGGCTTTGGAAGAGGAGCTCGGGAACGCGAGAGGCGGCGCCCGCTGGGTGCGGACGCCGCCTGTCTCACTTGGGACGCGGCCCGGCGTCAGCCGCCGGGCGCGCTACTTCGACCTACCGTCTACCGTGCCCTCAGGGAGCGGGGGTCGCGGTGGGGGTGGGGGTCGGAGTGGGGGTGGGCGTCGGGGTCGGCGTCGGGACGGGCTTGCAGAAGACCTTGCCCACCACGGTGCTGGTGGTCGAGCCACCGTAGATCTCGATCGCACGCTTGGACTCGCCGGAGGCCGAGGCGGTCCAGCTGTCGGACACGCTCTGGCTCTGCGAGCCGTAGCCGCTGAAGTGGGCGTACTTCCAGTCGCCCGCCACACCGTTGGTGAGCCAGCGGTACTTCACGGTCGTACGACCGCTCGCGCTGATCGTGCCGGTGAACGTACGGGTCGTCGGGCAGGTGCCGGCGTAGAAGGACGGAGCGTCGACGGACGCCCAGACCTTCGGCGACGTGTCCTCACAGCGGATCTTGAAGTAGGCGCGGTTGGAGGAGGTCTCCACCGGGCCGACGATCTGCAGCGAGGCCCAGCCCCTGAAGTCGTCACGGGGCTTGATCACGTGGAAGACCTTGCGCGAGCCGTTGACGCGAACGGTGTCACGCTCGACGACGCGGCCGTTGACGACCCAGCGGTAGTGCACCCAGCGGGTACCGGAGGCCTCGATGCGACCGATCAGGGCAGCCTTGCAGTTGCCCTCGTCGACCCACACCTCGGCGCTGACGCGGGGAGGAGACTTGATCTCGTGGTCGTCCTCACCGGAGCCACAGGAGACCGAGAAGTAGCCCTTCGAGGAGGTGGCGCCGCGCGGGGACAGGACCTGGACGGCCTGCCAGCCCTTGACGTCACCCTTGAAGGTGGCCTTCTCCTTGACCGTGAAGCTCTTGACGCCCTTGCCGCGGAAGGTGAAGGACTTCACCTTGCTCTTGGAGCCGTCTCCACGCAGCCATCGGTAGGCGACCGTGGTCTTGCTCTTGACGGCCTTCACCTTGAGCTTCGAGGAGAAGGTCACGCCGACGGGGCACTCACCCGCGTACTTCGCGGGCGACGCCTTGGGGGTTCCGGCAGAGACGGCGGGCCTGGGCTTGGCGGCCGAGGCCACCTTCCCCGCCTGGCTCGACCCACTGGCCGCCGCTGCGGGCGTGGCCAGCATGCCTACTGCCATGGTCGCCAGCATGGCCGCGCTGGCTCCTGCTGCGGCTAGCTTTCTGGCTAGTCCGGACTTCATGAGGGGATGCTCCGTTCGTTGGGAAGCAAAATCGCTCAGGAGACGGTTGCCGCCCCGACAACAGCTGTGCCGGGCCCCACGGCAAAGCCTCACTAAAGCTTCTTTACCTAACCATAAACGGGAAGCTTTCCTCAATACTCCCTAAACAGGCGAATTGTCTAGGTCTTGTTATGAGTCAGCGACCGACCACGCAATGCCATCAAGGATGTCGTGCTCGCTGGCGACCACATCGCCGAAGCCGTAGCGGGTCACTATCCGGTCCAGGATGAGCGCGCCCGCCCCGATCACGTCGACCCTGCCGGGATGCATGATGGGAATCGCGGCCCGCCGTTCAACGGTCATTCCAAGCAAGCGCTCGGCGATGTCATGCACCTGACCTGCTGCAATTCGCGAGTGGTGGATTTTCTCCGGGTCGTATTCCGGCAGCTCAAGCGCTATTCCGGCCACGGTGGTGACGGAGCCCGCGAGCCCGACCATCGTCAGCGCCCGCTCCACGGGCACCTCGGCCGCGACCCGGTCGAGCGCGTCGTCGATGTCGGCGGTCATCGCCTCGATCGCCTCCGCCGACGGCGGGTCACCCGCGTCGCGCAGGTGACGCTCGGTCAGCCGGACACACCCGATGTCGACCGAGAGCGCGGCCTCCACGTGGGTCGAGCCGAGCACGAACTCGGTCGAGCCGCCGCCGATGTCGACCACGAGGTACGGGGGGCGGGTGCCGTCGGGGGCGGGCAGGCCCGTCTCGTGCGAGAACCGCACGAGATCGCGGGTGGCCCCGGAGAACGACAGCGCCGCCTCCTCCGCACCGGTGATCACCTCGGGCTCCACGCCGAAGATGTCGCGTACGCCGTCCACGAAGTCCTGGCGGTTGGCGGCGTCCCTCGTCGCGCTGGTGGCGACCACGCGGACCGAGGAGGCCCCGTGCTCCTCGATGAGCCCGGCGTAGCCGCGCATGGCGGTGAACGTACGCTCCAGGGCCTCCGGGGCCAGCCTGCCGGTCCTGTCGACCCCCTGGCCCAGCCGGACGATCTCCATGCGGCGTTCCAGGTCGGTCAGCCGGTCCCTGCCGACGTCGGCGACGAGCAGGCGGACGGAGTTGGTGCCACAGTCGATCGCGGCGACGCGGATCACTCGGTCTCCTTCGTGGTCGGTACTACGGGGTGGGCCGCGCACGGCCCGGCGGGTTGGGCGGCGCACGGCCCGGCGGACCACCAGTCGCCGAGCGCGTCGAGGGCCTCGCGGCCGAAGGGGCTGCTCCCCGGGACGGCGAGCTCGTGCCCGACCAGGGCGTGCAGGCACTTCACCCGGGTGGGCATGCCCCCGGTGCTCTGCATGTCGCGGGGCAGCGGCTCCAGGCCGTCCTCGGCCGCCGCCCTGTCGCGGCGCGTCACGTAGTCGTCGTGGGCGGCCCGGTACGCGGCGGCCAGCTCCGGGTCGTCGGCGAGCCTGGCCTGCATGTCCCGCATCATCCCCGAGGTCTCCAGCGTGCCGATGGCCGAGGCGGCCCTGGGGCACGTGAGGTAGAACAGGGTCGGGAAGGGGGAGCCGTCGGGCAGCCTCGGGGCGGTCTCGACGACGTCGGGAAGCCCGCACGGGCAGCGGTGCGCCACCCCACGCAGTCCGCGCGGCGTCCGGCCGAGCTGTCGCTCCACCGCCGCCACGTCGCGATCGTCAACCATTCGTGACACCCCCTGAAAGACGACAACCAGGGTATCGGCGTCATCCGGCGGCCTTGGCCGCCTTCTGCCCCCTGCCGCTGTCGGCGGCCTTGACCGAGTCCCAGAGCGTCTCGTACCACGGCGGTTTGGCGACGGTCTTGCGCTCACCGGTCGTGCCCCGGCCCGACGAGGGCGACTCGCCCATGACGACGTAGCACTTCTGCCCGGGGTCGCAGTAGAAGAGCCGCTCCCTGCCCTGCCGCTTGATGAAGCCGGGGTCGAGGAGCTGCTTGGAACGGTCGTCCAGGGCCTTGATCGCGGCGATCTCCCTGGCCTTCTCCTGCTCCAGCTGGGCGATCTGGCGGCGCTGGGCGACGTACTCCCTGATGGGGTAGGCGAGGCTCATGGCGATCGCGCACACCACGATCGCGAGCACCGCGGCCCGTCCCGTCAGCTGCGGCCGTGCCGCCATGCGCCCTCCTTCGTCTCCGCGCTCTCGTGGCGTCGTCCACCGTGCCCCGCGTCGATCTCCGGTGATCTCCGGTGATCTTCTCGCTCCGGTCTCCTCGGACGGGGCCGGAGCGGGGAGGCCGGCGCTCGTCCGCGGTGTGGCCCGCGCCCGGATCCGGACGCGGGCCGCGAGACGAAACTACCGCCGGAAACGCGGGAAGGCGGCACGACCCGCGTAACGGGCCGCGTCGTCCAGAAGCTCCTCGATGCGGAGCAACTGGTTGTACTTGGCCACCCGGTCGGAGCGGGCCGGGGCACCGGTCTTGATCTGGCCGCAGTTGGTGGCCACGGCGAGGTCGGCGATCGTGGTGTCCTCGGTCTCGCCGGAACGGTGGCTCATCATGCAGCGGTACCCGCTGCGGTGGGCCAGGTCCACGGCGTCGAGGGTCTCGGTCAGGGTGCCGATCTGGTTGACCTTGACCAGCAGCGCGTTGGCGGTGCCCTCGGCGATGCCGCGGCCCAGGCGCTCGGGGTTGGTCACGAACAGGTCGTCGCCGACCAGCTGGACCTTGTCGCCCAGGGCGCGGGTGATGGCGTTCCAGCCCTCCCAGTCGCTCTCGTCCAGCGGGTCCTCGATGGAGACCAGCGGGTAGTTCGCGACCAGGTCCTCGTAGAAGGCGATCAGCTCGGTGGCGGACAGGCCCTTGCCGTCGATGGTGTAGACGCCGTCCGAGTGGAACTCGGAGGCGGCCACGTCGAGGGCGAGCCCGATGTCCTCACCCGCGACGTATCCGGCCTTCTCGATGGCGACCAGGATCAGGTCGAGCGCGTCGCGGTTGGAGGGCAGGCTCGGCGCGAAACCGCCCTCGTCGCCGAGGCCGGTGGCGTAGCCCTTCTCCTTCAGCACGGCCTTGAGGGCGTGGTAGACCTCGGTGCCCATCCGGACGGCCTCGCGGAACGTCTCCGCCCCGATCGGGGCGATCATGAACTCCTGGATGTCGACGTTGCTGTCGGCGTGCGCGCCGCCGTTCAGGATGTTCATCATCGGCACCGGCAGCACGTGCGCGTTCGGACCGCCGAGGTAGCGGAAGAGCGGCAGCTCGGCGCTCTCCGCGGCGGCCTTGGCCACGGCGAGCGAGACACCCAGGATGGCGTTGGCACCAAGGCGGGCCTTGTTGGGCGTGCCGTCCAGGTCGATCATGACCTGGTCGATGCTGCGCTGCTCGGTGGCGTCGAACCCGAGGATCTCGTCGGCGATCTCGTCGGTCACCCCGAGAACGGCCTTCTCGACACCCTTGCCGCCGTAGCGCTCGTCGCCGTCACGCAGCTCGACGGCCTCGAACTGGCCGGTGGACGCGCCGCTGGGAACCGCGGCACGCCCCTGGCTGCCGTCGTCCAGGAGGATGTCGACCTCAACCGTCGGGTTGCCCCGGGAGTCAAGGATCTCTCGGGCGGTAACGCCCTCGATGGAAGCCACGAAGCGCTCCTAAAGTCGCAGGACAGTTTGCCTCAGAAGCCTACCGAGACCTACTAACCGGTAGGGCTGCCGGGACGCCTCCGGACGGTGACCGTACGGGGTCGGGAGGCGGGCCGGAAGGTGACCGGGAGACGTCCGGGGGCAGGGGGCGGCCAAGATCCGGGGAGGTGGCCAGGGTCTGAGAGGTTGCCGGGGTCTGGGAGGTGGCTGGGGTTTGGTGGGTGGCTGGGCTGGGGGGGTGACGAGGCCGGGCTTCGTTCCGGGGCGGAGGACCCGGAAGCGCGGTCTCAGGGGCGCTGGGCGCGGACCCGGTCGCGGTAGGCGCGGGCGACGGCGCGCAGCTCGGCTTCCGGGTCGAGCCCGGCCTCCCCCGCCTGCCGTACGAGCTCGAAGAGCCTGGCGCCCAGGCCGTCGGCGGGAACCTCCTCAGGGAGGGCGGCGGGGGCCCCGGCGCGCTCGGCGCGGCGCAGGAGCTGCGCGGCGAGGGAGAGCGCAGGCTGGCCCATCGGGACGCCGTCGACGGCCGAGCCCGGGTCGCCGCCGTTCTTGGCCGCGCGCTCGGCGGCCTTGATGGTCTCCCAGTTGGCGCTGACCTCGCCCGCGCCCTCCACCCGGGTGTCGGCGAAGACGTGCGGGTGGCGGCGGACGAGCTTGGCGACGATGCCCTCGGCCACGTCGTCGACGTCGAACCCGTCGGGCCTCTCGGCGGCGACCCGCGCGTGGAAGGCCACCTGGAGGAGCAGGTCGCCCAGCTCCTCGCGCAGCGCGGCGTGGTCGCCCTCCTCGATGGTCTCCAGCACCTCGTAGGCCTCCTCGATGAGGTACGGGGCCAGGGACTCGTGGGTCTGGCGGGCGTCCCAGGGGCATTCGACCCGGAGCCGGTCCATCACCGAGACCAGGTCGAGCAGCCGCGCGCCCGGCAGGTCGTACGAGCCCGGCACGACCTCGATCACCGGCGGCTCGTCGAGCGCCACGGCGGCGTAGCCGATGGAGCGCATCAGCGCCTCGTCGGCCTCCAGCCACACGACGGTCGCCGACCCGGCCTCGCGGACCAGCGCGGCCGGGTCCGGGACGACCACCTCGACCTCGACCCCGGCCTCCGCCAGGTAGGGCAGGTGCGGGTGGTCCGCGGACCCGGTGCGTACCGGGCCCTCCTCAAGGACCCGCCACGCGTGACGGCTGAGCAGCCCCGGGGCGACCCGGGGCGAGGTGGTGACGACGATCAGCGGCATGCCCGGAGGCTACTGCTGCGGCGGCGCGGGCGGCGCGTCGGCGGGGCCGGGAGCCGCGGGGGCGCCGAACCGTCCGGCGTCGACGAAGACGCTCGGCTGCTGCTCGCTCCGCTGCTCGTTCAGCGTGCCGTAGCGGGGGTTCCAGGTGATCGGCACGGCCTGCAGATCCTTGATCACCTGCACCTGGCCGCGCTGGATGGCGGCCTCGTCCGTGCCGCCGCCGTACTTGGCGATGAGCTTGCTGATCATCACCTGCGACTTCATGAACTCGCGCGCGTGCGAGGGCGCCACGGCCTGCTGGAGCATCTGCTGCTCGAACTTCTCCTGGCCGCCCTGGCCCGTGATCACCTGGTCGACCTCACCCTCGGTGACCGTGATGCCCTTGCTCGCCGCGACCTGCGCGTGCTGCCTGGCGTTGGCCAGCTGGAAGAGCACGAGCTGCGGGACGCTGTCCTTGAACTGCAGCTGCGAGGCGGAGACGTTGGCCTTGGCCAGCGCCGCCTCGTACTCGCGCACGTTCCTGTCCAGCTCACCGGAGCTGATGCGCTCCCCGCCCACGACGGCGGCGGCACCGGCCTGGTTCGGAGAGCAGGCGGTCAGCGCGACACCGGCGGCGGCGACCGCCAGGATGACGCGAATTCGAGTCGACTTCACATGCGTTCCCTTCACGACAAACGTCGCTTACTCTACCCGCACGGTTTCGAGGAACATCGCCTCGACGAGATCACCGCACCACTTGAGCAGGTCCAGGTCGCGCAGCGGCTGGCCACCGAGGGGTCTGGTCTTGGGCACCGGCACCAGCAACGTACCGGCCGCCTGCTTCAGCAGCGCCTTCGGGTAGAGCCTTTGCAGCCTGACCTGCTGGGAGTCCTTCAGGTCCACCGGCGCGAACTTGATGTTCTGCCCCTGGAGGGTGACGTCGGTGAGCCCGGCACGGCGGGCGCGGACGCGGAAGCGGGCGACCTCCAGCAGGTTCTCCACCTGCTGGGGCGGCCGTCCGTACCGGTCGACGAGCTCGTCGCGCACCGCGCCGATGTCGGAGTCGGAGCCGATCGCGGCGATCCGCTTGTACGCCTCCAGGCGCAGCCGCTCGGAGGTGACGTAGTCGTGCGGGATGTGGGCGTTGATCGGCAGCTCGACCTTGACGTCGGGCCGCTCGTCCTCCCGGTAGGTGCCCGCGAGCTTGGCCTTCTGCTCCTGCACGGCCTCGGCCATCATGCGCACGTACAGGTCGAAGCCGACGCCCGCGATGAAGCCCGACTGCTCGGCGCCCAGGATGTTGCCCGCGCCGCGGATCTCCAGGTCCTTCATCGCCACGTACATGCCCGCGCCCATCTCGGTGTGCTGGGAGATGGTGGCCAGGCGCTCGTGGGCGGTCTCGGTGAGGGGCTTCTCCGGCGGGTACAGGAAGTAGGCGTAACCGCGCTCGCGGCCCCGGCCGACCCGGCCGCGCAGCTGGTGGAGCTGGGACAGGCCGTAGTTGTCGGCCCGGTCGACGATCAGCGTGTTGGCGTTGGGCACGTCCAGGCCCGACTCGACGATCGTGGTGCAGACGAGCACGTCGAAGTCGCGCTCCCAGAAGCCCACCATGATCCTCTCCAGCTGGTGCTCCTGCATCTGGCCGTGCGCGACGGCGATCCTGGCCTCGGGCACGAGCTCGCGCAGCATGGCCGAGACCTTGTTGATGCTGGCCACCCGGTTGTGGACGAAGAAGACCTGGCCGTCGCGCATCAGCTCGCGCCGGATCGCGGCGCCGATCTGCTTCTCGTCGTACGGGCCGACGAAGGTGAGGATCGGGTGCCGTTCCTCCGGCGGGGTGAGGATCGTGGACATCTCCCTGATGCCGGTGAGG
Source organism: Streptosporangium sp. H13245 (assembly GCF_055690525.1). Taxonomy (NCBI): domain Bacteria; kingdom Bacillati; phylum Actinomycetota; class Actinomycetes; order Streptosporangiales; family Streptosporangiaceae; genus Streptosporangium; species Streptosporangium sp. H13245. Next base: position 97,116 of record NZ_JBSZKT010000027.1, on the reverse strand, counting down.
CCCATCTCCAGCGTCCGGGGGATCGGGGTGGCCGACATGGCCAGCACGTCCACCTGGGTGCGCAGGTGCTTCATCGCCTCCTTGTGCTCGACGCCGAACCGCTGCTCCTCGTCGATGATGATCAGGCCGAGCTGCTTGAACCTGACCTCGGGCGAGAACAGCCGGTGCGTGCCGATCACGACGTCGACCGAGCCCTCCCGCATGCCCTCCATGGTCGCCTTGACCTCACTGTCGCTCTGGAACCGCGACAGCGGCCTGACGTTCAGCGGGAACCCGGAGAACCGCTCGGCGAAGGTCGACATGTGCTGCTGCACCAGCAGCGTGGTCGGCACCAGGACCGCGACCTGCTTGCCGTCCTGCACCGCCTTGAACGCCGCCCGGACCGCGATCTCCGTCTTGCCGTAGCCCACGTCGCCGCAGATCAGCCGGTCCATCGGGATCGGGCGCTCCATGTCGCGCTTGACCTCGTCGATCGCCTCCAGCTGGTCACCCGTCTCGGCGTACGGGAAGGCGTCCTCCATCTCCCGCTGCCAGGGGCTGTCGGGCGCGAAGGCGTGGCCGGGCGAGGCCATCCGGGCGGAGTACAGGCGGATCAGCTCCCCGGCGATCTCCTTGACCGCCTTCTTGGCCTTGGTCTTGGCCTTGGCCCAGTCGGCGCCGCCCATCCGGTTGAGCGTGGGCGACTCGCCGCCGACGTAGCGGGTGACCTCGTCGAGCTGGTCGGTCGGCACGTAGAGCCGGTCGCCCTTGGCGTACTCGATCACCAGGTACTCGCGGGTGGCGCCCTGCACGGTCCGCTGCACCATCTCGACGTAGCGGCCCACGCCGTGCTGCTCGTGCACGACGTGGTCGCCGACCTTGAGCTGGAGCGGGTCGACCATGTTGCGGCGCCGGGAGGGCAGCCGCCGCATGTCCTTGGTCGACGCCTTCTGGCCGACCAGGTCCAGGTGGGTCAGCACGGCCAGCGCCGGGGTCACGAACCCGTGCTCGACCAGGCCCGTGGTGACGTGGACGACCTTCCTGTCGGGCACGGTGTCGAGGCCGGGCTCCAGGCGCGCGGGCAGGTCGACGCCCTTGAGCAGCTCGACCATGCGCTCGGCGGGGCCGTGGCCCTCGCTCAGCAGGACGACGACCCGGTCGGAGTCGAGCCAGCCCTTGATGTCGGACAGCGCCCGCTGGGTGTCGCCCCGGTAGGACTCCACCTCGCGCGCCCTCAGCGCCCGCCCGCCACCGTCCGTGTCGTCGGCGCCGTCGGCGCCGAACGGCGCGAGCGACCACCAGGGCCTGCCGAGCCGCCGCGCGTGGTCGCGGACCTCCTCCAGGTCGCGGAACGCCGCCGCGTCCAGGTCGATCGGCGCCTCGCCGCCGGAGGCCGCGTTGATCCAGGACGCCTCCAGGAACTCCTGGCTGGTCCGCACCAGCTCGTCGGCGCGCCCTCGGATGCGCTCCGGGTCGCACACGAAGATCGCCGACTGTCCCGGCAGGTGGTCGATGAGCAGGTCCATCTCCCCGGCGAGCACGGGCGCGAACGCCTCCATGCCCTCCATCGGCACGCCCTCGGCCAGTTGCTCCAGGATCTCGGCCAGGGAGGGATGCGCCTCGGCGAGCGCCCGCGCCTTCTCCCTGACGTCGGCGGTGAGCAGCAGCTCCCGGCAGGGGGCGGCGAACAGCCCGTCCCCGGCCACCTCCAGCGAACGCTGGTCGGCGACCTTGAACCAGCGGATCTCCTCGACGGTGTCCCCCCAGAACTCCAGCCGGAGCGGGTGCTCCTCCGTGGGGGGGAAGACGTCGAGCAGGCCGCCCCTGACCGCGACCTCGCCGCGCTTCTCCACCATGTCGACCCGGTGGTAGCCGTTCTCCACGAGGCTGTGGACGACGCTGTCGAGGTCGGCGTCGTCCCCGGCGCGCAGCCGCACCGGCCGCAAATCGCCCAGCCCCCGGACGATCGGCTGGAGCAGCGCCCTGATCGGCGCGACGACCACGTGCAGCGGCCCCGCCGACTGGTCACCCTCGACCGGGTGGGCCAGCCTGCGCAGCACCGCCAGGCGCTGCCCCACGGTGTCGCTGCGCGGCGACAGGCGCTCGTGCGGGAGCGTCTCCCAGGCGGGGAAGACCGCGACGGTGCTCTCGCCCAGGAGGCTGGTGACGGCCGAGGCGAGATCCTCGGCCTCGCGCCCGGTGGCGGTCACCGCGAGGACGGTCCTGGCCGCCCCCTCGGCGCCCTCCCTCGCCAGCGCCGCCACCGCGAAGGGACGCAGCGCCGGCGGCGCGACCAGCGACACGTCGGACGAGTCGCCCCCGCGCACGTCCCGAAGAAGGGAAGCCAGCTCAGGCTCCCCGGCGACAAGGTCCAGAAGTCCGGAAAGACTCATCAGATTCGCCCTCAGCCCCACGACGGCAACACGACAGCCCCGGGCCGGGAAGACACGGGGGGTACCCGCCCAAGGCTACTTGCCCGGCCGCCCGCTCTCGCAAAGAGTGGTAAATGCACGACGAATCGTGCTGAGTTGACTACTCTCGGTTACATGTCAGAGGTGAGGTCGGTCGTCGATCGAGACGACGTGTTGAGTCAGCGGATCAGGGAGCAGTGGAGCGGCCAGCTCGGCCGGCGGCTCGACATCCTGATCGCCGGGTGCGGATGGCCGGAACCGCTCGATCTGGCGCAGACGGAGTCCAGGGTCATCGGGATCGACGAGGACCTGCCCGTGTTGCGCACGAGCACGTCCGCCCGCAAGGACCTGGACTCCTGGGCGCTGGGCGACCTGCGCTCCGTGCCGGTGCCCCCGCGGGCTTTCGACATCGTCTACGTGTCGTTCCTGCTGGAGCGGATCGAGCACGCAGAGCTGGTGCTCGACCGGCTGCTCACCGGGTTGCGCCCCGGCGGGCTGCTGCTGGTCAGGATGCGCGACCGGGCCTCGGCGTACGGGGCGTGCGACCGGCTGACGCCCGCGAGGCTGCGGCGGACGCTGTGGCGCAGGTTCGCCCCGGCGGGGGCCGTGGGCCCGCTGCCCGCCGTCTACGAGCAGATCGCCTCGCGCGAGGGGATGCACTCCTTCTGCCTGGTGCGGGGGCTGATGGTGACCGAGGACATCTCCGCGGGCAGCGGTCCCGCGCTCCGCGGACCTCTCGGTAAGCTTGCCCGCGCCACCTGCTCGGTGGTGGAGGCCCTCTCCAGGGGGAGCCGGCCCGCGTCTCACGACGAGATAACCTTGGTGATCCGCAAGCCCCAGAGTCATTTCGCCCGGTTGATCTGAGATCCACCGGACCGAGACACCTGGGATTCACCGGGCGGGTGGATCCCAGGCTCGCCGGACCGGGGCGCCATCGTGAGCGGGGCGGGCAAGTCCGACGATCACGATGGTGGAGCAGATGACGGCGCCTTTCGAGTGGACCCCAGACGCCCGCGAGCTGGCCGACCTTGAGCTGCTGCTCTCCGGCGCCTTCAGGCCGCTGGCGGGCTTCCTGAGCTCGGCCGACGCGCACGCCGTGGACGAGCGCGGCACCCTCGCCGACGGCACGCCGTGGCCCGCGCCGGTCACCCTCGGCCTGCCGGACGACCACCCGGCCGCCCCCGGCGACCGGATCACCCTGCGTGACCCCGAGGGCGCGGCGCTGGCCGTGCTGACCGTCACCGGCCGCGAGGACGGCTTCGTCGCCGGGCCGGTCGAGGCACTGAACTCCCCCGAGCACGGGCCGTTCGCCCGGCTCCGCCTCACCCCGGCGCGGGTTCGCGAGAAGCTGGACGGGCGGGAGTCGGTCCTGGCCGTCACCATGCGCGGGCCGCTGGGCGACCTCGGCGAGATCCTGGCGACCGCGCAGGAGCTGGAGGCGTCGATCCTGCTGCTCCCGCTGGCGTACGGCGAGGGCGGGCCCGCGGTGGTCCGCGCCGCGCTCAAGGCCCGCGACGGGCTGCCCGAGGACACGCTCGTGGCGGTGGTGCCGCTGGCGCCCAGGGAGCCCGCCCTCGACCTGGAGCTGCGCGAGCGCGTGGCCGAGGCCTACGGCGCGACCGAGCACCTGGCGGGCCCCGAGCCGGTGACGCTCCCCGGCCCGCCGCACCGGCGGGGGCTGGTGGTCTTCTTCACCGGCCTGTCCGGCTCCGGCAAGTCGACCGTCGCCCGGGGGCTGCGCGACGCGCTGCTGGAGCGCGGCAGCCGCACGGTGACCTACCTCGACGGCGACGTGGTCCGCCACCTGCTGTCGGCGGGGCTGACCTTCTCCAAGGCCGACCGCGACCTCAACATCCGCCGCATCGGCTTCGTCGCCGCCGAGGCCGCCAGGCACGGCGGCCTCGCGATCTGCGCGCCCATCGCGCCCTACGCCGCCACCCGCGAGGAGGTACGCGCGATGGTCGAGGCCGTCGGCGCCGACTTCCTGCTGGTGCACGTCTCCACCCCCCTGGAGGAGTGCGAGCGCCGCGACCGCAAGGGCCTCTACGCCAAGGCCCGCGCGGGGCTCATCCCCGGGTTCACCGGCGTCTCCGACCCGTACGAGGAGCCGGACGACGCCGACCTGGAGATCGACACCACCGGCATCAGCGTGGACCGGGCGGTACACCAGGTGCTCGACCCGCTGATCCAGGGCGGCTGGATCCGGTGACCCGGGTTCGCTGATCGGGGCTTCGGCGTTCCTCTTGGTGCTCCGGGGCATGGTGTTCCGGGTCAGCCTGCGGGGACGGCGGCGTTGAGGTGCGGGTCCCGGGCGAGCTCGCCGAAGGCCCTCCGGCCGCCGGGCGTGGTGTCGAACCGGGTGTCGCCCCGGGGGGCGCGCGGCGAGTCGAAGTAGACCAGGGCCTTGATCTGCGGGTATTCGCCGATCTCCCGGCGTACCGAGGCGAAGAACGACTCCTTGAATCCGGGCCGGTCGTGGCGCTCGAAGACACCCCATTCGGCGAGCATGACCGGTTTCTCCGGGAAGCGTTCCCGCATCCAGCGGTAGAACCCGGGCCACCGGGGGAACTCGGGGCGGGTCTTGTTGACCAGCCCGTCGAAGCTGTGGACCCTGTGGTCGACGTAGGGGTCCATCGCCACCCAGTCGACCACGTCGTCACCGGGGTAGAGCTTCTCGAACCAGGGTTCCGACGCCCAGTTGGGCGCGCCCATGTAGGTCATCACCGTGACCGCGTTGGTCACGCCCCCGTGCCGCAGGCGCGTCACGACGTGGCGGAACATGGCGGCGTAGTCGGCCGCCGTCATGCCCCTGCCGGGAGCCTCCCGTACGTCGTTCTCCGGCTCGTGGTGGATGGTGAGGAAGAACCGCTCGGGGAAGGTCCGCACGATGTGGGCGGCCAGCCTGTCGATCCGCTCGTCCAGCGCCCCGCGGGCGATCTGCTCCCAGGTGTGGTCGAGGGACGGCTTCCAGTTGACCAGCAGGAGCCTGCGGCCGTCCGGGTCGCGGGCGACGGCCCGCTCCGCGGGGGTCGGGAAGAGCTCGTCGGCCCGGTGGTAGACGTGCATGATGTCGGCCGGACGGCCCATGCGCCTCTCGGCCCTCTCCAGGGCCCGCCCCGGGGGCCGTCCCGTGAAGATCTCCGGTGCGACGCCCCACCAGGCGCCGCAGGAGGGGACGAGCTTGGCGGTGACCTCGCAGGCCGCCCCCGCCTCCGGGGCCTTCCCCGCGTCCGGGGCTTCTCCCGCGCCGGTGGCGTCCGCGGCGTCCTGGGCTTTCCCGGCGTCGGCGGCGCTTGGGGCGCCCGCGGCGTTCGAGGTCTGCCCGCCCCCGCTCAACCCCGCGATACCCAGCACGAGGATGCCCAGCCCCAGCGCCATGACGAGGCAGGAACCGGCGATTCTTACCACGCGCGGAATTACGTCTATAGCGGCATTTGTCCGATGCACCGGTTCCTCACAGATGTCGCGCGTACGTATTCGTGGACCGTCTTCGACCGTCACGGGGAAACACCTTCCCATCGCCCGGACGTGCCTCGTCCCTGACTTTGCCGGTCCGTGCCGTAGCCACCGGGCGGACGACGGAAAATATCGGATAAACAGGTGTTATCTCCCTGTGATTAGCCGGACCGGCACGAGGAAAATCTTGTGTATCCGTTCGGGAAATGGAAAGCCGACCTATAGTTCCTAGGGTTCCCAGCGTCTGTTCGCCGGAGAGGCACCCGCGACATATGAGCCCGTCACCGGACGTCCCCGCCCGCCGCGGAGGCGAGGACCTGGCGGACTACGCGTCGCTTCTCCGCCGCCGATGGCCGATCGCCCTCTCCCTGCTCCTCGCCGGAACCGCGTGCGGCATCACCCTGCTGTGGCTCACCCCGCCCTCCTACACCGCTTCCGGGCAGGTCCTGGTGACCGCGACCGGCTCGCAGGAGCAGACCAACCAGGTCACCAGCCGCCAGCGTGAGCCGCTCAACCTCGACACCGAGGCCCAGGTGGCCAGGTCCGCGGTGGTCGCGGCGAAGGCCCGGCGGCTGTTCGGCGGCCTCTCCTGTCCCGCGCAGGTCTCGGTGCCGCCCAACACCTCGGTCCTGGAGATCTCCTGCAGCGCCGCCGACCCGAAGGCCGCGGCCTCGGGGGCGAGCGCCTATGCCCTCGCCTACCTGGCCCAGCGCCGCGAGTCCTCCACCCAGACGCTCGCGGCCCAGCTCAGGGCCGTGCTGGTCAAGCTGAGGCAGACCGACACGAGTCTCACCAAGGTCGCCACCACGCTCCCCGGCCTCGCCAGGGGGACCACCGAGCGGGCCCTCGCCCTCCAGCGGCAGAACGTCCTCGCCCGCCAGGTCCACAGCCTCACCGCCAGATACGACGCCCTCAAGACCGTCGCCGTCACCCCCGGCTCCGTGATCAGCCAGGCGGTGGCACCGGCCGGTCCCACCACCCCCCGCCCGCCCCTCTACCTGGGCAGCGGCCTCATGGCGGGGCTGCTCTGCGGGGTCGGGGCCGCCTGGCTCCGCGACCGCCTCGACACCACCCTGCGGACCGCCGCCGACGTCACGCGCCTGACCGGCCTCGACGCCGTCAACGGCGGGGAGACGCCCGGCCTGGCGGGCGCGGTGCTCGTGGTCGCGATCCCCGGCACCTCCTCGCGCGAGGTGAAGGACGCCGTACGGGCGCTGAACGATCGCGGGGTCCCCGTGGTCGGCGCGTTCGTCATCGGCGACGACACCCCCTCACCCCCCGCGTTCCCCGCCGCACGGGCCTCCTCCCACGCCGTACGGGTCCCGCAGATCGCGCCCGCGGTACGACCCGGGGCGCGATACCGCGAGGGCGCCCCGAGGAGGGCCGGACGCCCCCTGGCCGGTCTGGCGGGCGGCCCGGCCGCGCCGGAACCACCCGGCGAGCGTCCGGAGGCACCGGCCCGGCCGGGAGCCCCCGAGGACGCGGCGCGCGGGACGGCCGGAGCGCACGGATCACCCGGCACACCGGAGACACCGCTCGCGTCCGGGACGCACGAAGACAAAGCATCCGTGACTTATGGCGACAAAACATACAGAACAGGCGGAGACGGATCACGCGGGGCGTACGGGGACGGCGCGGCGGAGGCGTACGGGAACGTTCCAGTCGTCCGGCAGGCGGCGGGCGGGCGGAGGGGGCGCAGGCTGTGAGGGGTCCGCGTCCGGCCGTCTGGCCGATCGCCGCGCTCCTGGTGGGATACCCGGTCTGGTGGGCGCTCGGCTTCGGAGGCCTGTCGGTGGTCGTGGTGGCCCCGGCGATGGCGCTGGTCCTGTGGCGGAGGCGGCCGATCAGGGCGCCGCGCGGCTTCGGGCTCTGGCTGCTGCTCCTGGCGGGTTACCTGATCAGCGCGCTCATGCTCGGCGAGATGCCGCCCGGCACCTACGGTGAGTTCGGCGCCGGGCGGCTCCTCGGCTACCTCATGCGCCTGTGCCTCTACGTCTCGCTGCTGGTCATGGTGCTCTATCTGGGCAACCTGACGGAGGAGGAGCTGCCGCAGCTCACCCTGGTCCGCATGCTCGGCGCGCTGTTCCTCACGACCGTCGCGGGCGGGCTGCTGGGGGTGTTCGCCCCGCGCGCCGAGTTCACCTCGCCGGTCGAGATGGTCCTCCCCGGCTGGATCAGCGGCAACTCCTTCGTCCACAACCTGATCCACCCCACCGCCGCCCAGGTGCAGAAGGTCCTCGGCCACGCCTCGCCGCGCCCCGAGGCACCGTTCGAGTGGGCCAACGCCTGGGGCGGCAACCTCTCGGTGCTGCTCATCTGGTTCGTGGTCGGCTGGTGGGTGTACGGCGGGCCGCGCAGGCGCCTGGCCGTGATCCCGCTGGTCGCGCTGGCCGCGATCCCCGTCGTCTACTCGCTCAACCGCGGCCTGTGGATCGGGCTCGGGGTCGCCGCCGCGTACGTCCTGCTGCGCCTGGGCAGGCGAGCCCGCGTCGTGGCCTGCGCGGCCCTGGCCGCGGGGGCGCTGGTGTTCGCCCTCAGCCCGCTGCGGGCGATGGTGGCCCAGCGGCTCGACAGCCCGCACAGCAACGACATCCGCGCCTTCACCGTCACGGCGACCGTCGCCGCCGCGGCCACCGCGCCCCTCGTCGGGTACGGCAACACCCGCAACGCCACGGGCAACCACCGGACGATCACCACCGGCAAGAGCGGCTGGTGCCCCACCTGCGGCCATCCACCGCTGGGCGGGGACGGCCAGCTCTGGCACCTGATGATCACGCAGGGGTTCACGGGAGCCGCGCTCTACGTGGCGTTCTTCGCCGGGGCCGTCCGCCGCCACTGGCGTGACCGGAGCCCGATCGGCATGGCGGGGGTCCTCGTGATGATCCTCACCCTCCTCTACATGTTCGTCTACGACGGGCTGGTCACGCCGCTCAGCCTGTACCTCGTCTCGTTCGCGCTGCTCTGGAGGAACTCCGTCAACGACCCCCTCCCGAAGGAGGGGGCCCGAAGTGCGGCGACGCGCCTCGAAGCCCCGCGTTGACCAGCCCACGTCGATCACCCAGGAGGTGCGTTCGATTGACCACGTCTCATGGAGGCCGGCAGACCCACCGGCGGATGCCTCCTCAGCCCGCCGCCCCGGAGTCCGCGTCGGCGGACACGCCCGGGGGCGGGCACGAAACGGGACGCGGACCCCGCTTCGGCGCGGTGACCCGTTCGGAAGCGTGGCTCCGTGCCGCGTTCGCTCCGCTGCCCGGAGGCGTGGACGTCCACGCCGGAGAAACGTGATGAACGACGCCCGCGCCCGGCTGCGCTACCTGGACCAGACCCTCGACCTGCTGTTCCCCGGTCCCGGCGCCCCGAGCCCGTACACCCTGCTCCCCCACCGGCTGGTCCCCCGCAGGCTGGTCCCCCGCGCGTGGTGGCACCCCGGCGGGAAGGTCACGGTGCCGTCGGGGCGGGACGGCATCGAGAGCCACCTGAGCGAGGTGTTCGGCACTCCCGTACGCGTCACGCTGCGCGTGCGCCCGGCGCGCCGGGCCAACCGCAAGCCGATCCTGGAGGCGCGGGCCGCCGACGGGCCGATCGCCTTCGTGAAGATCGGTGACACCGACCTGACCCGGGAGCTCGTCGCCCACGAGGCGCGGACGCTCGGCATGCTCGCCGGTGTGCCGCTGAAGACCGTCGTCCCGCCCGCCGTGCTGCACCACGGATCCTGGCGCGGCCTGTCCGTGCTGGCGCTCACCCCGCTTCCCGTACGGCGGGGACGGATACCGCGCGACGTCCTCACCGACGCGATCGCCGAGATCGCCCGCATTCCCGGGGACCACGTCCAGGACCGCGTTCCTTTCGGCGACCTAGCCGGGGGAAACCCGGCCCGGGGAAACCCGGCTCAGGGGGACCCGCTTCCCGGAAACCCCGCCCGTACCGGCCAGTCCCCCGGAGACCCCGCCCGTACGGAGCCGCCCCCCGGAGACCCCGCCCGTACCGGCCAGTCCCTCGGCGACCCCGCCCGTGCCGAGTCAGCCCCCGGAGAAGCCTTCGCGGGCCGGGGCTCCGGGGAGCCGCCCGCGGATCGGGGATTCTCCTGGCACGGTGACCTGACGCCGTGGAACATCTCGCGCGGGCCCGACGGGCGGCTGCTGGTCTGGGACTGGGAGCGGTTCGGAACCGGGGTCCCGCTGGGTTTCGACGCCGTCCACCACTTCTTCCAGCGGGCCCTGCGCCGCGACGACCCGGTCACCGCGGCGAGGTCCTGCGTGGCGGGGGCCCTGCGGATCCTGGCCCCGTTCGGCCTGTCGGCCGCCGAGTCCCGGCTGACCGCGCTCCGCTATCTGATCGCCCTCGCCGACCGCCACGCGGCCGACGGCCACGCGCCCCTCGGACCGCCGGAGCGCTGGCTCACCCCTCTCGCCGACTCCCAGGAGACCCTGCTGTGAAGGCTGTGAAGGCTGTGGGGGCCCTGAGGCCCGCGCTGAAGCGTTCGGTCCACGCGGCGTCGTGGGCGATGGGGCGCCTCACCTCGGGGAGCCGGATGCTGCCCTCGTTCCTCATCGTCGGGGCGCAGCGCTGCGGCACCACCTCCCTGTACCGCGTCCTGTCCCAGCATCCGCTCGTCCTGAAACCCGTGCTGCGCAAGGGCGTCCACTACTTCGACACGGCGTACGACCGAGACATGTCCTGGTACCGGGCGCACTTCCCGCTGCGGGTGTCGGCCTCCCGGCTGGCCCGCAGGTACGGCCATCGGCCCCAGGCCTTCGAGTCGTCGCCCTACTACCTGTTCCACCCGCTGGCCGGTCCCAGGATCGCCCGCGACCTGCCGGGCGCCAAGCTGATCGTGCTGGTCCGCGACCCCGTCGAGCGGGCCTTCTCCGCGCACGCCCACGAGCTGGCCAGGGGCTTCGAGACGGAACGCTCCTTCGCCAGGGCCGTACGGCTGGAGGAGGAGCGGCTGGCCGGGGCGGCGGAGGCCCTGCGCGCCTCGCCACACTCGACGAACCTCGCCCACCGCCACCACGCCTACCTCGCCAGGGGCCGCTACGCCGAGCAGCTCGCCCGGCTGGAACCACTGGTCGGCCGCGACCGGCTGCTCGTCATCGACAGCGGCCGGTTCTTCACCGAACCCGACCTCGTCCACGACCGCGTGCTGGCGTTCCTCGGGCTGCCGCATCTCGGCGACCCGGTGTTCGAGCGGCACAACACCCGGAGCAGGCCGGGCCCCATGTCCCGCAAGCTCCGTCGCGAGCTGACGGCCTACTTCGAGGAGCAGGACACCCTGCTGACCCCGTGGCTGGGCGCGGAGCCGTCGTGGCGTCGCTGACCCTCACCCGCCTGGCGGGCCTGGGCGGGGCCGCGCGGGGCGGGGTGGCGGGGCTGGCGGGAGCGGGCGTGGGAGCCGTCACGCAGTTCCTAATGGTCGTGCTGGTCACCAGGGGGGTGGAGCGGGAGACGGCCGGTCTCTTCTTCTCGGCGACCGCCCTGTGCCTGGCGGTCGCCGCGATCCTGCGGCTGGACGCCGGGAACGGCCTGGTCTACTTCATCGCCAGGTCCCGGCCCCTCGGCTACCGCCACACCTCCGGCTACGTCCGGGCCGCGCTCGTCCCGGTCGCGTCGCTCTCACTGGCGGCCGGTGCGGCGGTCGTCCTCACCACCTCCGACCTGACGCCGCTGGTGCTGGCGGTGGCCCTGCCCGCGGTGGCGTGCTCGGGCGTCGTGGTGAGCGCGACCCGCGGGTTCGGCTCGATGCGGCCGACCGTGCTGCTGGACGGGGTGCTGCAACCGGTGGCCCAGCTGCTCCTGGTCGGGGCGGTGGTGCTCGCGGGCCGCGACTCCGTGCCGCTGCTCGCGGCGGCCTGGGCGCTGCCGTACCTGCCGGTGCTGCTGCTGGCCTCGATCTGGCTGCGCCGACGAATGCCCCGGAGTCCCCGCCTGCCCGGCACCGCGTACGACCTGTGGCGTCACACCTGGCCCCGGTCGCTGGCGGCCGGGATCCAGGCGGTGTTCCAGCGGCTGGACGTCGTGATCGTGGCACTGCTGGCCGGGCCCGCCGAGGCGGCCGTCTACACCGCCGCCACCCGCTTCAAGATCGTGGGGCAGCTGGCCGGGCAGGGACTGGCGCAGGCCACGCAGCCGAGGCTGGTGCGGGCCCTGGCCGAGGGCGACCTGCCGCGCGCCCGGGAGCTGTACCAGTCGGCCACCCTCTGGCTCGTCCTGCTGACCTGGCCGGTCTGGCTGGGGTACGCCGTGCTCGCGCCGTGGCTGCTCGGCGCCGTCTTCGGTGACGGCTACACCGGCGGCGCGCCGGTGGCGTTCGTGCTGGCCGCGACGATGATGCTCGCCACGGCGTGCGGGATGGCCGACGTGGTGCTGACCTCCGCCGGGCACACCGGTTCCAGCCTGGCCAACCTGGTCGCCGCCGTCGCGACGGCGGTGGCGCTGGACCTGCTGCTGATCCCCTCGATGGGCTCGCTCGGCGCCGCCCTCGGCTGGGCGGGGGGCACAGCGGTCAAGAACCTGCTGCCGCTCTGGCGCATCCACCGCCGGTACGGCCTGCGGCCCTTCGGCACGCACAGCCTGGCCGCCCTGGGCCCCCGGCGGGCGCCGTGACCGTACGCCCCGGCCGTCCCCGCCATGGCCACGCGCGATCCGCCCGGCCCGGACGCCATGACCACACGCGGCCCGCCCCTCCCAGGCCCCGTGACCACGCGCGGCCCGACCGGCCCGAGACCCTGAACGCGCGGCGGGCGTCGTGAGACCCGTGCTGGTCACCGGGCTGCCCAGGACCGGGACGAGCTGGACGGGCAGGATGCTCGCGGCGAGCGGGGAGCTGGTCTACGTCAACGAGCCGCTCAACCCCGAGCACCCACCGGGCCGCTCCCCGGGCGTCCTCGACGCCGTGGTCGGCCACCGCTTCCAGTACATCTGCCCGGACAACGAACGGGCCTGGCTGCCCGCCTTCACGCGCACGGTCGCGCTGCGCTACGGGTTCCTGGCGGAGCTGCGCCGCAACCGGTCGCCGTACGACCTGGCGAGGATGATCCGGTACGGCACCGCGTTCACGCTGGGGCGGCTGGGCGGACGCCGGGCACTGCTGGACGACCCGTTCGCGCTGTTCTCCGCGGGATGGTTCGCCGACCGGCTGGACTGCCGGGTGATCGTCCTGCTGCGCGATCCGGTGGCGTTCGTCGGCAGCTGGCAGCGGCTCGGCTGGACGGTCTACTTCCACGAGCTGCTCGAACAGCCGCTGCTGATGCGTGACCAGCCCCACCTGGAGGCGTTGCGCCCGCTGGTCGGTTCGCAGGACCGCGTCGCCAAGGCCGTGGCCCTGTGGCGGGCGGCCGGGACCACCGCCGCCGACCTCGCCGACCGGCACCCCGGCATCACGCTGGCCCGCTACGAGGACCTGGCCCGCGACCCCGGGGCGGGTTTCCGCCGCCTGTACGAGTGGGCGGGGCTGACCTGGTCGGCCCGCGCCGAGGAGCGTATCCGCCGCGCGTGCACGGCCAGATCGGACGAAGGCACCGGCACCGGCGGCTTCACCTGGAGCGGCCTGTCCCGCACGGCCTACCGGCCGATGGACTCGCGCCGCGCCCTCGCCGAGGCCGGTGCCCGGCTGAGCCCGCGGGAGGCCCTCCGGGTCAGGGAGCTGGCCTCCGCGGAACACACAGAACACCGGGAACGCTGACGGCCACCCCGGAAGGGGCCCGCGGCCTCAGGAGAAGAGGCCGCGTACGAGGGAGACCGTGAGGAGCCTGAGCGCGTACGGCAGGTCGTCGACCAGATAGCGGCGGGCGAGCCTGCCCGGCTCCCGCACCAGCCGGAAGATCCACTCCAGGCCACCTCGGCGCATCCACACCGGTGCCCGCCGGACGGTGCCCGCGGCGAAGGCGATCGCCGAGCCGCAGCCGACGAACCAGGTGCCCGGCAGGTCCCGGCGAAGCGAGGCGATGAGCCGCTCCTGCCTGGGGAAACCGAGCCCGACGAAGACCAGCCGGGGAGCGGCGGCGATCACGGCGTCACGCACCCGGGCGTAGCTCTCGGGATCGTCCTCGAACCCGTACGGCGGGGTGTCGACCCCGGCGATCACCAGCTTCGGATGGCGTTCCACCAGCTCGCGGGCCGCCCGCGCGGCCGTGCCCCGGGGGCCGCCCAGCAGGTACACGGGGTGGCGGTAGAAGGCGGCGGCCTCCGACAGGGACCAGATCAGGTCGGCGCCGGTGACCCGGCCGGGAAGGGGGGTGCCGAGCAGCCTCGCCGCCCACACCAGCGGCATGCCGTCCGCCACCGCGAGGTCGGCGCGCTCGACGAGCCGGCGGGCCCGGGGGTCGCGGGCGACGGCCCGGCTGATGTCGACGTTCGGGGTGACGAGGTGGCCGCCCTCGCCGCGTTTCAGGGCGGCGACCACGTGGTCGACGACCTCGCTCTCGGTCATCGGGTCGATCGCGACCCCCGCCACGTGCACGCGCCTGCGCAGACGCCTGCGGGTGGCCTTGTCGGGCCGGGGCCTCCGGCGGGGGACGGCCTGGGGCGTCCCCCGCCGGGCGGCGGGAGTCCCGGCCCGCCCTGCGACGGCGGGCAGGCCGGGCACCGGATCGTGACCGGTGGTCGCGGACCGGTGGTCGGTGCGGGGCGGGATCGGCGCCACGGCGTCACGGGCGGCCGGGACTTCGGCCCGTCCCACCCCGGACGACGTGACCGGCGGGCCCGCCGTGGACAGGGCGAGCGACAGCCCGTGACCGGGGAACGGGCGCTCGACGACCCACCCCGGTGCGGACCAGACGGCCGGAAGGTCGTAGCGGACGCTCGCACGCGGGCGCCCGGCGGGCTGTCCCGCCGTGGACGGGGCGAGCGGCAACCCGTGACGGGGGAACACCGACAGGCGCTCGGCGGCCTGCCCCGCCACGGGCGGAGCGGGCGGCGGCGGCCCGTGACCGGAAAGCGGGGCGAACGTCGGCGGACGCCCGGCGGCCTGGCCCGTCACGGACGGAACGATCGAGGCACCGTGGCGGAGGGTCACTCGCGGGTGCTCGGCGATGGGTGCCATCAGATCCCGTGCCCCCGGTGGTGCAGGACACTGAGCAGGGTCCGCGCGGGGACCAGGCCCGCCGCCACCGCGAGCGCGATGGGCGCGCGGGGCTCGCCGTGGCGGGCGGTGAACGCCCGCCAGGCCCAGCGGCCCGCCTCCCTCCGCTGGCCAAGGGCCGCGTGATGGAAGGCGAGCTGACCGTAGACCCGCGCCGCGCCGCGCGGATCCACGGCCAGATCAGGGTGCCGGGCGAGCATCCACTGCAGCCCGGCGATCCGGTCGGCCCAGCGGGCCACGTACGAGGAGCCACCCCAGCGCACCCGGACCAGGGGCCGGTCGACGTGCACGATGGGGTGCTGGGCGGCGGCGCGCAGCGCCAGGTCCCAGTCCTCGTTCTGGCCCCTGGGGGCGCTCTCGTCCGCCCAGAGCCCGCCGCGCCGGAACAGGAACGTCGAGGAGTGCACCATCACCATCCGCGAGCGCACCAGGTGGCGGTAGGTGACGCGGCTGGTCCCGGCCAGCCGGGGGATGCGGCGCGATCCGTACTCGACCTCGATGGCGCAGCTGGAGAAGCGCGCCTCCGGCTCCGCCTCCAGCGCGGCGACCTGGGCCTCGATCTTGCCGGGCAGCCACTGGTCGTCGTCGTCGCAGAAGGCGACCATGTCGGTGCCGAGCGCCGCGATCCCGGTGTTGCGGGCACCGGGCAGGCCGGGGGTGAGCCGGTTGGCCATCACCCGCACGCCGCGCGAGGGCGACCCGCGAAGGCCGGGTGTCAGCGCCCGGCTGGCCAGGAGGTCGGCCACCTGGTCGGCGACCCAGGCCGGATCTCCGCCGTCCACGACGACGACGACCTCGACGGGGCCGGGGTGGTCCTGGCCGAGCACGGCGAGCGTGGCCGTGCGCAGCTGGTCGGGCCGGTGTCCCCGGGTGGGGATGACGACACCCACCGATGCGTTCACGCGAGTCTCCTGTGATAGCCGTACTTGATCATGAGGGGCCAGGTCAGCGCCGCGACCAGGCGCGACTGCCGGGACGACGCGACGGCGCGCCAGCTGTCGTCCCTGGTCAGCTCCGTGCGGCCGACCGTGAAGCGCACGGGGTTGCCCGAGGCCGTGTGCGCCGTCGAGAGCTCCGCCCAGCCGCCCGAGAGGAAGTCGAGGCGGCACGGGAGCCCGATCCTGGCGACCACGCGCCTGAGCGTGTCGGCGGGGGCGTCGAGCAGGTCCTCGTAGCGGACCCGGGTGACCGGGACGCCCCTGCGGGCGAGGAGTTCGAGGCTGAGGTTCTCGCTCAGCCAGTGCAGCGAGGTGCGGGAGGGCGACCAGTGGGTCATCGGGCGCCCGTCCTCGGGACGCTCGACCCTCCTGCGCCAGGAGTGCGCGACCGCGCGGGGGTCGCGGACCACGTGGACGACCTGGACGTCGACCCCGGCCGCCGCGAGGCAGAAGGCCAGCGAGGCGTGCTTGCTGGAGTCGATCACGACCGGGCAGTCGGCGACCTCGCCCGCCGCGTCGTACAGATCTCGGTGGATCGCGACGTACTCGTCCAGCTCGGCGGTGCCGGGCGTCGGCCACCGGCCGGTGCCCGCCTGCTCCTCGGCGAGGAGCCTGGCCAGCGTGGGGATGCGCCGGGTGCGGTCGACGCGGGACCTGAGCGCGATCATCCGGTGGGCCAGGTCCTCGGACCAGCCGCCGAACGCGCGCTCGCCGACCTTCTCCCAGAAGGGGCACGATCCGAAGGGCTCGCCGCACCCGCAGGCCTCGTCCGCGAGCGCGCTCCTGGCCCAGAGGTGGACGACCTCGCCGAGCGGCGCGATGCCGGGGACCTCCCCGAGCAGGCGCTCCAGCAGCGTGGTCCCACTACGGCCGAGGCCGCCCAGAAAAACCACCCGAGCAGGTGACGGACTATCAGACACAGGCACGAATCCTTACCCGACGGATACGGAACGTGCCGAGGCTAGCGCGGAGCGTAACGGAGGGGTCAGAGAACGGACAAAGGATCTACCCAGCGGGTGTAACGCCGCCCATCTCCTGAACGGAGGGCCGCCGAAGCCGCGAAACCCGGTGCGGGGCGCGTGCGTACGGCTCCGAGAACGGCGACCGGGACCCCGGCACCTTGATCCCGACACCGTGGACACCCCGGGAAACACGGCACGCCGGTGCGTGGCTTCAAGGAGTACGGACTGCTCCGGGCACACGAACGCCCGCCCGCGGGCTCCCTCCCGTCGCGTACGAGGAGGGAGCCGAAGCCGCGGGCGGGCGAGACGCGCCTACTTGGCGTCGACGATCATCCCCGCGCCGACGGTGTTGTTGGTGGACTCGTCCACGAGGATGAAGCCGCCGGTGAGGCGGTTGCGGGCGTAGTCGTCCACGAACAGCGGCTGGGTGACGCGGAGCGAGACCCGCCCGATCTCGTTGAGGCCGAGCGACTGGGCCGTCTCGTCCCGGTGCAGGGTGTTGACGTCCAGCCGGTAGTGCAGGTCCTTGACCAGGACACGGGCCGTGCGGGTCGTGTGCTTGATGGTCAGCTTGGTCCGCGGGGCCAGCTTGGCGGTGTCGGCCATCCAGCAGATCATCGCCTCCAGCTCCTGGGAGACCTGCGGCTGGTTGTTCGGGCGGCAGATCATGTCGCCGCGCGAGATGTCGATGTCGTCCTCCAGCCGGAGGGTGACCGACATCGGCGGGAACGCCTCGTCGACCGGCCCGTTGAAGGTGTCGATCGACGCGATGCGCGTGGCCAGGCCGGAGGGCAGGTGCATGACCTCGTCGCCCGGCTTCAGCACCCCTCCGGCGACCTGGCCCGCATAGCCGCGGTAGTCGTGCAGGGAGGGGTCGGTGGCCCGCTGCGGGCGGATGACGTACTGCACGGGGAAGCGCACGTCGACCAGGTTGCGGTCGGAGGCGATGTGCACGTGCTCCAGGTGGTGCAGCAGGGAGGACCCGTTGTACCAGGGGGTGTTCTCCGAGCGGGACACCACGTTGTCGCCGTGCAGCGCCGACATCGGGATGAACGTCAGGTCCGGCGCGTTCAGCTTGGAGGCGAACGCGGTGAACTCCTCGCGGATCTCCTCGAACCGCTCCTGGGAGTAGTCGACCAGGTCCATCTTGTTGACGGCGAGGACCAGGTGCGGCACCCGCAGCAGGGTGGTGAGGAACGCGTGCCGCCGCGACTGCTCCAGCACCCCCTTGCGGGCGTCGATCAGGACGATCGCCAGGTCGGCGGTGGAGGCACCGGTGACCATGTTGCGGGTGTACTGGATGTGCCCGGGGGTGTCGGCGATGATGAACTTGCGCTTGGGAGTGGCGAAGTAGCGGTAGGCGACGTCGATCGTGATGCCCTGCTCCCGCTCGGCCCGCAGGCCGTCGGTGAGGAGCGACAGGTCGGTGTACTCGGTGCCGCGGTCGCGGGAGGTGCGCTCGACGGCCTCCAACTGGTCCTCGAAGATCGCCTTGGAGTCGAAGAGCAGCCGCCCGATGAGGGTCGACTTTCCGTCGTCGACACTTCCCGCCGTGGCGAAGCGAAGAATGTCCATTAGCGCTGCTCTCCAGAGGTCGTACGGCGTGCGCGGGCAGGCCGCGTAGGAAGGGGGAAGCCGGGGAGACGGATGCTCACTAGAAGTAACCCTCCCGCTTGCGGTCCTCCATGGAGGCCTCTGAGGCGCGGTCGTCGGCGCGGGTGGCGCCGCGCTCGGTGATCCGGGTCACCGCGATCTCGTCGATGATCGCCTCGACCGTCGCGGCACCCGACTGGACGGCGCCGGTGCAGGTGACGTCGCCGACCGTCCGGTAGCGGACCGTCATGTCCAGGAGCGGCTCGTCGTCGTCGCGGGTGATGAACTCGCTGTCGGCCAGCAGCATGCCGTCGCGCTCGAACACCTTGCGGGTGTGGGCGAAGTAGATCGAGGGAATCTCGATGCCCTCGCGCCGGATGTAGTCCCAGATGTCGAGTTCGGTCCAGTTGGACAGCGGGAAGACCCGGATGTGCTCGCCCTTGCGGATCCTGGCGTTGTAGAGGTTCCACAGCTCGGGGCGCTGGTTCTTCGGGTCCCACTGGCCGAAGTCGTCGCGGAAGGAGAACACGCGCTCCTTGGCGCGGGCCTTCTCCTCGTCGCGGCGGGCGCCGCCGAAGACCGCGTCGTACTCGTTCTCCTCGATCGCGTCCAGCAGCGTCGTGGTCTGCAGCCGGTTGCGCGAAGCCCTGCGGCCGGTCTCCTCGACGACGCGCCCGGCGTCGATGGAGTCCTGGACGCTGGCGACGACCAGCCGGGCGCCCAGCTCCGTGGCGCGGCGGTCGCGGAACTCGATGACCTCGGCGAAGTTGTGCCCGGTGTCGACGTGCATCAGGGGGAAGGGGATGGGCGCCGGCCAGAACGCCTTCTCCGCGATGCGGAGCATGACGATGGAGTCCTTGCCCCCCGAGAAGAGCAGACAGGGACGCTCGAACTCCGCCGCGACCTCGCGCATGATGTGAACAGCCTCTGCCTCGAGGACGTCGAGCTGCGACGTGGTGTAGTCGCGCTGAAGCATCAGACTCTCCTAGCGGGGATTAGCGGTGCAGATCCCGGATTCCAGCGAGCAACGTTGGCGCCAGTCCCGGTAGGGATACAAGAATATCCGGCAGCGAGGGGTCGGGCTGGTTGTAGACCAGCGGCGAGCCGTCGACGCGGCTCGCGTGGACCCCGGACGCGAGGGCCACCGCGACGGGCGCGGCGGAGTCCCACTCGTACTGGCCCCCTGCGTGTACGTAGGCCTCGACCTGGCCGGTGAGCACGGCGGAGATCTTGGCGCCTGCCGAGCCGATCGGCACCAGGTCGGCGCCGGCGAGGCGGGCCAGGCTCTGGACGAACTCCGGC
This sequence comes from Streptosporangium sp. H13245, assembly GCF_055690525.1. Lineage (NCBI taxonomy): Bacteria > Bacillati > Actinomycetota > Actinomycetes > Streptosporangiales > Streptosporangiaceae > Streptosporangium > Streptosporangium sp. H13245. The sequence goes on along the minus strand of NZ_JBSZKT010000027.1, from coordinate 77,396 downwards.
GGACGGGTCCGGCTGACCGCGATCCGCGGCCTGGCGCCCGCCTCCGGGGCGGGCGGCACGGGGGGTTCGAGGGTGGAGAGCGTACGGCCCTGGGCGGGCAGCGCGACGGCTCCGGCCGTCAGCGTGCCGCGCTCCCAGAGCGCCACGTGGACCGCCCAGTCGGCGCGGCCCTCCTCGGCGAACTCGCGGGTGCCGTCCAGCGGGTCGACGATCCAGACCCGCTCGGCGCGCAGCCTGCGCGGGTCGAGACGCTCCTCGCTGGTCGCCTCCTCGGACAGCACACTGTCACCCGGGCGCAACCGTGACAGGGCCTCCATCAGGAACACGTGGGAGGCGGCGTCGCCCTCCTTGCGAAGCTCGGACGGGTCGCCGAAGCCCCGCTCCGCGCGCAGGGCCGCCAGCTTCTCGCCGGCCGTCGTCGCCAGCTCCGCGGCGAGTATGTGATCGTCGCGAACGGTCATCAGTATGCTCCAGCTCCTCGCGCGACAGCCGACCAAGTCTTCCACAGGATTTGCAGGTCCAGCATGAGGGACCAGCTCTCCACGTAACGCAGGTCCAATCGTACGGATTCCTCCCAAGAGAGGTCAGAACGTCCACTTACCTGCCAGAGGCCGGTCATGCCTGGCTTGACGAGTAATCGGCGACGGACGTCGTCACCGTACCTGGCGACCTCCTCGGGCAGTGGCGGCCGGGGGCCGACCAGGGACATGTGCCCCAGGACCACGTTGATCAGCTGGGGCAGCTCGTCCAGCGAGTGGCGGCGCAACCGGGCGCCCAGCGGGGTCACCCTCGGATCGTTACGGATCTTGAAGAGCAGGCCGTGGCCGTCGCTGGACAGGGTGATCTTCCGGCGTTCGGCGTCGGCGCGCATCGTCCGGAACTTGTAGATCGTGAACTCGGCGCCGTCACGGCCCACCCTCGTCTGCCGGAAGAGCACGGGCCCGGGGCCGGAGGCCCGCACGGCCACCGCCACCGCCGCCAGCAGCGGCAGCAGCGCCGCCAGCAGCAGCCCGGCCCCCGCCCGGTCGAACAGGTTCTTGAGCACCTGGCGCAGACCGGAGATCTCGGGGTGGTCCACGTGCAGCAGCGGCAGCCCCGCCGCCGGGCGGATGGTGATCCGCGGCCCGGCCACCTCCATCAGCGCGGGGGCCACGATCAGGTCCGTGTCGGTCTTCTCCAGCCGCCAGGCCAGCCGCCGCAGCGCCACCCCGTCCATCTCCGGGCAGGCGAGCACGGCCACGGTGTCGGCGGAGACCTGGCCGACCGCGAGCGCGACGTCGGAGAAGTCGCCCAGGACCGGCACGCCCTCCACGTCGCCCAGCCCGTCGTGCGGGGCGCACGCCGCCACGACCTCCATGCCGTGGTAGCGCTCCCGGCGGAACCTGCGGACCAGCTCGGTGATCGCCGGTCGGTGGCCCACCGCCACGACCCGCCGCATGCACCCGCCCCGCGCCCGCCTGCGGTGCAGGGAACGGCGCAGGGCGTACCGGCCGAGGAGGGTGAGCAGCGTCGTCAGCGGGAGCGCCAGCACCACGTAGCCCCGGGCCACCTCGACCTTGGTGAGGTAGGCGCAGACGGCGAAGGCCGCGGTGAGCATGAAGCCGCACTGGAGGATCCGCTGGAACTCCTCGGAGCCCAGGCCGATGAGCCGGGGCTCGTAGGCGCGGTTCAGCGCGACCACGCTGACCCAGACGGCGGGCAGGGCCGCGCTCAGCACGACGTACGGGAAGACGTAGGGGGTAACCTCGCCGAATCGGACGAACAGCGCGAGGGCCCCGGCCAGGGCGGCGCAGGAGGTGTCGGCGGCGACGGCCATCGCGCGGTGCTCCCGCACCCAGCCGGGCAGGCGGCGGCGCGCGGCCGGGACGGCTCCGGGTCCCGTCTCCCGCGTCTCCTGTGCGGCCTGGACCTCGGTCACGTCGCGCACGCGCTCCCCCTGCGTAACCGTTCACGGACAGACAGTTATGGAATGCTAGCGGCGGCGGGAGAGGCCCGAAGGTTGAAGACCGAAACGTACATCTCTGTGGATGTCGAGGCTGATGGCCCCATTCCGGGGCCGTATTCGATGGTCAGCATGGGTATGACCGTGGCCGGGCGGATGACCGGAAAGGTCTTCGAACCGGTGGATCCGCAGACCCTCACGTTCTACGCGGAGCTGCGGCCGATCAGCGACGACCACGTGCCCGAGGCGCTCGCCGTGAGCGGGCTGGACCGGGAGACGCTGGTCCGCGAGGGCCGCGATCCGGCCGAGGCGATGCGGGAGGCCGCCGGGTGGATCCGCGAGGCGTGCGGGAACAGCTCGCCGGTCCTGGCGGCCTATCCACTCTCCTACGACTGGATGTGGATTTACTGGTATTTCATGCGCTTCACCGGCGTCTCGCCGTTCGGGCACTCCCGCTGCATCGACCTCAAGACGCTGTACGCGGCCAAGGCGGGCGTGCCGATCGGCTGGGCGACCAAGCGGCAGATGCCCGAGCACCTGCGGTCCCCCCGGCCGCACACCCACAACGCGCTGGACGACGCGATCGAGCAGGCCGAGCTGCTGCAGAACCTGATGGCCTTCGACGGCCGGTGACACCGACCGAACGGACCGGCCACCCGAGCGGGTCGGCTATCTAGGCGGGCCTGAGACGTTCAGGTCGCCGGTGTGGAAGGCGTTCTGGGTCGGCTCCAGGCCGACCCTGATCAGCGACTCCACCACGTCGGCGGCCCGGTCGACCAGGAACGCGAGATCCTTGCGCTCGGCGGTGGCGAAGTCGCGCAGGACGTAGGCCGCGGCGTCCATCCGGCCGGGCGGGCGGCCGATGCCGAACCGCACCCGCAGGTAGTCCTTCGTCGCCAGCGACTTGGTGATCGACTTCAGCCCGTTGTGGCCGTTGTCGCCGCCGCCCAGCTTCGCCCTCAGCGCGCCGTACGGGATGTCCAGCTCGTCGTGGACCACGACCACGCGGGCCGGGTCGACCTTGTAGAAGTCGGCGAGGGCCTTGACCGGCCCGCCGGAGAGGTTCATGAAGGACAGCGGCTTGGCCAGCACGGCGGGGACGCCGGCCAGGCGGCCCTCCAGCGCCTCCGCCCGCGACCTGTGCGCCTTGAAGCGTCCCCCGGCCCGCGCGGCGAGCTCGTCCAGGACCATGAACCCCGCGTTGTGCCGGTTCCCGGCGTACTCCGGCCCGGGGTTTCCCAGGCCCACGACCAACCAGCGGTCCACGATCGGCATCCCTTCACACGCGCGTCAGGGCGGCCCGGTCCCGGGCCGCCCTGACAGATCTAGCAGAGAAAACTACTCGGCGCTCTCGGAGCTCTCGCCCTCGGTGGCCGAGGCGGTCTCGCCCTCGGCGGCCTCGCCCTCCGGCTCGCCGGTCGGGGTCGCGCCGACGATCAGCACCAGCGCCTCCGGGTCGGCGGCGAGGGTCGTGCCCTTGGGCAGCTTCAGGTCGGCGGCGGTGATCTGGGTGCCGACCTCCAGGCCCTCGACGTCGACCTCGACGCCCTCGGGGATGTGGGTGGCCTCGGTCTCGACGGAGACGGAGACGAGCTGCTGGTCGAGGATGCCGTCGGCGACCTCGCCGACCACGGTGACGGGGATGTCGACGGTGACCTTCTCGCCGCGGCGGACGAGGATGAGGTCGACGTGCTCCAGGAAGCCCCGGATCGGGTCACGCTGGACACCCTTGGGCAGGGCCAGCTCGGCCACCGCGCCCTCAAGGCGGATCAGCACGTTCGGCGTACGCAGGGCGAGCAGCAGGTCGTGACCCGGCAGGGACAGGTGCTGGGGGTCGGTGCCGTGCCCGTAGAGGACGACGGGGACCTTGTTCTCGCGGCGGATCTTGCGGGCGGCGCCCTTGCCGAACTGGTCGCGGAGCTCGGTGGTGATTACCACTTCGGACACGGCTGATCTCCTAGGGATCTTGGGAATCGGAAAGGTGCGTTCCCCCTCACCCGCCCTAGCGGAAGGCGTTACGAACGCACGCAATCCCACAACCCTACCGTGTCAACGGTGACGCGAAACGCACCGCGACCCCGGCGGCCTCCCGAAGGGGCCGGGAAGGGTCCAAGACGGCCCCGCCCCGGGAGCGCGTGGACGACGGGCCACCGGGGACGGAGCCGAAATATCAGAGGTGTCAGCTGTCGCCCTCGAAGAGGCTGGTCACCGAGCCGTCGCTGAAGACCTCGCTGATCGCGCGGGCGATCAGCGGGGCGATCGACAGCACGGTGAGCTTGTCGAACCTCTTGTCCTCCGGGAGCGGCACCGTGTTGGTGACGATGACCTCGGAGATCCCGGAGTTCTTCAGCCGGTCGACCGCGGGATCGGAGAAGACCGCGTGGGTGGCGGCCACGACCACGTTGGTGGCGCCCTGCTCGTACAGCGCGTCGGCCGCCTTGCAGATCGTCCCCGCGGTGTCGATCATGTCGTCGATCAGCACGCAGGTACGGCCCCTCACCCGGCCGACGACCTCGCTCACCTTCACCTGGTTGGCCACGTCGAGGTCGCGGCGCTTGTGGATGAAGGCCAGCGGGGTGCCCAGCGTGTCGGCCCAGCGCTCGGAGAGCCGCACCCGGCCGGTGTCGGGCGAGACGACCGTGGTCGTGGCCAGGTCGAGCTTGTCCTTGAGGTAGTTGACCAGGACGGGCATGGCGAACAGGTGGTCCACCGGGCCGTCGAAGAAGCCCTGGATCTGGGAGGTGTGCAGGTCGATCGACATCAGCCGGTCGGCCCCGGCCGTCTTGAACATGTCGGCCATCAGGCGGGCGGTGATGGGCTCGCGGCCCCGGCCCTTCTTGTCCTGGCGGGCGTAGCCGTAGAACGGCATGATCACGGTGATCCTCTTGGCGGAGGCGCGCTTGAGGGCGTCCACCATGATCAGCTGTTCCATGATCCACTGGTTGATCGGCCAGGTGTGGCTCTGCATGACGAACGCGTCGCAGCCGCGGACCGACTCCTGGTAGCGGGCGTAGATCTCCCCGTTGGCGAAGTCGCGCAGCGTGGTCGGCGCCGCGTCGACCCCGAGGTGGCTCGCCACCTCGTCCGCCAGCTCCGGGTGCGCGCGCCCGGAGAAGAACATCAGGTTCTTCTCACCCGTCTGCTTCATGCCGCTCACGCCGTCCTCCTCGCCTGACAGCACACCGATGCCCGCGCGACGCTGCCGTGCCCACCGGGCCGCTCGCTTCGCTCACTCACGTCTGGCTCCCCTGCTGTTTCCCGGCCTCGGCGGCCCGTAGCGCCGCGTCGGCCGATCTGGTGCCCGCGCGCCTGCGCGCGACCCACCCTTCGATGTTGCGCTGCCGCGCACGAGCCACCCCGATGGCCCCGGGAGGGACATCGGAGTCGATGACCGAGCCCGCGGCCGTGTACGCGCCGTCGCCGATGGTGACCGGCGCGACGAGCATGCTGTCGCACCCGACGAAGGCGCCCTCGCCCACCGTCGTGTGGTGCTTGTTGACCCCGTCGTAGTTGACGAAGATCGCCGAAGCGCCGATGTTGGCGCCCGCGCCGATCGTCGCGTCGCCCACGTAGCTCAGGTGGGGCACCTTGGCACCCTCTCCGACCTGCGCGTTCTTCATCTCAACGTACGTCCCCGCCTTGGCCTTGCGCGCCAGGACCGTGCCGGGGCGCAGGTAGGCGTACGGCCCGACCAGGGCCTCGGGGCCGATCACGGCGTCGACGCAGACGGCGTTGCGCACCAGTGCCCCCTCGCCGACGATCGTGTCGGTCAGGGTGCTGGCGGGGCCGATCTCGGCGCCCTCGGCGACCGTCGTGCAGCCGTGCAGCTGGGTTCCGGGGTGGATCACCACGTCCGCTTCGAGGATGACGTCGACGTCGACCCACGTGGCGGCCGGGTCGATCACGGTCACCCCGGCCCGCATGTGGGCCTCCAGCAGGCGCGCGTTGAGCACCTTGCGGGCGAACGCCAGTTGCACGCGGTCGTTGACGCCCTCCACCTCCACGTAGTCGGCCGCGATGTGCGCGCCGACCCGGTGGCCGTCCTCCCGCAGGATCGCGAGGACGTCGGTGAGGTACTCCTCGCCCTGGGCGTTGGAGGCGGACACCCGCTTGACCGCGTCGGCGAGCAGGAGGCCGTCGAAGGCGTAGACGCCGGAGTTCATCTCCTTGATCGCCCGCTGCGCGGGGTCGGCGTCCTTCTCCTCGACGATCTCCAGGACCGCTCCCGAGGCGTCGCGGACGATCCGGCCGTAGCCGTGCGGGTCGGGGACCTCGGCCGTCAGCACGGTGACGGCGTTGCCGTCCTCCCCGTGCCGTTCGAGCAGGGCGGCGAGGGTCTCGGTACGCAGCAGCGGCGTGTCGCCGTAGGTCACCAGGACGGTGCCGTCGATGGTGCCGGACGCCTCCAGGGCGGTCCTGACGGCGTGGCCGGTGCCCTTCTGCTCGGCCTGGACGACGGTCTGCGCGTCGGGATCGGTCCCGGCCAGGTGCGCCTGGACCCGCTCCCGTTCGTGACCGATGACGACGATGAGCCGCTCGGGCTGAAGACCCCGGGCGGCGGCGAGCACGTGGTCGACCAAGGCGCGGCCGCACAGCTCATGGAGGATCTTCGGTGTTCTCGACTTCATCCGGGTGCCCTCACCGGCGGCGAGGACGATGACGGCTGCCGGGCGCGGCACACTCACGGACGAGGCTCCCTCGGCGTCGCGGCTGAGACATGGCGAAGCGCGATGACGGATGGCCACCCCCAGGGGGCGGCATCGTCACCTGCTCGACAACGTGAGGATACCTTCCCCCTCGGGAAGCCACTCAGCCGACCAGCCGAGCGAAGAAAACCGGCACACAGGGATGGCTCCGGCACCAGGACTCGAACCTGGACAACAAGGACCAAAACCTTGCGGGCTGCCAATTACCCAATGCCGGATCAGCCGGGCGACAGGGACAGAACCCGCGCGCCCGGCACCCCTACGATACAGAGCCCGCGCCGCCGAACGCGCCCCGTTTAGGCACCCGTCTCCGGCGGCCCGCACGCCCGCGCCACACGCGCCTCGCCCGGCCCGGCCGCCGCCGCAGGTCCGGCGGCCCGCGCCCGCGACACGCACTGGTGACACTCATCCACGAGCACGCGCCCGACCGGTGGCCCACGCGCCCGCGACACGCGTACGCACGGCCGGGGGCGGGGCCTCGTTTAGCAGGTCGGCCGGGGGTAGAACAAGTGATGGACCCGCTACGGAGTGAATCCCGAAGAGTCATGTTCCAGACATTCGGCGCTTAGGTGTTCCTAACTTACGATGGCGTAGGTTACGGTTGCGTAGCCGCACAGAGTCCTGGCCTTTTCCGAGCCACCGCGAGGTAGCGCATGACCCTCATCGAAGAGCGCCCTGCCCAGGGCCCTAAACCCGACGTCGACCCCGAGCGGAAAACCCTTCCCGAGATCATCACCTTCGGGGTGGTGGTCGGCGCCCCGCTGATCGCCCTGGTGGCGGCCGTCCCGTTCGCCTGGGGCTGGGGACTCGGCTGGTCCGACATCGTCATCGCGAGTGTCTTCTACGTGGTCACCGGGCTGGGCGTCACCGTCGGCCTGCACCGCCACTTCACGCACGGTTCGTTCAAGGCCAGGCGCCCGCTGAAGATCGCGCTGGGCATCGCGGGCAGCCTCTCGATGGAGATGTCGGTGCTCGACTGGGTGGCCACCCACCGCAAGCACCACAAGTTCTCCGACAAGGAGGGCGACCCGCACTCGCCGTGGCGCTTCGGCACGGGCTTCGTGGCCGTGTCCAAGGGCCTGCTCTGGGCGCACATGGGCTGGCTGTTCGAGGCCGACCGGGCCAACCGCGAGAAGTACGCGCCCGACCTGGTCAGGGACCCCGACATCATCAAGCTGCACAAGCTCTTCCCGGTGCTGGCGATCACCACGATGGTCGCGCCCGCCCTGCTGGGCGGCCTGCTGACCTGGTCGTGGTGGGGCATGGTGACCGGCTTCTTCTGGGGCACGCTGGTCCGGATCGGCCTGCTGCACCACGTCACCTGGTCGATCAACTCCATCTGCCACGTCTTCGGCGAGGAGGTCTTCGAGTCGCGCGACAAGTCGCGCAACGTGTGGTGGCTGGCCATCCCCTCCTTCGGCGAGTCCTGGCACAACCTGCACCACTCCGACCCCACCTGCGCCCGGCACGGCGCGCTGAAGGGGCAGATCGACCTCAGCGCGGGCGTCATCCGCTGGTTCGAGAGGGCCGGATGGGCGTACGACGTCCGCTGGCCGACGCCCGAGCGCCTCGCCGCCAAGCGCATCTCCGCCTGACCCGGGGATTCGGGTCCCGTCCAGGAGCAGGGGAGCGCCATTATTAGAACCGTGAGCGAACCCCGACGGCGAATGTCAGGTAAGGAACGCCGGGAACAGCTGATCCAGATCAGCAGGACCCTGTTCGCGGAGAAAGGGTTCGACGGCACATCGGTCGAGGAGATCGCGGCGACCGCCAACGTCTCCAAACCGGTGGTCTACGAGCACTTCGGCGGCAAGGAGGGCGTGTACGCGGTCGTCATCGACCGGGAGATGCAGAAACTGCTGGGCCTGGTGACCGAGGCGCTGTCCGCCTCGCACTCGCTGATCAAGCTGGAGCGGGCGGCCCTGGCCCTGCTGGCGTACGTGGAGGAGAACAGCGAGGGGTTCCGTATCCTCGTCCGCGACTCGCACGCCGCGTCGGGGACCGGCACGTTCGCGAGCCTGATCAACGACATCGCCAGCCAGGTCGAGGACGTCATGGTCGACGAGTTCGTCGAGCGGGGCTACGACCCCAAGCTGGCTCCCATGTACGCCCAGATGCTGGTCGGCATGGTGGCGCTGACCGGCCAGTGGTGGCTGGACGTGCGCAGGCCGTCGCGCGAGGAGGTCGCCGCCCACCTGGTCAACCTGGCCTGGAACGGCCTGACCGGCCTGGACCCCAGACCCCGGCTGACCGCCTCCTCCCGCGCCCTGGAGCACCGGCTGGCCCATCCCCAGCAGCGCCAGGGCGAGCCCCACCCGCCGCCCGGCCCCCGGCCACGCGCCGCCGAGCCGGAGCCTCCTTTAAAAGGATCGCCAGAGGGATCGCCTTCAGAGGGATCGCCGCCGGAGGGGGCGTCGCGCCCGGAGTTACCGCCGCCCCCGACGGAGAAGGAGCTCCGGGAGCTGGGGAAGGCCCACGAGCGGGAGCTGCGCAACCAGGAGAAGCTGCGCGAGCGCGAGCGGCGCGAGGCCGAGAAGCTCGCCAAGGACCTGGAGAAGATACGGCTCCGCGAGCAGCGGGAGCTGGACAAGGTGCGCGAGCGGGAGTATCGCGAGCAGCAGCGGCTGCTGAGGGAGCAGGAGAAGGCCCGCGAACGGGAGCTGCGGGACCTGGAGAAGACGCGGCTCAGGGAGGCCAAGGCCGCCGAACGCGAGGCTCTCAAGCACCCGAAACTCGTTGGTGAGGAGCGGGAAAAGCTTGAGCCAAGTGAGTAAGCAACAGCGCCCGTTGAGACTAAATTAACGTTCCGTTCAATCAAAGCGGGCATTCTGGTCATATGTCCGCTGAACTCGTGCGCCCAACCCCCGACGGGCTTTCTCTACCCCAGGAGCGCTTCCTCAACCGAGAGGAGAGCTGGCTCCAGTTCAACCAGCGAGTTCTGGAGATGGCGGAGGACCCGGCCCTGCCCCTCCTGGAGCGGGTGCGCTTCCTGGCGATCTTCGCCAGCAACCTCGACGAGTTCTTCCGCGTCCGGGTGGCCGGGCTGAAACGGCGGATGGCCACCGGCCTGCTGCTCCGTACGAAGAGCGGACTGAAACCCCGTGAGGAGCTGGCCAGGATCGCGGCCATCGCCAACGACCTCGCCCAGCGGCAGTCGACCTGCTTCTACGAGCGGATCTGCCCGCAGCTGGGCGCCGAGGGCATCGAGATCGTGCGCTGGGACGACCTGGGCCGCGACGAGCGCACCGAGATGCGCAAGCTCTTCAGGGAGCGGATCAGGCCGGTGCTGACGCCGCTGGCCGTCGACCCCGCCCACCCTTTCCCGTACATCTCGGGCCTGTCGCTGAACCTGGCCGTCACCGTCCGCAACCCCTCGACGGGCAACACGGTCTTCGCCAGGGTGAAGGTGCCCAGCCAGCTCCCCCGCTTCGTCACGGCCTCCAGGAACCGCTTCGTCCCGCTGGAGGACGTGATCGCCGCCCATCTCGGGCAGCTGTTCAAGGGCATGGAGGTCGTCGAGCACCACGTCTTCCGGGTGACCAGGAACGAGGACCTCGACGTCGACGAGGACGTCACCGAGAACCTCATGCAGGCGCTGGAACGCGAGCTGCTCAAGCGCCGCTTCGGCCCCCCGGTCCGGCTGGAGGTCGAGGACACCATCACCCCCGAGGTGCTCGACCTGCTGGTGGACGAGCTGGGGGTGGCCGAGCACGAGATCTACCGGCTGCCGGGGCCGCTGGACCTGACCGGGCTGCACGCGATCGCCGACCTGGACCGGGGCGAGCTGAGCTTCCGCCCGTTCGTGCCCGCGGAGGTCGTGCACGTCGAGGACGACATCTTCGCGGTGCTGCGCGAGCGGGACGTGCTGCTGCACCATCCGTACGACTCGTTCTCCACGAGCGTGCAGCGGTTCATCGAGCAGGCCGCGGCCGACCCGGCCGTGCTGGCGATCAAGCAGACGCTCTACCGCACCAGCGGCGACTCGCCGATCGTGGACGCGCTGATCGACGCCGCCGAGGCGGGCAAGCAGGTCGTCGTGGTCGTGGAGATCAAGGCCAGGTTCGACGAGCACGCCAACATCACCTGGGCGCGCAAGCTGGAACGGGCCGGGTGCCACGTGGTCTACGGCGTCGTCGGCCTGAAGACCCACTGCAAACTCGCCCTGGTCGTCCGCCAGGAGCCCTCGGGCGAGCTGCGCAGCTACTGCCACATCGGCACGGGCAACTACAACCCCAAGACCGCCAGGCTGTACGAGGACCTCGGCCTGCTCACCGCCGACCGGCTGGTCGGCGAGGACGTCACGGACCTGTTCATCCACCTGACCGGCTACTCCAACCACTCGGCCTACCGGCGGCTGCTGGTCGCCCCGCACTCCCTGCGTGGCGGGCTGCTGGCCAGGATCGAGCGGGAGATCTCCCACCAGGAGGCCGGACGTCCGGCCAGGATCAGGATGAAGACGAACTCCCTGGTCGACGAGCCCATCATCGACGCCCTCTACCGGGCGTCGCGGGCGGGCGTACCGGTGGACCTGTGGGTGCGGGGGGTCTGCACGCTCCGCCCCGGCATCCCCGAGCTGTCGGAGAACATCAGGGTCAGGAGCGTGCTGGGCCGGTTCCTCGAACACTCGCGGATCTACGAGTTCGGCCACGGCAGGCGCCCGGAGATCTGGATCGGCAGCGGCGACATGATGCGCCGCAACATCGAGCGCCGGGTGGAGGTGCTGGTCAAGGTCTCCAGCCAGCAGCAGCGCAACTACCTCAGCGACCTGCTCGACCGGGCCATGTCGGACGACACCGGGACCTGGTGGCTCAACTCCGACGGGACCTGGACCCGGCACCCCGGCGACGACCTGCAGACCCACCTGATCGGCACCCGCAGGTGGAGGGCGATCGATGACTGAGCGCGCCGTCCACCAGGCCGGGATGATCAACGCGGAGCACGATCGATGACCGAACACGGCGTCCACCCGGACGGCACGATCCACGCGGAGAGCGATCGATGACCGAGCACGGCGCCGACCCGGCCGACACGATCCACGCGGCCGGGGCGGTCATCTGGCGCGGCTCACCGGACGCGCCGGAGGTCGCCCTCGTCCACCGGCCCAAGTACGACGACTGGTCGTTCCCCAAGGGGAAGCTGAAGCGCGGCGAGCACCCGATCGCGGGCGCGCTGCGCGAGGTGGCCGAGGAGACGGGGATCGTCGCGGAGTTCGGCCGGTCGCTGCCGTCGAGCCACTACACGAAGGGCGGGCGGCCCAAGCGCGTCGACTACTGGCTGGCCAGGATGGTCTCCGAGGGCGACCGTACCGACACGCACGAGGTCGACGGCGTGGTCTGGCTGCCGCTGGCCGAGGCCGCGCGGCGCCTGACCTACGAGTGGGACGCCGGGCTGCTCGGCGCGCTCGGCGAGGCGTCCCCGGCGACCGTCCCGCTCGTGCTGGTACGGCACGGCCTGGCGGGGAACCGGCAGGACTGGAAGGGCGACGACGACGACCGGCCGCTCGACAAACACGGGCGCCGGCAGTCCGAGGTGCTGGCGGGCGTGCTGGACGCCTTCCGCCTCGCGGAACTGGTCAGCTCCCCCAGCAGGCGGTGCGTGCAGACCCTGGAGCCGTACGCGGAACGGGCCGGCCTGCCGATCCGGCTCGAATCCGTCCTGTCGGAGAACGGCTACGACTGCCGGGCCTCCCTCCGCCTGGCCACGGAGGCGACGGCCTCGAACCGTCCCGTGGCCCTGTGCAGCCACGGCAAGGTCCTGCCCGAGCTGATCTCCGAACTCGACGACCGGGCGGGCGGCACGCGGCTGGCCAAGGGCGCGTTCATGGTGCTGCACCACGCGGACGGCGCCGTCGTGGCCGTGGACACCTACGACGTCTGACATCACGGGGTTCGCGGCCCGGTCCCTCTCAGGGCCGGGGTCGCGAACCGCCCGGTCCCGCTGACAGGTCGGCGGGGTCCCCGGCCGCGATCCCCGGAGGACGCCCTCCGATGGGACCCGCCACGAGACGACGGAGACTCGCCGTACCGACCGCACTCCAGGGGGCTCGCCGTGCCGCCCCCCGCCTGCTCCATCGTACGGAAGCCCTTCGGCGGGATCCCGTCACGAGACGTCAGATGAGTTTCGCGATGGCGGTCGTGGTCTCCTCCCAGACCCGGGGGAACTCCTCCCACGCGCGTGCGGCCCCGGCCCGCTCCACGCCGGTCAGCACGCCGTAGGTGAACGTGTCCTCCCCGACCAGGCGGGCGTTCTCGGCCTCGGCCGCGAGCCGCTCCTGCGCGACGACGCCGTCCATGTGGGTGCCCAGCACCTCCTGGACGGCCGCCGCCCGCTTGGCCAGCTTGTTCATGCCGAGCACCTCGGCGGTGTAGCGGGCCCGCTTGGCCGCCTTGCGCACGTCGTGCATGGCGATCTCGCGCTCGGACTCGTTCTCGATGGCCTGGGCGGTGTCGTAGGCCCTGGTGACCCGGCGCCAGCTCTTGGCGGCGACGACGTCCAGGGTGTCGGCGGGCTTCTTGGCGGCCTTGGTGAGCACCGGGGTGCCGGTCAGGTCGTCGAGGGCGTCGAGCAGGGCGAAGTAGCGCTCCCCGCCGAGGGTGTCCCTGATCCGGTCGATGGCCTCGTGCTCGTCGTCCAGCAGGTCGGAGCTGAGGCGCGCCCTGACCGGGCCCACGATCAGCGCGTCGTCCAGGCTGTCGAGCCTGCGCGCGAACCGCTCGCGGATGACCTCCAGGTCACGGGCCTCGCCGAGGACCGTGCCGAGCCACTTGAGCTCCTCCTGGAGGTTCTCGGTCCCCTCGACGACCGTCTTGAACGACTTCAGCGCGCTGCGGAGCCGCCGGGCGGCGACGCGCATCTGGTGTACGGCGTCGTCCTCGGCCTTCCTGACTCGGGGGTCCTGCGCGAGCAGCGCACCGACCTGGGAGGTGAGGTAGTCGACGACGATCTCGCCCGCCGACCCGGGAGCGGTCTCGGCGCGTGGGTGCTCCGAGACCGCTCCGGCGCCGCCGAGCAGGCGCGCGAGCTTGCTGGCCGAGTCGGCGGGGGTGGCCCCGGCCTTGCCCAGCCGCTTGCCGACCTTTCCCAGCAGCCGCTCGTCGCCCTGGAGCAGCTCCGCCTCGACCTCACGCCAGCGCTCGACGTGCGGTTCGTCGCCGAACACGGTGCCCTTGACCCGGTCGTCGGCGATCTCGACCAGCCCCACCCCGGCACCGTTGACCAGGGTGGTGACGGCGCGGCGGGTGTCCAGCTCGGCGATGGGCGCGAGCGGGGCGCCCCGGGTGTAGGCGAGCACCAGGTCCGCCAGCTCGGCGGGGACGATCCTGGCGCTCCGGGTCAGCGGATGGGTGATCTCCTGCCGGACGCCCTTGGCCTTGGGAAGCTTGAGGTGCCAGCCGGGATCGGTACCGCCCCTGCGCCTTCGCAGGGTGATCCCCCGCGCGGCGAGCCTCAGATCGGGCGTGTCGAAGTAAAGGGCGACCAGCTGGTGGGTTTTCGGACCCACGACCTCCGTCGAGCCCGGCAGGCCCGTGAGATCCGGCAGCTGGTAGTCCACCGGTACGTCGAACTTGTCCTCAATCTCTATTGCCACAGGTCATCCCCTGATTTGCCCAGATATCTACCATGTCTTCGCAGTATTTATTGATGCCCTGTTATCCGTCCAGGAACCCCTGCCGATTGCCTCCGGGGGCACGAGGACGACGGAGCCCCCCGCCGGGCGGCTGGTCAGGCGGGTGTTCGCGGATGTGGCCGGGTCACGAGGCGGGGGGCGTGTTCTCCGGATGCCTCCCGCGTACGGGGGTGAAGAGGGCGGCCACCGCGATCAGCAGGCAGCCGACGCCCGCGAGGACGAAGACCGGGGTGGTGCCGTAGCGGGCCGCCCCCCAGGTGAGGACGGCCGCGCCGACCGGTCCCATCGAGAAGTGGATCGTCCAGAACGCCGAGGTGACCCGTCCGAGCAGATGGTCGGGGGTCACCTGCTGGCGCAGGGACATGGAGCAGATCCCCGCGACGCTCACGCAGCCCAGATAGAGGGCCACGATGACGGCCACCTCCCAGACGGAGCCCGCGAACCCGGCGGCGACGATCGCGAGCCCGGCCACGGCCTGCGCGCCGATCCACGCGGGGCCGAACCCCACGCGCCTGCGCACGCGCGCCACCAGGAGGGAGCCGATCACCGTGCCGACCGCGGCGATGCCGAGGACCACGCCGACGGCGGAGTCGGGCTGCCCCAGGTCGTGCTTGAGCCGGTAGATCACGAGGTCGGTCAGTCCGAGCGTCAGGAAGACGAAGAACGACAGCAGGACGGTCAGGGCGCGCAGCACCGGATGCCGCCACAGGAACACCGCCCCGGCCAGGATCTCGCGCCACGGCCGCTCCGGTACGGCGGACGCCGCAGGTCCGCCGGTGTTCCGGGGGATGCGGATCAGGTAGACCCCGGCCGCGGACACCGCGAAGCTCACCGCGTTGATGCCGATCGCGGCGGTCGGGCCGAACGCGCCCGCCACCACCCCGGCCAGCATCGGGCCGAGGATCCCCGCCGCCGCGGCGGTCGCGTAGAGCTTGCCGTTGGCGTCGGTGACGCGTCCCTCGCCGACGAGGTTGCGCACCGAGGTCACGTAGGTGACCTGGAAGACCATGCCGACGGCCTCGGCCAGCGGCAGCACCACGTAGAGCAGCCAGATGTGCGGCCCCGTCGTCCAGGCCAGCGGGATCAGCGCGTACAGGACGAGCCTGACGAGGTCGCAGACGATGAGCAGCGTACGCCGGTCGAACCGGTCGACGAGGACCCCGGCGAACACTCCGGCGACGACCGAGGCCGCCCCGGAGACACCGGTCAGCAGGCCCATCTGCGCGACGGATCCCGTCACGTCCAGGATGAGCAGGGGAACGGCGATGAGGGCGAACGAGTCACCGGCCACGGAAAGGGTCTGCGCACCCCAGAAGACGCCGAAGGAACGATCCCGCCACAGGGGTCTGGGCACCGCCGGTCCGGAACCCGCCGCGTCCTCCACCGGCCCCCTGACGCTCGTCCGACACCTCGCCGCGTCCCGCGCCCGCCTGCGCGCGACCCACCCCGGCACCTCACCTCACGGGCCGACTCATATCCACCGAATCACACCCTTAACACCCAAATCAAGAAACTTTCCGGTATCGCCGGACGGGGACACCGGGGGCCGCCGCTCACTTCCGGGCGACCGCGAAGATTCTGCGGAAGGGGAAGATCGTGCCGTACGGCTCTCGGGGGTAGGCCTCGCGGAGCAGGGCGGCGCAGTCGGTGAGGAAGGCGGTGGCCTCGGCGGGACGCAGGCGGTCGAGCATGGGGCGCAGGGCGGTGCCGGTGATCCAGGCGAGCACGGCGTCGTCGCCGGGGAGGACGTGCAGGTAGGTGGTCTCCCAGGCGTCCACCCGGCAGCCGAGGCCGGTGAGCAGGCCGAGGTAGGCGGCCGGGTCGTCGACCGGGGAGGGACGGACGAGATCGCCGAGCCGGTCGCGCCACGTCGTACGGCACAGCTCGCGGACCAGGGCGTGGCTGGGGGCGTCGAAGTTGCCCGGGACCTGGAAGGCGAGCCAGCCGCCGGGGGCGAGGGCCTCCACCCAGCGCGGCAGCAGCTCGCGGTGCTCCGGCACCCACTGCAGGACGGCGTTGGACACGATCACGTCGACCGGGCGCCCGGGGCGCCACCGCGTGACGTCGTCGACGGAGAAGCTCAGCGAACCGCCCGCCGGGGCCTTCTCGATCATGGCGGGTGAGGAGTCGAACCCGTGGACGCGGGCGCCGGGCCACCGCCTGGCCAGCTCCGCGGTGAGTTCGCCGGTGCCGCAGCCCGCGTCGACCACGTGGCCGGGGCGCTCCGCGGCTATCCTGGAAACAAGATCGAAGAATGGCCGCGAGCGCTCGCCGGCGTAGCGGCCGTAGACCTGGGGATCCCACATATCTCTTGACATCAAGATAAGTGATATCCGGCAAGATATCTCGATGTCAAGACAGATAGACTCGCGCCATGACCCTGCACCACGCGGACCACGACTCCGGGCGTCCGTCCGTCCCGAAGGACGAGACCGTCGCGGCCGGCGCGCCCGACGCTCCCGACAGGGACGAGGTCGACCTGCTGGTCGCCGCCTGGCGTCAGGAACGCCCCGACCTCGACGTGGAGCCGCTCCAGGTGCTCAGCCGGGTCTCCCGGCTCGCCCGCCACCTCGACCGCGCCCGCCGGGCCTCCTTCGCCGAGCACGGCCTGGAGACCTGGGAGTTCGACGTGCTCACCGCCCTGCGCCGGGCCGGGGAGCCGTACGAGATGAGCCCGGGGGCCCTGCTGCGCGCGACGCTGGTGACCTCGGGGACGATGACCAACCGGATCGACCGGCTCGCCGCGGCCGGGCTGGTCAGGCGGCGCCCCGACCCCGAGGACCGGCGCGGCGTCCTGGTCTCCCTGACCGACGCCGGGCGGACGCGCGTGGACGGCGCCTTCGCCGACCTGCTGCGCCGCGAGCGCGAACTCCTGTCGAGCCTCGGAAAACGCGAACAGCAGGCCCTTTCGAGCCTGCTGCGCACGTTGCTCGTCCCTTTCGACGCGACCGAGAGTGGCGCTCCCTGAAATCCCGGCCGCGCTTTTATTTTCGAACCCGCTTTTATTTCCAGACCGCGATCGGGGCAATTATCGGGCTGAGATCTGGTGGGATCTCACGGTCCAAATGGTGAGCCGCGCTTTCCAAAAAGTGCCGCCGGTCCCGCGAGCACTTCCGGTCAGCCCTCGATGAGCGGCGGGTCCTCGGAAGGCGTCGCGGGAACGTTCTCAAGAGGCGGCGCGGAAGGCTCGCCAGAGGGCGTCTCCGGCTCGGGGGTCTCCTCGGTCGGCTCCTCCCCGTGCGGCATGTCCGTCGCGCTCGCGATGCTGGGGGAACCCGTCAGGTTCCACTGCTTGTCGCCGTCCCCGTCGTTGTTGACGTTGTAGACGATGGCGCCGTCCGCCGTCCAGCTGTTGTTCGCGGTGGAGGTCCAGTCCGCGATGCACGTGTACGACCCTCCCGCGGAGCCGTAGTAACGGTTGATGAAGCGCGTCCAGTCGCAGCCGTAGGACGTCGCGACCTTGTCGCCGCGCTCCACCCTGATGACCCCGTAGAGCGAGTCGAAACGCGTCCCGCCCAGCCACGCGCCGGTCCAGGAGAAGCTGAGCGTCGCCTTCTTCTTGTCACCGCCGGGTCCGGAGCTCGAAATACACAGCTTGGCCCCCACCTCGACGTCCGGCTTGCCGGGAAGGGCGATCACCCTGTTCTGCTGGGGCGAGCATTTGACGGCGGCGTGCGCCGCCGTAGGGGTGAATACGACACTCGCCGTGACGAGAGAGGCCACGGCCATCATCCCCATGATCGGCCGAGATTTTTTGGACATCACAGAATACCCCCGTGGAATTCATGTGGTATGACGAATTCGGAATGCGATCGCGATCATGGACTCTAGCGCCCGAACCTATATCTGGTCCAGACCTAATTCCGGGACCCGTGTGATTCCGCGAATACGTGGGGTAAGCGCCCCCGCTTTCCACGCACCGGCCCGCGCCTCGTCACACAGGGCCTGATCTGCCAATTCGCCATTTCGGCCACGCGGGCCGCCGATAGTCGCCGACCGCCGGATCGAGCGCTTTCCGGCGCTCGATCGACTTTCGGTCCGGCCGACCGCTCGTCACGATCCGGCGGGGCTCACTCGCCCAGGCGGTCGGCCAGCTCCAGCCACTCGCCCTCGATCGACTCCTTCTCCGCGAGGATCTCCTTCAGCTGCGCGTCGAGCGAGGCCAGCCGCTCGTAGTCGGCGGCGGCGTCGGCCATGGACGCGTGCAGCTTCGCCTCCCGGCCGCTCAGCTTGTCGAGCTGGCGCTCCATCCGAGAGAGCTCCTTGCGGAGGTCGCGCTCGTCCTTCGCGGACAGGCCGGGAGCCGTCTCCTTCGCGCCGGTGGACGAGGAGGTCGCCGAGGCCGTACCCGACACCGCGCCGGACGCCGCCCGCGCGGACAGGGCCGCCCCCGAGGCGCGGCGGGCGAGGTATTCGTCCACGCCGCCGGGGAGCATCGACAGCTTGCGGTCGCCGAGCAGGGCGACGGTCCTGTCGGTGACCCGCTCCAGGAAGTAGCGGTCGTGGCTGACCAGGATCAGCGTGCCCGGCCAGCCGTCGAGCAGGTCCTCCAGCTCGTTGAGCGTCTCGATGTCGAGGTCGTTGGTCGGCTCGTCGAGCAGCAGCACGTTGGGGTCGTCCATGAGGAGGCGGAGCAGCTGCAGGCGGCGCCGCTCGCCGCCGGACAGGTCGCCGACGACCTTCCACTGCGCGTCGCCCTTGAAGCCGAGGCGTTCCAGCAGCTGGGAGGCGGTCCACTCCTTCTTGCCGACCTGGATGAACTTGCGGACCTCCTCGACGGTCTCCAGCACCCGGCGCTCCGGGTCGAGCTCGCCCAGCTCCTGCGACAGGTGCGCCAGGCGGACCGTCTTGCCTCGGACGAGCCTGCCCGAGTCGGGGTGCACCGTACCGGCGAGCAGGCGCAGCAGCGAGGACTTGCCCGACCCGTTCACGCCGATCAGGCCGACCCGGTCGCCGGGGCCGAACTGCCAGGTCGAGTGGTCGAGGACCATCGGGCCCCGGCCCGGCCCTCCGGCGTGCAGGGTGACGTCCTCAAGGTCGTAGACCGTACGGCCCAGCCGGGCGGCGGCGAACTTGACCAGCTCGACGCTCTCCCTGGCGGGAGGCTCGTCGGCGATCAGCGCCTGGGCGGCGTCGATGCGGAACTTGGGCTTTGACGTGCGCGCGGGCGGTCCCCGGCGGAGCCAGGCGATCTCCTTGCGCATCAGGTTCTGACGGCGGGCCTCGGTGGAGGCCGCGACCCGGGCGCGCTCGGCCTTGGCCAGCACGTACGCGGCGTACCCGCCCTCGTAGCGCTCGACCGCGCCGTCCACGACCTCCCAGGTCCTGGTGGAGACCGCGTCCAGGAACCACCGGTCGTGGGTCACGACCACCAGCGCGGTCCTGCGGCCCGCCAGGTGCCTGGCGAGCCAGTCGATGGCCTCGATGTCGAGGTGGTTGGTGGGCTCGTCCAGGATGATCAGGTCGTGCTCGTCGATGAGCAGCTTGGCCAGGGCCGTACGGCGCCGCTCACCTCCCGACAGGCTCCCGGCGAGCGCCGTCAGGTCGATGTCGCCGAGCAGGCTGGCGAGGATCTCGCGGATGCCCGCGTCACCCGCCCACTCGTGCTCGGACCTGTCACCGAGGACGATCTCGCTCACCGAGCGCGCCGGGTCGAGGTCGTCGCCCTGCGACAGCGAGCCCACCTGGAGCCCCCGGTTATGGGTGACCCGTCCGGTGTTGGGCTTGAGATCACCGGCCAGCACCGAGATGAGGGTGGTCTTACCGCCGCCGTTGCGGCCGACCACGCCGATGCGGTCGCCCACCTCGATGCCGAGGGAGACATCGCTGAGCAGGGGCTTGGGACCGTAGGAGTGGGAGACCGACTCAAGATTGACCAGATTCATCGCCACACAAGCGTATCCGCTCCCGACCGGCGCGGCCCCCACCGGAAAACGGCCCCGCCCCCCGCCCATCGCCGGGACTCGGCCCGTGCCGCGCGACCCTCATCGGGAAAACCTCGCGCCCCGTCGGGGACACGGCCCGTGTGACGGTCCACCCCGACGGGCTACACGATCACGGGGCCGGGGACGGAGCCGTGGGCGGTGATGACGTCACGCGCCACCCCGGCGTCCTTCAGGGAGGCGGCCAGCTCGCCCGCGTGGGACTCGGAGCGGGCCAGGAAGGCGCAGGTGGGCCCGGAGCCGGAGACCAGCGAGCCGAGGGCCCCGTGCTCGCGACCGGCGTCCAGGGTGCGGGCCAGGGAGCCGCGCAGCATCACGGCGGCGGGCTGCAGGTCGTTGCGGAGCTCGGCGCCGAGGGCCTCCGCGTCCCCCTCGCGGAGCGCGGCCAGCAGCGGCTCGGCGACCTGGGGCCAGGCGACCCGCTCGCCGGTCGCCTGGCGGACGCGGTCGCACTCGGCGTAGACCGCGGCCGTGGACAGGCCGCCCTCGGCGAGCGCGAACACCCAGTGGAAGGTGCCCGCGACCTCCAGCGGGGTGAGCCGCTCGCCCCTGCCGGTGCCGACGGCCGTACCTCCGAGCAGCGCGAACGGGACGTCGCTGCCGAGGTCGGCGGCGATCTCCATCAGGTCCTCAAGCGGCAGCCCGAGGCCCCACAGCTCGTTGCAGGCGACCAGGGTCGCGGCGGCGTCGGCGCTGCCGCCCGCCATGCCGCCCGCCACCGGGATCGACTTGCGGATGAGCAGGTTCACGCCGTACGAGCGGCCCGCGTGCCCGGCCAGCGCGAGGGCGGCCTTGATCGCGAGGTTCTCGTGGTCCTCCGGCACCTGGTCGGCGGACTCGCCCTCCACCCGGACGCTCATCCCGGTCTTCGCGGTGGCCGTGACCTCGTCGAAGATCGAGACGGCGTGGAAGACGTTGACGAGGTCGTGGTAGCCGTCATCCCGCAGCGGCCCGACGGCGAGCTGCAGGTTGACCTTCGCGGGCACGCGGACGGTCACGGAGTTCATGCTTCCCCCATCGGGGCTCGCTCGCTGGTCACGACGTCAGATCGTAACGGGATCCCTCCGCCGCGCACGCGAACGGACCGGCGAATCACGCTACGCACCGCTTTCCGCCGCGCTTCCCGCGGTGCTGTCCGTCGTGCTTTCCGTCGTACGGTGCTCGGCGATCCGCGCGAAGTCCTCGACGGTGAGCTGCTCGCCGCGCTCGGAGGGGTCGATCCCTGCGGCCCGCAGCGCCCGCTCGGCGGCGGGGGCCGTACCCGCCCAGGAGGCGAGGGCGGCGCGAAGGGTCTTGCGGCGCTGGGCGAAGGCGGCGTCCACCACCGCGAAGACCTCCTCGCGGGTGGCCACGGTCGTGGGCGGCTCCCGCCGGACCATCGCGACCAGGCCGGAGTCGACGTTGGGGACCGGCCAGAAGACCGTGCGGCCGACGGGACCGGCCCGGCGGACGTCGGCGTACCAGGCGGCCTTGACCGAGGGAATGCCGTACACCTTGGAACCGGGGGCGGCGGCCAGCCGGTCGGCGACCTCGGCCTGGACCATGATCAGGACCTTGTCCAGCGACGGCTGCGTCTCCAGCAGGTGCAGCACCACCGGTACGGACACGTTGTAGGGGAGGTTGGCGACCAGCGCGGTGGGCCGCTCCTCCGGCAGGTCCGCGGGCAGGACGCGCATGGCGTCGGCGAGCACCACGGTGAGGCGGTCGGCGAGCTCGGGGGCGTGCCCGGCGACGGTGAGCGGCAGCTGGGCGGCGAGGACGGGGTCGATCTCCACCGCGATCACGTGGCGGACCTCGGGAAGCAGCGCGAGCGTGAGCGATCCCAGCCCGGGGCCGACCTCGATCACGACGTCGCCGGGTTCGAGCCCGGCCACCCGTACGATCTTGCGGACCGTGCCCGCGTCGATCACGAAGTTCTGGCCGAGCTTCTTCGTGGGACGAATGTTGAGCTTGTTCGCCAAAATACGTATTTCCGCAGGACCAAGAAGGCTCATGCTGGTTCCCCGCACGGCGCCGCGCACCCGGCGTCCATCGGTCCGCTGTGGCCTTCGACTCGTTTGCCTCGATTACTCAAGGTTGTTCTCCCATGCCATCCGACCAGTTTCCCGCACCGAAGACGATGCAAGGACGCCTGATGAAGCGCGAGGGGTTCCGTTGTGGATAACGTTGCCGTACGGGGGCCCAACGGTGAGAGAGGGAATCTTCCCGGTGAACAGGACGTGAACCAGCCCGGTGTCGAGGGGCTGCGACCCGCCGACCCAGAGCAGATCGGGAGTTACCGCCTGCTCGGACGTCTCGGCGAGGGCGGGATGGGAACCGTCTATCTGGCACTGGCCCCGACGGGGAGGCCGGTCGCGCTCAAGGTGGTGAAGGCGGAGTTCGCGATCGAGGACGGCTTCGCGGCGAGGTTCCACACGGAGGTCGAGAACGCCCGGCGGGTGGCCTCGTTCTGTACCGCGCAGGTGCTGGACAACGGCAACGACGACGACGGCCGCCCGTACATGGTCACCGAGTACATCGCGGGCACGCCGCTGTCCCGTCAGATCATCGAGCACGGCGCCCTGGAGCAGGGGACCCTGCACGGCGTCGCCCTGGGCGTGGCGGCGGCGCTGGCCGCGATCCACGTCGCCGGTCTGGTGCACCGGGACCTCAAGCCCGCCAACGTGATCCTGTCCATGTCGGGACCCCGCGTGATCGACTTCGGCATCGCCAGGGCCCTCGACTCCACGCACAGCTTCACCCGCTCGGGCGAGGTGCTGGGCAGCCCCGGCTGGTGGGCCCCCGAGCAGGTACGCGGCCTGGAGATCACCCCGGCCGCCGACGTCTTCGCCTGGGGCTGCATGGTCGCGTACGCGGGCAACGGCCGCCACCCCTACGGGCGGGGCGACATGATGACCATGGCCACCCGGCTGCTCACCACCCCGCCCGACCTGGGCGCGCTTCCCGCCCCGCTGAACGACCTGGTCCGCCGCGCGACCGAGATGGACCCCTACCAGCGGCCCAGCGCCCAGGACCTGCTGATCGCCCTGGTCGGCGGCGGGATCGCGGCACCGGCCGCTCCGGCCCCCGTCCGGGCCGACCCGCCCACGCTGATCGCTACCGACCTGCTGAACGAGTCGTGGGAGCCGCCCGCCAACGTGGAGCCCGACTCCACCCAGACCCTCAGCGCGCTGAACCTGGAGTCGGGGTTCGCCGACCCGGCCACGGCGCCGACGCCCATCCCCGGCCCGATTCCCGGCTGGGATCCGGCGGCCTCGCCCTCCGTACCGGCCCCGTCCACTGCCGCGCCCCCGGAGACCCCGGCGCCCGGCCCTGCCACGGCGGCCCGTCCGTCCACGGCCCCCGGTTCGTCCACGGTTTCCGGCTCGTCCGCCACGCCGACGG
Source organism: Streptosporangium sp. H13245 (assembly GCF_055690525.1). NCBI lineage: Bacteria > Bacillati > Actinomycetota > Actinomycetes > Streptosporangiales > Streptosporangiaceae > Streptosporangium > Streptosporangium sp. H13245. The sequence goes on along the minus strand of NZ_JBSZKT010000027.1, from coordinate 53,795 downwards.
CGCCCGGGGGCCGGACGGCACCGGCGCCCCTCGCGGCGCCGAGCCCGCGGACGGCACCGGAGCGGACCCCGCCGCCGAGCCCGCTCCCGTACCCCATGCGGGCCGAGCCCACGACGTCACCGTCACGCCCGTTCACGAGCCCCCTCCAGACCCCGCCCGGCCAGGCACCGGGGCAGACACCCACCCTGCCCCCGTCACCCCAGCCGCCCCCGGCCGACCTCCAGGCCTCGCCAGGGTCGGACACGCCGGACGCCGGGCGGTCGGCGCCCCGGCGGCGCTGGCTGTTCGCCGGGCTGGCCGTGCTCGCGGCACTGGCCGTCACGGTCGTCGTCCTGCTCAACACCGGCGGGGGGAACGCGACCGGCGGCCAGGGACAGGCGCGGCCGGGCGTCACCGGCGACACCGGTGACCTCGCCGGTAACGGCGCCACCGACGTGGGCCGTACGATCGCGACCGGCTCCTTCATCGAGGACCCCCGGCTGATCATCCCGCGGACCCCGGCCTGCGGGCTCACCTCCTACGGGAACACCAGCCCGTCGAAGGGCCGCTTCTGCGCGGTCCCGTTGACGCTGGTCAACACCGGCGGGGAGCTGGTCCCGCTCGGTGACACCGCCGCGATCACCCTGACCGACGACCGAGGCTCGACGCACACCCCCGAACGGGTGTCGACGGCCCTGCCCGCCGCCCTGCCCCCGGGAACGAAGGTGGAGGCCGTCCTGGTCTTCGACCTGCCCCCGGCCCGCAGGCCCGCCAAGCTGACCGGCGTGCTGATCAAGGGAGGCAGGAACATCGAGGTGAGGCTCTCATGAGGCTGCTGCTCTCCGTCGCGGCGACGGCCGCGCTCGCGCTCTCCTCCACCGGGACCGCCGAAGGGACCACCGCGCCCGTCCGGATCCTCGCGGCCGGATCCGGCGCCGCCACCTCGCCCGCCGACTGCACCGGGGCGGGCGTGAGCGACGTCGACGGCGACGGCCAGGAGGACTCCGCGGTCGGTGACCCGTTCGCCAACCCCGGCGGGCTGGCCGGAGCGGGGGCCGTCCACGTGCTCTTCGGCCGGGGAGAGCGCGGGAAGGCCGTGACCGTCCCCGAGACGAAGGCGGGGGACGGCTTCGGATGGTCGGTGCGGCTCGCCAAGATCGACGGCGACGGCTGCGCGGACCTGCTCGTCGGCGCCCCGTACGCGGACGTGGCGGGCGTTACGGACGCGGGCGCGGTCTACGTGGTGTACGGCGGCCCCGGGGGCAGGACGGTCCGCCTGGTCGCCCCCGAGCCGGAGGCCGACGCGCACTTCGGCTGGTCCCTGACCTCCGGCGAGGCGATGGTGGCGGTCGGCGCCCCGCACGAGAACGCCGACGGCACGGCCGACTCCGGCGCCGTCTACCTCTTCGGCACCGCGACGCCCGGCACGGGCCGACGGATCTCCCAGGAGACCGGGGGCGTGGCGGGCAACGGCGAGATCGGCGACATGTTCGGCTGGTCACTGGCGATCGGCGGGCTCGGTGGCAGCCCGGACGACCCGGATCTCGCGGTCGGGGTGCCGTACGAGAACGACGACGGGGCGGGCCGCCAGGTCGACGCGGGCAAGGCCGACTCGGGGTCGATCGCGGTGATCTACGACGTGCGGGAGCCCAGGGACGAGTACGGGAGCAGGAAGTGGGACCTCCGCGAGGTGGCCGACTCCAAGGCGGGCGACCGGTTCGGCTACGCGATGGCCTACGCCGAGCGGGACGGCGTCGGCTACCTCGCGGTGAGCGCCCCGCTCGGTGACGGCGGGGCGGTGGAGAACTCCGGCCTCGTCCAGCTGTTCCAGTCCTCCGGCACCCGGGCGGTCACCCCTCTCGCCACCCTCCACCAGGGATCGGAAGGGTCCCCCGGCGAGGGCTACGGGTTCTCGCTGGCGTTCACCGACGGGGACGGCCAGGGGGAGGTCAGACTCGCCGTGGGCGTGCCCTTCGACGCCGACGGGCAGGGCGGCGTACGACTGATCACGATGGGCGAGCAGGGAGCGGGCAGGCTGGTCACCCAGGGCGGGGCGGGTGACCACTTCGGCTGGTCGGTCGGGTTCAGCGGCAATCGGCTGGTCGCCGGGGCGCCCGACAGGGGAGGCGCGGGAGCGGTCGTCCTGCTGGGCCGCAACGACACCGAGGGCGTCCAGCTCTCGCCGGGCACCGGGACGATCCCGGCCCTCGAAGGCGCCGCCTCCGCCGACTTCGGCGCCGCCGTGGGCTGAGCGTCCTGGCCTCGGGTCCCGCCGCGAGCGGAGACTCCTGAACCAGGTCGTGTGAATCAGGTCGTGCCACGAGCCAGGACTCCCGCCTCCGGATCTGCCCTGGGCCTGGCCCCGATTCCGGTTCCGGTTCCGCCGTAAGGCGAGATCGCACCCGGTCGGGCCGCGCCGCGAGCCGGGCTTTCCGATCCTGGTTCCGTAGTGGGATTCCGGTCCCGCCGTAGGGCGAGGTCGCACCTGCTCGGGTCGCGCCGCAGGAGCGGGTGTGATCCGGCCACGCCGTACGCGGGCCCCGGGACCCGGACCCCCGTCACCAGGAGCCGAAGACGGTCTCCCCGTTGGCGCTGACGGCGGTGGCCAGCTCGGCGAGGTCGGTCCCCTTGACCTCGGCGAGGCAGCGCAGCGTGAGCGGTATGAGGTAGGGCGCGTTGGGTTTGCCCCGGTGGGGGGTGGGCGGCAGGTAGGGCGCGTCGGTCTCGACGAGGATCAGCTCCTGCGGCGCGACCCGCGCGGCCTCACGGAGGTACGCGGCGTTCTTGTAGGTAACCGGACCGGAAAATGACATGAAATATCCGGCATCGAGGCACTGCTTCGCCATCCCGGCGTCACCCGAGAAGCTGTGGAACACCACCACCTCGGGAGCGCCCTCCTCGGCCAGCACGCGCAGCACGTCGTCGTGGGCCTCGCGGTCGTGGATCACCAGGGCCTTGCCGGTCCGCTTGGCGATCTCGATGTGCGCGCGGAAGCTGGCGTGCTGGTCGTCCTTCGACGCCCAGTCGCGGTAGTAGTCGAGCCCGGTCTCCCCCACCGCCCTGACGTGCGGCAGGCGGGCCAGCCGCTCGATCTCGGCGAGGGTCTCCGGCGTCGAGGCGTGCGCCTCGTTGGGGTGGATGGCCACCCCGGCGTAGACGTCCGCGTGCAGGGCGGCCGTCTCGGCGTTCCAGCGCGAGGACGGCAGGTCGTAGCCGATGGTGACGAGCCGCGTCACGCCGACGGCGCGGGCCTCGTCGAGGATGCCCTCGACGCTCGTCCGGGCCGCCTGCGCGGCCTGGGCCACCGGGTCCCCCGAGGACGCCTGGCGGTTGCCCACCATGATGTCCAGGTGGCAGTGGCTGTCGAACACCTCTGCGGGCAGGGGCTTGGGCGCGGCGGGAAGCTTCGGCGTGCTCACGGCGTCCAACCTACCGAGAAGCGGGTACGGCCCGCGCCCGGCACCGGCCGCGACCCGCGAGCCCCGGACCGTGGAATCCGGGCCATGAGACCCGGGCCGCGAAACCCGAACCATGGGACCCGAACCGTGGGACCCGAACCGTGGAATCCAGGCCATGGGATCCGAACCGCGAAACCCGGACCACGAGACCCAGGCCACGAGACCCGGGCCGTGGAATCCGGGCCACAAGGCCCGGACCACGAGACCCAGGCCGCTCGCTCGGGCGGGTGGCCCGGCGAGCGGTCGCCGTCTCCGGGGTGCCGCTCCGCGCCTACTCGCCCAGGCGGGCCAGCTCCTCCTCAACGATCTTCGGGTCCAGCTTGACGAACAGCGGCGTCGGCGGGTTGAGCGGGGAGCCGACCCGGATCGGGAACGACTCCCAGCGCGCGGCGCCGTCGTAGGAGCCGGTGATGATCGGGTAGGTCCGGCCGTCGTCGTCGGTGACCTCCTGGATCTCCGGCATGCCCGACCAGACGCCGGTGCCGCCGAGCATCGCGTAGATCTTGTTGGAGGAGTTGGGCAGGACCGGGGTGAGCAGCGTCTTGGCGTCGTCCACGACCTGCAGGGCGACGTGCAGGATGGTCTTCACCCGCGCGGGGTCGTCCTTGATCTTCCAGGGCTCCTGCTCGGCCAGGTAGCGGTTGGCCTCGCGGATGACCTCGAACGCCTCGTTCGTCGCGTTCTTGAAGCGGCAGTGCTGGAACTCGGCGGCGACCTTCGGGAAGGCCGCGCGGCTGCGCTCCAGCATGGCGCGGTCGGCGTCGGTGAGGTCGCCCGCCTCGGGGATGACCCCGAAGTTCTTGGCGGCCATCGAGATCGAGCGGTTCACCAGGTTGCCCCAGGCCGCCACCAGCTCGCCGTTGTTGCGGTTGAGGAACTCCGACCAGGTGAAGTCGGTGTCCTGGTTCTCCGGACCGGCGACCGCGATGTAGTAGCGCAGCGCGTCGGCGTCGTAGCGCTCCAGGAAGTCGCGTACGTAGATGACCACCGAGCGGGAGGAGGAGAACTTGCGCCCCTCCATCGTGAGGAACTCGCTGGAGACGACCTCGGCGGGCAGGTTCAGCGCGCCGAGCGTGCCCGGCTCGCCGTCACGGGCTCCCTGGCCGTTGTAGCCGAGCAGCATCGCCGGCCAGATCTCCGCGTGGAAGACGATGTTGTCCTTGCCCATGAAGTAGTAGCCCAGGGCCTCGGGGTCCTGCCACCACTGCCGCCAGGCCTCGGGGTCGCCGGAGCGGCGGGCCCACTCGATGGAGGCGCTGAGATAGCCGATGACCGCGTCGAACCAGACGTAGAGCCGCTTGTTGGCCTGGTCGTTCCAGCCCTCCAGCGGGATCGGCACGCCCCAGTCGAGGTCGCGGCTGATCGCGCGGGGATGCATGTCGCCGAGCATGTTGAGGGCGAACTTCAGCACGTTGGGCCGCCAGTCGCCCTCCTTGGAACGCAGCCACGACGCCAGAACCTCGGCGAACGCGGGCAGGTCGAGCATGAAGTGCTCGGTCTCCACGAAGACCGGCGTCTCGCCGTTGACCTTGCTCACCGGGTTGATCAGCTGGATCGGGTCGAGCTGGTTGCCGCAGTTGTCGCACTGGTCGCCGCGGGCGCTCTCGTAGGCGCAGATCGGGCAGGTGCCCTCGATGTAGCGGTCGGGCAGGGTGCGGCCGGTGGAGGGCGAGATCGCGCCCATCGTGGTCTGGGGGAAGATGTAGCCGTTGTCGTGGAGTCCCTTGAAGATCTCCTGCGTGACCGCGTAGTGGTTTTCCGTGGTGGTCCGGGTGAACAGGTCGTAGGAGAGCCCCAGCGCCTGGAGGTCCTCGACGATCACCCTGTTGTAGCGGTCGGCGAGCTCGCGGGCGGTGAGGCCCTCCTTGTCGGCCTGAACCTGGATCGGGGTGCCGTGCTCGTCGGTCCCGCTCACCATGAGGACCCTGTTGCCCGCCATCCGCTGGTAGCGGCTGAAGACGTCGGACGGCACGCCGAATCCGGAAACGTGCCCGATGTGGCGAGGGCCGTTGGCATAGGGCCAGGCGACCGCGGTCAGGATGTGCTGGGACATGGTCCAAGCCTAAGGGACGCGACCCCGGACCTTGGTGCCGTCGTACTTTCTCCGGGTCCTCTGATTCTCCGGGCCGCCGGGTCGCCCGGGGCGGCCGGGCGGCCCGCGCCTCGGCGGGGTCTCGCCGAGGCGCTCAGAGCGGTTGCGGGGACACCCGGGGCGCCCGAGGGGCGCCCCGTCGGCGGGGCTCAGGGCAGCTGCGGGGACACCGGGGTGGCGCCGTCGGCGGGGGTGCCCGCCGGTTCGCCCGCGGCGGCGCGGCTGACGGCCTCGGCGGCCTCCTCGGCGGCGGAGGCGGCCACGTCGATGGGCGTCTCCTTGGTACGGCGGATGCCGAGGATGCTGATGAACAGCGCCGCGAAGATCGTCTGGAAGCTCACGATCAGCGCGGTGGCCGAGGGTACGACGATGCGCAGCGACTCCGACGGGATCAGCGGGCCGAAGCTGCGCGTCTGCCAGTGGACGAGCGAGGCGACCAGGCCGCCCAGACCGCCCAGGGCCAGCAGGCCGCCGACGATCAGGCCCTTCTCCAGGCTCACGATGTCGACGAGCTTGCGCACCCTCCTGTCTTCCGGCAGGAAGCCCTCCTCGGCCGCGTACACCTTGGTGAACAGGGCGAACAGGGCCGCCTGGAAGCCGATCACCACCATGGCCGAGGCGCCGACCAGGGTGTCGACGTCGAAGGCGAGCTTGCCGATGTAGACAGGGCCGAAGGTCAGGGCGGCGCCCGCGACCAGGCCGAGGGTCATCAGGACCAGGCCGGGGATGAAGAACAGCCAGCGCGGGCTGTAGAGCATCAGGAAGCGCAGGTGGCGCCAGCCGTCACGCCAGGAGCGCAGGTGCGGCGGGCGGGAGCGGCCGTCGGGCGAGAGCGTGGTGGGCACCTCGCGCACGTCCAGCCCGGACAGCGTCGAGCGGACCACCATCTCGCTGGCGAACTCCATGCCGCCGGTCTGCAGGCCGAGCCTGAGGATGGAGTCGCGCCGGAAGCCGCGCAGGCCGCAGTGGAAGTCGCCGATCGCGCTGGGGAAAAACAGGCGCCCGATGAAGGAGAGCACCGGGTTGCCCAGGTAGCGGTGGAGCGGGGGCATGGCGCCCGGCGCGATGCCACCCTTGAACCGGTTGCCCATCACCAGGTCGGCGCCGTCACGGAGCTGCTCGACGAACGGCAGCAGGGCGGTGAAGTCGTAGGAGTCGTCCGCGTCTCCCATGATCACGTAACGGCCGCGCGCCGCGCGGATGCCTCCCATCAGCGCGTTGCCGTACCCCTTGGCGTCGACGTGCACGACCCGGGCCCCGGCCTCGCGTGCGAGTTGCTGCGAGCCGTCCGTGCTGCCGTTGTCGGCGATCAGGACTTCCCCGTCGATCCCGTGCTCCCGCATGCAGGCGAGCGCCTTGCGTACGCAGGTCTCCACGGTCTCCGCCTCGTTCAAGCAAGGCATGACCACGGTCAGTTCCACGTCTCAACCCTTCACTCACTGCACAAGCCAATCTCACCATGATGCCCTCTACAGTCCCCTGCCCGGGTCAACTCCCTGAAACGGCTGGCATCCTGTAATGCATGGTGACCGTCGCCGACCGCCCTCGCCCGGACGCGCCCGCGCCCGACCGGAGCACTCGCCTGCGGGCGTTCCTGTACCGGCATCGCCTCTTCGTGGCCGCCCTCGCGCTGGCTTTCCTGCTGCGTGTGGTCACCATGCTCGGGTACGGCCCGGCCCAGTGGTTCAACGACTCCTACGAGTACGTCTCCGGGGCGGTGAACCCCGACCGGCCCAGTGCCCTGCGGCCGAACGGTTATTCCTTTCTGCTCCTGTTGCTGAGGCCGCTGCACAGTTTCGGCCTGGTGGCCTTCGTCCAGCACCTGATGGGCCTGGGCGTCGCGGTGCTGATCTACAGCCTGCTGCGCGTCAGGTTCCGGCTGCCCGGCTGGGGGGCGACGCTGGCCGCGCTGCCGGTGCTGTTCGACGCGTACCAGGTCCAGCTCGAACACCTGATCATGTCCGACGCGATGTTCATGCTGCTGGTCGTGGGCGTGATCACGCTGGTGCTCTGGCACCGGCGGATGTCCTGGCGGCTCGGCGCGGTGATCGGGCTGCTGCTCGCCCTCACCGCGCTCACCCGGTCGATCGGCCTGCCGATCCTCGTGCTGGTCGTGATCTACCTGATGGTGAAGCGCACGGCCTGGAAGACGATCGTGGCGATGATCACCGCGTGCGCGCTCCCGGTGGTCGGCTACATGGCCTGGTTCGCGTCCGCGCACGGCAACTTCGCGATGACCAACAGCGACGGCGCGATCCTCTACATGCGGACGGCGCTGTTCGCCGACTGCGAGAAGATGAGGGTCAATCCCCGCGAGGAGCTGGAGCTGGCGCTGCTGTGCATCAGCGCGCCGCCGGGCCAGCGCGGCTTCTCCGGGCAGAAATACCTCTGGTGGGCGCAGAACGGCCAGCGCTTCCACGCCTTCGGGGTGGGCAGCACGTTCACCCCCGAGACGAACAAGACCGCGGGCGCGTTCGCCCAGCGGGCCATCCTGTCCCAGCCGCTCGACTATCTCAGCCTCGTGGCCGGTGACTTCTTCCGCGCCTTCCACTGGGGCCGGCCGCGCTTCCCCGACTTCAACACCTACCGGCAGTACGAGTTCCTGCCCGAGACCAAGGTCCTTCCGGCCTGGTCGTCGTACCGGGGCAGCACCGACACCGACGCGCAGAAGTACGACCCGGGCCTGCGGACCGCGCAGATCCAGGGCAAGCTCCGCGTGATCGGCACGGACGTCAGCGATCCGTGGGCCGGTTTCCTCCAGGTCTACCAGCGGATCGTCCGGCTGCCCGGCATCGTGCTCGGCGTGCTGCTGCTGATCGGCCTGGCCGGGGTGGCGGTGCGCTGGCGCAGGCTGGGCGGGCCGGTGCTGCTGCCGTGGCTGGCCGCGTTCGGTCTCATCCTGGCCCCGGCGGCGACGGCCGAGTTCGACTACCGCTACCTGCTGCCCGCGGTGCCGCTGGCGTGCCTGGCGGCGGCGATCTCGCTGCGCCACGGGTTCTCCAGGCCCGCGCCCGCCGTGCCCGCCGTCGTCGTCCCCGGCGACGTCACGGGCGTCCCGGCCGGGAGCGAGCCCGCCACGGCCGGACCGGGCGTGATCGGCCCCGCCGCGCCGCCCGCGACCACGCCGCCCGCCGTCACACCCAGCTCGGGAACGGCACCCGGACCCGTCACACCCAGCTCCGGAACAGCATCCGCGCCCACCACTGGGAGTGCGGGATGAGCTCGGCGACCAGCACCGGATAGAGCCAGCCGAGATTGATCAGCGCGAGGAGCGTGAAGGCCCCGACGACCGCGGCCCCCAGCGCCCTGCGGTTGGGCGCGGCGTCCGACCGTCCGATGATCAGCCCGGCGGCCAGGGTCAGGGCGAGGATCATGAAGGGGAGCATCATGATCGCGTAGAAGAGATACATGGTCCGGTTGTCGGCGAGGGCGTAGTAGAACCAGGGGAGCCAGCCCGCGGCGTAGGCGAGGAGCACGGCTCCGGCCCGCCAGTCGCGGGTGGCGACGTACCAGGCGATCATGGCGATGAGGGCGGCCAGGCCCCCGTACCAGATGACCGGGGTGCCGACCCCGAGGACGGCCTCGGCGCAGCTGTCGGCGCCGCATCCGGTCCTGTCCGGCGGGTAGTGGAACGCCACCGGGCGCAGCAGCAGCGGCCAGGTCCACGGGTCCGACTGGTAGCTGTGCCCGGAGCTCAGCCCGGTGTGGAAGCCGAGCACCTGGAAGTGGTAGCTCAGCCACGACCGGAGCGAGTCGAAGACGAAGAACCCGGGTCCCTGCGAGGTCGCCTGGGCCCAGTTGCGGCCCCAGCCCAGCGGCGAGGCGAACCAGCCCGCCCAGGAGGCGACGTAGGTGAGGGCGGGCAGCAGGCCCATCGTCAGCACGGCGCCGGTCAGGTCCCGGTTGAACGCCCCCACGTACGGCCTGCGCAGGCCGATCGCCCGGCGGGCACCCGCGTCCCAGACCAGCGACATCACCGCGAAGGCGACGAGGAAGAACACCCCCGACCACTTGACCGCGCAGGCCGCGCCCAGGCACAGGCCCGCCGCGATCCGCCACGGCCGCGCCCCCAGGCCGGGGCCCTGGTCGCTGAGCGGCGAGGTCTCGTACCAGGCGATCAGCCGTCCCCGTGCCCAGTCGCGGTCGGTCACCAGGCAGGCGAAGCCCGCCAGCACCCAGAACATCAGAAAAATGTCCAGCAGCGCGGTGCGCGACAGCACGAGGTGGAGCCCGTCCAGCGCGAGCAGGAGCCCGGCGAGGCAGCCGAGCATGGTCGAGCGGGTCATCCGGCGGGCGACCCTGGCCAGGATCAGGATCGACAGCACCCCGACCACGGCCCCGGCGAACCGCCACCCGTAGGGGGTCATGCCGAAGATCTGCTCGCCCAGGCCGATCATCCACTTGCCCAGCGGCGGGTGGGCCACGTAGAGCGGGCAGGGGTCGGCCTCCGGCGGGGTGCACTTGACCAGGAAGTCGGTGTTCCCCGCGATGATCATCCGGTCGGCGATCGGGTCCTCGACGGTGCCGAGCGAGGCCCGCTCCACCCCGTAGTTGATCAGCGTCCAGGCGTCCTTGGCGTAGAACGTCTCGTCGAACACGACCGCGTGCGGCCGTTCGAGATTGACGAACCGCAGGATCCCCCCGAACACCGCGACCATCAGCGGTCCCAGCCAGCCCCAGACCACGTTTCCCTGCATGGGGGGCAAGAGACGGTCCCGTATTAATCCCATTCGGAGAATTATGGTGATAAATCAGCCACGATGGACAGCGTCATAAAGATCGCGTTTGGGAATTCCCGCCGCCTTCGCCACCTCCACGATCGCCTGCTTCCTCGGCACCCCCGTCCCCTCCCTGCGCGCCACCTCGTCGACCAGGTCCCCGATCACCGGCGGCAGCGCCTGCCCGGCGTACCCCGCGACGACGACCGTGATCTCCCCCCTGACGCCCCCGGCCGCCCACTCGGCCAGCTCCCCGAGACCGCCTCGCCGGACCTCCTCGTACGTCTTGGTGAGCTCCCGGCAGACCGCCGCCCCGCGGTCGGCGCCGAACGCCTCCGCCATCGCCGCCAGCGCGACGTGCAGCCGGTGCGGCGCCTCGAAGAAGACCATCGTGCGCTCCTCCTGGGCGAGGGCGGCGAGCCTGCGGGAGCGCTCACCGGCCTTGCGCGGCGGGAAGCCCTCGAAGCAGAAGCGGTCGCTGGGCAGCCCCGAGACGGCCAGCGCCGTGGTCACCGCGGACGGTCCCGGCAGCGAGGTGACCGTGATCCCCGCCTCGACCGCCAGGTGGGTGAGGCGGTAACCGGGGTCGGAGACGCCGGGCATGCCCGCGTCGGTGATGACCAGCACGGTCTTGCCGTCCAGCAGGGCCTGGAGGAGCTCGGCGGCCCGCCCGGCCTCGTTGGCGTCGTAGTAGGAGACGACCCGGCCGCCGATCTCCGCGCCCAGCTCCCCCGCCAGGCGGCGCAGCCTCCGGGTGTCCTCCGCGGCGACCACGTCGGCACTCTCCAGCGCCAGCCGCAGCCGGGGCGAGGCGTCGCCCGCCTGCCCGATCGGAGCCCCTGCCAGCACAAGCCTGCCGTTGTCCGTCACCGTTCCATCCTCCCGTATTTCGGATGGCCTCCCAGCCTGGGGAGAAGTCCCGAATTGGGCATCTGGGAGGTTTTTCCTGGGCTGGGGGCGGTGTGAGGACCGTACGATGTCCGGGTGGCCGTGACCGACTTCACCAACCAGGCGCCGAAACAGCCGGAGCCCGAGCCGCCCGGCGGGGCGAGGGGCTCGGCGCGCGACCGGCTGGTGCCGCCGATGCCCGGCGGCGCCCTGTGGGGCTGGCTGGGCCCGCTGCTGGTCGCGGCGTTCGGCGCGATCCTGCGCTTCACGAACCTCGGCCATCCGCGCGCGGTCATGTTCGACGAGACGTACTACGCCAAGGACGCCTGGGCGCTGCTCAACTTCGGCGCCGAGCACAACGTCGTCAAGGACGCCGACAAGATCCTGATAGGCGGCGGCACCGGCATCTGGCAGCAGTGCGCGCCCACTGAGCTGGACAAGTGCGCCTCCTACGTGGTCCACCCGCCGCTGGGCAAGTGGATGATCGGCCTGGGCGAGCAACTTTTCGGCATGACCCCCTACGGGTGGCGGTTCGCCGGGGCCGTGGTCGGGGTGCTGTCGATCCTGATCCTGGCCAGGGTCGCGCGCCGGATGACCCGCTCGACCATGCTCGGCTGCCTGGCCGGGCTCCTGCTCGCCCTCGACGGGCTGCACTTCGTGCTGTCGCGCACCGCGCTGCTCGACATCTTCCTGATGTTCTGGGTGCTGGCCGGGTTCGCCTGCCTGGTGACCGACCGCGACCGGGCGCGCGAGCGGCTCGTCGCCTGGTACGAGACCTCGCCGCTCAGCGACCAGGGCCCGTGGCTGGGCGTCCGGCCGTGGCGGATCGCGGCCGGGCTGTGCCTGGGCGCGGCCTGCGCGGTCAAGTGGTCGGGGGTGTTCTTCCTCGTCGCCTTCGCGGTGATGTCGCTGGTCTGGGACGCCGGTGCCCGCCGGGCGATCGGCCTGCGCAAGCCGTACGGCGGAGTCTTCGGCAAGGACCTGCCGAGCGCCCTGCCCGCCCTGGCCCTGCTGCCCGCCGTCACCTACATCGCCTCCTGGGCCGGCTGGTTCGCCTCCGAGGGCGGCTGGGGCCGCAACTGGGCACAGGCGACCTCGCAGGGCCCGGTGTTCTTCGTCTTCGACTCGTTCCGGTCGTGGCTGAGCTACCACTTCCAGGTGCTCGGCTTCCATACCGGGCTGGCGACCCCGCACAACTACGAGTCCGACCCGTGGAGCTGGCCGCTGCTGCTGCGCCCGGTGGCGTTCTTCTACGAGAGCCCCAAGGGCGCCTGTGGCGCCGACAGCTGCTCGCAGGCCGTCCTCGGGGTCGGTACCCCGGTCATCTGGTACGGGGGCCTGGCCGCTCTCATCGCCATGATCGCCTGGTACGTCGCCACCCGCGACTGGCGGGCCGGAGCCGTGCTCCTCGCCTACGCCGCGGGCTGGCTCCCCTGGTTCTACTGGGCGATCGCCGACAACCGGACCATGTTCCTGTTCTACGCGATCCCCATGGTCCCCTTCATGATCCTGGCGATCGTGCTCGCGGCCGGGCTCATCCTCGGCCCGGCGAGCGCCCCGCAGGGCCGCCGGATCGTCGGCGCCGCGGTCGTGGGCGCCTTCACCCTGCTGGCGCTCGTCAACTTCTGGTGGCTCTACCCGGTGCTCACCGCCGAGATCATCCCGTACGCCGAGTGGAGTTCACGAATGCTTTTCAAGAAGGGCTGGATCTGAGCCTCCGCATATGAGCCACTTAGAAGACATTTCCTAGGGTAGGCACCGTGCAGGATCCATTACGTCACGTTCATCGTCAGAGCAGGCCCGCATACGGCAGACTTCGAAGCATGCCTGCACCGGACGTGGCCGCACTCCTGTCGGAGCTGGAGCGTTCCGAGCCCGCCTCCGCCGACCATGCTCGCAGCGCGATCGACTGGCTGACCGGCGGCGAGCCACTGGAAACGATCACCGAGCTCAACGTGTGCGAGTTTCTCTGGTACACCCTGCCCTCCAAGGTCACCGGAGACCGCCCGGCGATCGCCCGCGCGCTGGGCCGGTTGCTGCGGCTGGGCGGCCTGGAGCGCTACGCCGCCCTCTGCTCGTCGTCCACGACCACCCAGATCCTGCGCACCTACGCCCGCCTGGGCGAGGACGCGGGGATGGCCGCCTACCAGACCGCCCTGGACGCGACGGGCGTGCTCCCGCCCGACGTGCCCGAGCTGCGGTGGAGCTCGATCATGGGCCCCGAGGAGCTGGGCGCGCACGGCGCGTGCTCGGCAGCGCTGGAGCTGGCCATCGTCTCCGGTGAGCTCGTCCCCGGCCCCGCCGAGCGGCGGAAGCTCACCAGCCACTGGCTCACCACGTCCCGCCCCGAGCTGGGCGGCGACAACTGGCTGCACCGGGTCCAGGGCGAGCGGCTCAACCGCTGGGTCCTCGGCAGGGGCACCGCCTGGCGCGAGCTCGCCCAGCCCTTCGAGGTACGGCTGCACGCGCCCATCCCCGCGCCGGACGAGGCCCACCTGGACGCGCTGCGCTGGCTGCTCACCGTGGGCCGCCGCCCCGGGGGCATCCCGCTGACCCAGCGGCACAACCTCGCCCGTTCCGTGCTCGCCGAGAGCACCTGGAGCGGCGCGGAGCTCGCGGCCGTCCGCGAGGTGGCCCAGGGTCAGATGGGCGCGCTGCGCCAGACCGGCAGGCGGCTGGTGACCACCCCGCTGGGTGAGCGCCTGCTCGGCGACGCCGACCTGCTCTGGGAGACCGCGGCCGCCGCCCTGCTCGCCCCCGCGTCGGGGGAGAACGGCTTCCGCGCCTCGGCCAGGGAGGTGGCGCTGATGCTGCTCGCCGACGACGCCCCCGCAGACCTCGACCACGTCACCGCCGTGATCGACTGCGCGGAGTGGCAGACCGTGGAGGTCGACGCCTCGCTCACCGAGCTGGGCAAGCGCCTGGACGCCTTCGGCCTGCGCGTCGACGGACGGCTCACCCCTGCGGGCCGCTCCGCCGCCCTGGCCGCGCTCCGCGGCCACGCCCTGCGCCCCCGCCAGTACGTCAACATGACCTGATCGCGCCTTCCGCCCGGAACCGTGCGGCGACCAGGGAAAATATGATGGCGGAAGCCGACTATCTCTCTGTGGACAGGGCAGTGGCAGCTGGTGCCCGACCCCATCTCCGCTGACCGCGCCCCAGCGGCGGCGACATCCCCGCCCGCCCCCCGCGTTCCGTCAACGGAGGCGGACGCCCCGGCCGAACCCACTACGTCGTCCGGCGCGGCCGGACCCACCCGGTCGCCCGGGACCGCCGAGCCCGCCGCTTCTTCGGGGTCCTCGGGATCCTCCGGTGCCTCGGGGTCTTCGGGATCCTCGGGGACCTCTGGAGCCTTGGGGTCCTCGAATGCCTCGGCGTCGGGGGCCTCGACCTCGGGTGCCTCGGCCGAGCCGATCCTGACCTCCGCGGGGCCCCTGGTCCTGCCGGACCCCCCGCCCGCGAGCCCCGACGGCTCCACGGCCGCCGCGCCCGCGCCCACGTCCCCCGGTGCGGCCTCGCCCCCGGGGGCCGCGACGAACCTCCCGTTCGGCCGTCCCGGGCGCTCGATGAGCAACAACCCGTTCGTGTTCGGCTTCACCGCCGCCCTGGGCGTGCTCACCGCCTGGTGGCTGGTGCAGGCCGTCGCGAGCGCCAGCTCGGTGCTGATCCTCATCGTCGTCTCGCTCTTCCTGGCCATCGGCCTGAACCCGGCCGTCGAGGTCCTCCAGCGGTGGAACGTCCCGCGCGTGGGGGCCATCGTCATCGTCTTCCTGAGCGTCATCCTCGGCTTCGTCGGCTTCGGCCTGGCCGTGGTGCCCCCGCTGACCACGCAGTCCACCCAGTTCGTCGAGCAGCTCCCCCAGTACGTCCAGGAGCTGCAGAACAACCCGATGATCCGCGACCTGGACCAGCGTTTCCAGCTGCTGGAGAAGCTCCAGCAGTACGTGACGAGCGGCGACTTCGGCACCCAGATGTTCGGCGGCGTGCTCGGCATCGGATCGGTCGTCATCGGGGCCGTCTTCAACTCGCTGACGGTGCTGGTGCTGACGCTCTACTTCCTGGGCTCGCTGAAGTCGCTCAAGAAGATGGCCTACCGCCTCGTCCCCCGGTCCCGCCGGACCCGCGCGACCCTGCTCGGCGACCAGATCATCGACAGCATCGGCGGCTACGTCGCCGGGAACCTGATCATCTCGCTCATCGCCGGTGTGACGACCTTTTTCTTCCTGAGCATCATGCAGGTCCCGTACGCCCTGGCGCTCGCCCTGATCGTGGCGCTCACCGACCTCATCCCCCTGGTCGGCGCCTTCATCGGCGCGGGGGTCGCCTCGCTGGTGGGGTTCTTCGTCTCCCCGACCGTCGGCGTCGTCTGCCTCATCTTCTTCACGATCTACCAGCAGATCGAGAACTACTGGATCGCCCCGGCCGTGATGAGGAGCTCGGTCGACGTGCCGCCGCTCGCCACGATCGTCGGCGCCCTGCTGGGCGGCGCGCTGCTCGGCGTGGTGGGCGCCCTGCTGGGCATCCCGCTGGTCGCGGCCATCCTGCTCATCCTGCGGGAGGTGGTCCTGCCCCGGCAGGAACGCGCCTGACCCTCACTCCTCCGCGCACAGATGTTTTCGCTTCTTCACCATAAAGAGCTATAGATCACGACAGTATGCGATAAAAGATCTTTTGCACCTACTGTCTCCCTTTGGGGTATACGTGAAGAAGCACCTTCGACTCCTCGCGGCCCAGCTGCTCTCAGCGGCCCTCGTCCTCACCGCCTTCTCCGCCCCCGCCCATGCGGAGACTCCTGTTGGCGACCCCCAGCTCGCCGCCGAGTGGCAGACGGCGTGGGACACCTACAAGTTCTACAAGAACACGCCTCCGCTCCCGGGGTCGGGACGGAGCAGGGCGAAGGACAGCATCTCCATCACGATCAACGCCCCGGTCAAGCACGTGTTCTCGGCGTACTCGAACATCAACAACCACGTCGGCATGCACTCGTTCCTGAAGCGGGTCGTCACCCACAAGGACTGGTCGCAGGCCGGGAAGCGCACCATCAACTTCACCGCGGTCGAGGAGATCCCGTACGAGGGCTCGATCGTCGTCAGCAACACGCACGCGCAGCAGCGCATCGACAAGGACGGCCTCTACTACGAGACGGACACCTGGTCGCTGCCCAACGTCGTCACCCACCAGAAGATCGTCTTCAAGAAGCTGACCGCGGGGAAGACCCAGGTCACCGAGTACCTCACCTTCGACGCGGACGACACGCTCATCGACTTCGCCCTCGCGAACGGCGTCGCCTCCCACGAGGTGACGCAGGCCGCCCTGAAGCGAGCCATCGAGAACGGCGACCTCTGACCCACCCCCGGCCCGGGGCCCGCCCGTCAAGCGCGCCCCGGCCGGTTCCCGGGTTAAAACCGGTCACCAGGCGAAGGTGGACTCCAGGTCGAGGACCCGGCCCGCGCGGGCTGATTCGTGGGCTTTGAGCATGATCTCCAGGGCGTGCCTGGCCACGTCGGCTCCCATCACCGGGGTCGCCGTGCCCGCCACCAGGTCGGCGAGGTGGTCGACCAGCAGGGCCCGGCGCAGCCTGTCGACGCGCTGCTGGGCGGGCTCCAGGTGGGCCAGGTCGAGGTCGACCCAGCCGCTCAGCCCCGCGGCCGCGTCCAGCCGGAACAGGTCGATGCCGCGCCCGCCGTTCTGGTTGAGGTTGTTGGGCAGGTTGAGCGTGCCCGACCGGCCGAACACCTCCAGCCGGGGGCCCTTGGCGGCGTTGACGTTGAACGTCCCGTCGATCACCGCGAACGTGCCGCCGCCGAAGTCGAGCATGATCAACGTGTTGTCGTCGGTGGTCACCGTGATCTCCTTGCCCGCGTACGGCCCGGAGCGGACCGTGCGGGTCGGCTCGGTGATCGCGGAGAAGGCGCTCACGCGCCTGGCGGGGCCGAGCAGGCCGAGCGCTTCGTGGATCCCGTACACGCCGACGTCCATGAGGGGTCCCGAGCCCTCCTGGTAGAACCAGGTCGGGTCGGTCGGCCAGTTCATCATCGAGGCCGGGCCGCCGTGGGACGCGCGGATCTTGGCGAACGCCACCTTGCCGATGACGCCCTCGCGGATGAGCCGCGCGGCCTCGATCCGGGTGGGGTAGAGCATGTTGGGCGGGGAGCAGACCACCCGCAGGTCCCCGGCCTCGGCGGCCTCGATGATCGCGTCGGCGTCGGCCATGGTGGTGGCGAGCGGCTTCTCGGTCGCCAGGTG
The DNA here is from genome assembly GCF_055690525.1 of Streptosporangium sp. H13245. Classification (NCBI taxonomy): domain Bacteria; kingdom Bacillati; phylum Actinomycetota; class Actinomycetes; order Streptosporangiales; family Streptosporangiaceae; genus Streptosporangium; species Streptosporangium sp. H13245. Next base: position 36,414 of record NZ_JBSZKT010000027.1, on the reverse strand, counting down.
CTTTCCGGCCCGCAGGATCTGGAGCGAGGTCGCGCCGTGCGCCGGGATCGGGGTCAGGTTGAGCACCGCGTCGATGTCGGCCTCGGCCAGCATCTCGTCCAGCGAGCCGTAGACCTCCGCCGCGCCGAAGCGCTTGGCCGCGTCGGTGGCGCGTTCCTCCACCGGGTCGCAGAGCGCGACCAGGTCGACCTTGTCCTTGATGTGGTGCAGGTTGGGCAGGACGCCGTAGTCGACGGTCGCGATCGCGCCCACACCGAGCACTCCGAGCTTCAACACTGTGAATCCTTTCTTGGTGTACGAGGGGCGCGAGGCGGTTTCATCCCTTGACCGCGCCCGCGACCATGCCCTGCATCAGGCGCTTCTGGACCAGCAGGAAGAAGATCACCACCGGGATCGTGAAGATCACGCTCGCGGCCATCACCCCGCCCCAGTCGGAGTAGTAGCTGGAGAAGTACTGCTGCAGCGCGACCGGCAGGGTCTCCCGCGAGGACTGCTGCATGTAGGTGGCCGAGAACATCAGCTCGTTCCAGGAGGTGATGAACCCGTAGATGGAGCTGGCCGCCAGCCCCGGCCAGACCAGGGGGAAGACGACCAGCCGGACGGCCTGCATCCGGGTCGCCCCGTCCACCATCGCCGACTCCTCGATCTCCACCGGGATGTCGAGGTAGAAGCTGCGCAGCATGTACGTCGCCAGCCCGACGGTGAGCGCCAGGTGCGAGATGATCAGGCCCTGGTAGGTGCCCAGCAGGTCGGTGTTGCGCAGCACCACGAACAGCGGGATGACCAGGACCGTCTGCGGCAGCATCTGGATCGACAGGATCACGATGAGCAGGTGCCTGCGCAGCGGGATCTTGAACCGGGCGAGCGCGTACCCGGCGAGGAGCGCGATCAGGCCGGTGATGACCGTGGTGGCCCCGGCCACGATCAGCGAGTTGAGGAACTGCCGGGGCACCGCGCCCTGGAACAGGGCGGTGTAGCGGTCCAGGATCGGATCGGTCGGCAGGAATTGCGGGGTCCTGGTGAAGATGTCCGGGTCCGGCTTGAGGGAGGTGACCACCATCCAGAAGAAGGGGAAGAGGCTCACCACCACGATTCCGGCCATCGCCACGTAGAGGAGGACCCTGGCCGGGTGCCGCCGGGTGTCGTCGTGCGCCACCGCGCTCACTTGTCCTCCTTCGTCAGCCTGACGTAGATCGCGGTGATACCGGCGAGCAGCACGAACGTGACGACCGCCATCGCGGCGGCGGTGCCCTGGTCGAGCACGGTGAACGCCTGCAGCCAGGTGAGCAGCGAGAGCACCTCGGTGCTGTGGCTGGGACCGCCCGGCGGGGTGGTCATCACCACGAAATGGTCGAACGACTGGTACGCGAAGATCGTCGACATCACGCCGAGGATGGTCAGCAGCGGCTTCATCATCGGCAGCCGGACCCGCAGCAGGCTCTGCGTGAAGGTGGCCCCGTCGACCCTGGCGGCCTCCAGCACCTCACCCCGGGTGGCGCGCAGCCCGGCGAGCATCGAGATCGCGATGAACGGCACCGAGTGCCACACCACCGCGATGGTGATCGCCACCAGCGAGGTGAACCCGCTGTTGAACCACGCGTACCCCTCGAACCGGTCGAACCCGAGGCCGACCAGCAGCCAGTTCGCGATGCCGTACTGGTCGTTGAAGATCCACTTCCAGACGATGCCGGAGGCGACCCGGGGCATGGCCCAGGGCAGCAGCACGATCACCGTGACGACCCGCGCCATCCACGGCCCCGCGTCGAGCACCAGCGCGACCGCGAGGCTGACCAGCAGCGTGCCGCCCACGCAGACGACCGCGAAGACCGTGGTACGCAGCAGCGCGGCGAGGAAATACGGGTCGGTGAACAGCTCGCCGTAGTTGGCCAGGCCGTTCCACGGGCCGGTGCGCAGGTACTCGCCCTCGTGGAAGGAGAGCCAGATCGTCCGGACGATCGGGTAGCCGACGACCCCGACCACGACCGTCAGCAGCGGCGCGAGCAGCAGGCCGGGAAGCCCGTGCCGGTCGAAGCGGAACCGGGAGCGCCGACCGGCCGGGGGCGGCGCCTCAGGGGGGCCGCCCCGGGGGGCGGACGCGTTCACCCGCGCCCGCCTGCCGAGTTTGGATGCGGTGAACGTCACTGCTTGCCGATCGCCGCGTCGATCTGATCGGCCAGTTCCCTCATCGCCGCGTCGGGGGCCTTCTGCCCGTTCATGATCGCCTGCATGGCGTTCACGATCGCGCCGGTCCCCTCGACCTTGCCCCAGGTCGCCACCGGCGGGATCGAGCGGGTGTGCGGCGCCTGCTCGGCGTACGCCCTGAGCAGCGGGGTGGAGAACGAGCCGGTCGTACGCTCGCGCTCCAGCGCGTCCGTGGTGGCCGGAAGCAGGCCGATCTTCGTCGTGACGGAGACCAGGTTGTCGGTCTCCAGCATGAAGTCCACGAAGCTCTTCGCGGTCGCCTTGTTCTCGCAGCCCTTGAAGATGGCGAGGTTGCTGCCCCCGGCGAAGGTGTCGTTGTTGCCACCCGGGCCGCTGGGCAGCGGCGCCGTGCCGAGCTGCTTCTCCATCTCGGGGTTCTGCGCCAGGATCGTCTTCAGGTCCCAGCTGCCGCCCACCATCATGGCGACCTGGCCCAGCGCGAACGCCTTGGCCGCGTCGGCGCCCTGCCAGGTGACCGAACCCTTCGGGGAGAGGTTGTGCTTGGTCAGCAGCTCCGCGTAGAAGGTGAACGCGGCGGTCGCCTCGGGCGAGGCCACCTGGGCCTTCCAGGCACCGCCCTCCTGGGTGGCGATGTCACCGCCCCACTGCCAGACCATCGGCAGGTAGTACCAGGCGTTGCCGCCGATGATCCCGTAGCCGTTGACGCCCGGGTTGGCCTTCTGCACCGTGGTCGCCGCCGTCAGCAGCTCGTCCCAGGTCTTCGGCGCGGCGAGCTTCTCCTTGTCGAGGAGGTCCTTGCGGTAGATGAGGGCCCGGACACCGGTGTCGTAGGGCACCGCGTACGAGACGCCGTCGAGCACGGTCGAGTCGATCATGCTCTGCGTGTACTTGCCCTTCATGGACGCCGGGTCCTGCGCGATCGGCTCCAGCGCCTGCAGTCCGGCGAACTCCGGGCTCCAGGTGTTGCCGATCAGGGCGACGCAGGGCACGGTGCCGCCCGCGATGCTGGTCAGGTAGGTCTGGTGGGCGTCGGCGCCGAGGAACCTCAGGTTGACCTTGGTACCGGCGTGGGCGGCCTCGTAGTCCTTGGCGAGCTGGACGATCGTCGGCTGCTGGGTGGTGCCGATGGGGTCTCCCATCCACACGTCGATCGCGCCGGTCACCTCCCCGCCGGTACCGCTCGCGGCCTCGGGGGTGTCGTCCCCGCAGGCGGACACGGTCAGCAGCAGCGCCACGGCGGTCGTGGCGGTGGTGACCTTGACTGCGCTTCTCCACGGTCGTTGCATTTTCACTCCTGGCATGGCTGTCTCGGTAGCGTTGTATGAGCGCCCCCGCGCGCTTGCTCCTGTTGTCGTTCGCGCAGCACAGCCCGTGAGGGCCGGGCTACCGGTGACGCCCACGTCCGGGGACCGGCCGTGGAGGTTCGTGGGGTTCCCAGCGGTCGGCGTCGGCCGCGACGGCCAGCGCCTCGACCCGCAGGAACTCGTCGTAGAGCGGCTGGTACTCCTTCACCAGGTCCGGTTCCGCGGGTACGGTCCCGGCGGTCCGCACCCATCGGTCGCGGCGGTCCGCCAGGCCCGCCTCCCGGTCGCCGAGGCCGACGGCGGTGGCCGCGACGAGCGCGCCGCCGAGCAGTCCCGCCTCGGTCGTCTCGGGTACGGTCAGGTCGCGGCCCAGCACCGCGGCGAGGACGCGCAGCCACAGGTCGCTTCGCGCGCCTCCGCCGACGGCGACGAGCTCAGCCGGGTCGCGGCGCTCCAGCTCGGCACCGGCGATCGCCCGCAGCCACATCGCGGTGCCCTCCAGCACGGCGCGGGCCAGGTCGGCGCGACCGTGGGCCAGGGTGAGCCCGAGCACCGCGCCCCGCGCGGCGGGCCGTGGCCCGTCGCCGCGTTCTCCCATGAGGTGCGGCAGGAAGACCACGCCGCGCGCGCCCGGGGGCACGCCTCCGGCCGCCCCGGCGAGCGCACCGGCTCCGCCGTCGCCGACGATGCCCGCGAGCCAGTCCAGGGCGGAGCCGGTGGCCGTGGCGGCGGCGAAGCAGAGCGGCTCCGCCAGGCGCGCGGCGGCGGACGGTGACGCGAACCCGCCGATCGCCCCGGCCGTGCCGAGGTAGACGCACGCCCTGCCCGGCAGTACGGCCGCCGAGCCGAGCAGCGTGGCCATCCAGTCGCCGGTGCCGACCGCGACCGGCGTACCGGCGGCCAGCCCGGTCAGGGCCGAGGCGGCCTCGGTCACCTCGCCCGCGACGTCGAGCGGCCCGCGGATCGGCGGGAGCCTGTCCACCGTGATCCCCGCGTGCGCGGCCGTCGCCGGGGACCAGGTGCCGGTCGCCGCGTCGGCGAAACCGGTGCCGCCCGCCTCGTAGCCGTCGGTGCCCACCGTCCCGGTCAGCCGTAGCCGCAGGAAGTCCTTGACCGGCAGGTACCAGCGCGTCCTGGCGGCGGCGTCCGGGTTCCCTGCCGCCCACCAGCGGATCCGCTCGACACACGAGCCGGACGCCGCCGCCGGTGGGGCGTCCGCCAGCGGGCGCTGGTCCGGCCAGAGCAGCGCCGGTCCGGTCACCGCGCCGTCGTCGCCGACCGGGACCAGGGTGTGCATGAAGCCGCAGATCGCGACCGCCTCGATCCGGCCGGGGGGTACCGGCCCTTCGAGGACCTCCCCGACGCACTCGACCAGCGCCCGCCACCAGCTCTCCGGGTCGGCCTCGGCCGCCACGACCTCGGGGTGGGCGACCTCGGTACGGCGCCGGGCCTGCCGCAGCGGGCGGCCGGTGTCGTCGAAGACGGCGGCCTTCGTACCGCTGGAACCCTGGTCGACGGCGAGTACGTAACGGCGCTGGGACAACGGGATCACCTCCTTCGGTGGGCGGGGGTTCTGCTGGGGCTTCGCGGGACTTTCGGTGGATGGGGGATCCGCTGGGACTCTGCGGGGCTTTTGGTGGGGCTCTACGGGGCTTTCGGTGGGCGAGGGTTTTGCGGGGCCGGGGGCCGGAGGCTGGAAGCGACGGGCCGGTCAGGGTTGGATCATGACTTTCATGGCGAGCGAGGTGTCCTTCTCGTCGGCGGCGACGAACGCCTCGCGGATCCGCTCCAGCGGGAAGTGGTGGGTGATCAGCGGATCGGCCGCCACCCCGCCGGAGGCGACCAGCTCCAGCGCCGTGACGTACTCCGACCCGCCCCGGTGCGTGCCGTAGCTGTTCGACCAGTGCAGGGAGACCTCCTTGACGTACGCGAGGTGCGGATCGAGCCGGGGCGGCGTGGCGAAGACGCCGAGCACGCAGACCTGCCCGCCGGGGGTGACCAGCTCCACGGCCTGCTGGAGCGTGACCCCGGGGATCGCGACCGCGTCGACCACCACGTCCGCGCCGTGCCCCTCGGTGAGCGCGGCGACGGCCGCCTCGGGGTCCTCGGACCCCACCAGCACCACCTCGTCGGCGGCACCGGCCCTGAGCGCGAGGTCGAGCGACTCCCGGCTGGTGCCGGTCAGCAGTACGCGCAGCCCGTGGGAGCGGGCCACCTGGCCCATGGTGAGCCCCATCGTCCCGGCCCCCAGGATCACCATGACCCCGCCCGGCCTCTCCGCCAGCGCGGTCTCCACCAGGTTGTAGGTGTGGACCCCGCAGGCGTAGCAGTCGAGGATCGCGCCCGCGCCGAGCGAGACGTGGCCGGGCAGCGGGTGGGCCCGCTCCGCCGGGCACAGGTCGTACTCGGCGAAGCCCTCGCTCGTCACGTGCCGGTCGCCGACGTACCCGCGCCTGCGGCACAGGTGGGTACGCCCGGCCAGGCACGGGGGGCACTCACCGCAGGCGATCAGGTGCTTGGGCTCGACGGCGACCCGCTGTCCCACGGTGAGCCCGGTGACCCCGGGACCGAGCGCGGCGACCTCGCCCGCCAGTTCGTGCCCGTCCCGGCCGGGGGCGTCGGCGCTGTGCTGCCACGGGCCGAGGCCGCGGAAGGCCAGCACGTCGCTGCCGCAGATCCCGGCGGCGCCGACCCGGACGAGCACCTCGCCGGGTCCCGGCCGGGGGATCGGCACGGACTCGACCCGGATGTCCCGGCCGCCGTGGAAGACGGCGGCGCTCATCCGTTCGCCTGTGGGCTCGGTGGTCATCGGCTCCCCTTCGGTCGGGTCGGTGGGGTTGGTTGGGCCTGAGGTCCGTTCGGTCGGTCAGGTCGGGTCGGGTGGATCGGCCCGGCGTACGAGGCGGTCAAAACAAAGCGGTCAAAACAGGGCGGTCAGAGTGGGGCGTTGAGGTGCTTGGCGGCGGCCCGTACGCTGGCGCCGCCGTGGACGATCTCCACCAGCGCGGCGACCATCCGGTCCGGGCGCTCGGCCTCCACGATGTTGCGGCCGTAGACCACGCCACGGGCACCGGCCTCGACGGCGTCGGCGGCCATCTGCAGGGCGTGCACCGGAGTCGGCTTCATCGGGCCGCCCAGGGCCAGCAGCGGCACCAGGCAGCCGTCCACCACGCTGCGGAACTCGTCCACGGTGCCGACGTACTGCGCCTTGACGAAGTCGGCACCGGCCTCCGACGACAGGCGCGCGCCGTTGGCGACGTTGGTCAGGGTGTGCGCCTCGACGTCCTTGAACGACACCGGGATCGGCTCGGCCATCACCGGCATCCCGAAGCGGTCCGCCTCCGCGCACAGCTCGCGCAGCTCGCCGAGCTTGGTGACCTGGGGGTTCCCGGGGAAGACCTTGAGTTCGAGGGCGTCGGCACCCCACCGCACGGCCTGCTGGACGCCGTACCCGGCCGACGGGATCTCGCTGTCCAGCGCGATGATCAGGCCGGTGCCGCCGAGCTCGTCGGAGGCCGCGCGGGCGAGGCCGATGGTGGCGAGGATCGCGTCGACCCCGCCGTCCACGATCCGCCGTACGGCCGCCCGGCCGTCCGCGAGACCGGGGGCGACACCCTTGATCCCGGCGTCCATCGCGGCGATGACGGCCCGGCCGTCGCGGGCGAAGACGTGGTGCATCCGGCGGCGCGACCAGGAGGCGGTGGAGGTGGTGAGGGCGGTCGGGGTGTCCGAGAGGGATTCGGCGAACGACGTGGTCATGACTTCCTCAGACGGTCGGAGGGACGAGCGGTACGTCATGTCGGTGTGGTGGTGCTTCACGGGCCCGGTGCCGAGGGCGGCGGGGGTGCTCCGCGCGGGGCCGGTACGTGCTGTCGGTGGGGTGCGGTACAAGGGGGCGGTACGTGCTGTCGGTGGGAGTGCGGTACGAGGGGTGTCAGGGTCCGGCGACGACGAGTGACTTGAGCCCCTTCTGCCGCCGGGTGGTCTCGAAGGCGTCGACCACCGAGTCCAGCGAGAAGCGGTGGCTGATCAGCGGGGCGACGTCGACCATGCCGAACGCCAGGAGGCGCAGGGCCGTGGCGAAGTCGTTCGGAACGAAGTCGTGGCTGCCGGTGATGGCGACCTGGTCGTAGTGGGGGACGTCCGGGTTCAGCTCGACGGTCCCCTTGGGGTGGGTACCGGCGAAGAGGTTGACGGCGCCGTTGCGGGCGACCAGCTCGAAGGCCGACGAGATGACGGCCGGGCTGCCGACGGTGACGATCACGACGTCGGCGCCGCGCCCCTCGGTGAGCGCGCGGACGGCCTGCCGGGTCTCCCCCGCCGAGGCGTCCACGACGTCGTGGGCGCCGAGGGCGACGGCGGTGGCGAGCCGGTCGGCCTTCATGTCGGCGACGATGACCCTGGCGCCGCGAGAACGGGCCACCTGGGTGTGCAGCAGCCCGATCGGGCCCGCGCCGACCACCAGGACGTTGCAGGCCAGCGGCATGGCGAGCCCCCGGTGGGCGTTGACGACGCAGGCGAGGGGCTCGCAGAACGACGCCGCCTCCAGGCTCAGCCCGTCGGGTACGGCGCGCAGCTGGTCGATCGGCATGACGGTCGCCTCGGCGAACCCGGCGATCGGGAACTTGACGAGGTTCTCGCAGAAGTTGGCCGCGCCCCGGGCGCACTCGTGGCACCGGCCGCACACCCCGCGCCAGTCCAGGACGACGCGGTCGCCGACGGAGAACCCGCCGGTCTCGCCGTTCCCGAGTTCGGTGATCACTCCGGCCACCTCGTGACCGGGGGTCCACGGGGCGCGCTTGGCCGTCCCCGAGCCGGTGTAGCTGCGGATGTCGCTCGGGCAGACGCCGGAGGCGTGGATCTCGACGACCGCCTCACCGGCTCCCGCGCGCGGGTCCGGCACGTCCTCGATACGCAGGTCGTCATGTCCGTAGAGCCGGGCTGACTTCACTCCGGCCTCCTTTCCCCAACCATCCAGGCTGTCCGCTTGTCTGGCAGGATTGAATCCTGGCTTCTGTTACCAGAGCCGAGCAAGACCCTGGATGTTGCTAATTTGTCACGACATAGTACGCAAAGCGGCTTTTGTCACAGATCGAGCGGTTTAGCCGAATAAATCGTGCAAAACCCGGATTGTCCGGAGCTGATCCTGGGGCCCGCCGCCCTCGTGGTTGTTGTACGGCCACACGGTGATGTCCTTCTCGCCCCCGTACACGTTGTAGGCGGCGAAGACGGTGGACGGCGGGCACACCCCGTCCATGAGCGCCACCGAGAACGAGCCCCGGCAGGTCGCCCTGGCCGCGAAGGACGTGCCGTCGAAGTAGGCCAGGGTGGCGAACGCCGTCTCGTGGCCGGTGCGGTGGACGGAGCACCAGCGGACGATCTCCGCGTACGGTTCCCTGTCGGTGATCGCGGTGGCCCGGCGGAAGGCGCTGAGGAACGGCACGTGCGGGATCGCCCCCGCCACGTCGTCCCTGAGCCCGGCCGCGACCAGCGACAGCGCGCCGCCCTGGCTGCGCCCGGTGACCGCGATCCGGCCGCCGTCCACGTCGGGATGGGCCGCCGCCGCGTCCACGGCCCGTACGGCGTCGACGAACAAACGCCGGAAGTAGTAGTCGTGCGGATCGGTGATGCCGCGCGTCATGGAGCCGGGCACGGCGGGGCCGCTCGCCGACGGATCGGCCGTGTCACCCGCCCGCCAGCTGCTCCCCTGCCCCCTGGTGTCCATCACGAAGTGCCCGAACCCTGCCGAGGCGTAGGCGAGGGACTCCAGCGGGATGCCTCGCCCGCTGCCGTAGCCGAGATACTCGACGACCGTCGGCAGCGGCCCCCGCCGGTCCGCCGGGAGGATCAGCCACCCCTTGATCGGGTCGCCTCCGTAACCGGCGAACGTCACGTCGAAGGCGTCGACCGTACGCAGCTCGCCGTCGTACCGGGTGAAGACGGGGTCGAGCGGGAAACGTCCCGCCTCCGCCAGCGTCACCGCCCAGAACTCGTCGAAGTCGTCCGGCTCGGGGCCCGGGTAGCGGTACGCCCGGAGCTGCTCCAGGGGAAGGTCGAACTGCGGCAACGTGTCACCTCGTCTCGGTCGTGAAAGCGCCTGTCGTGAAGATCGGGGGCCTGGTCAGCGAAGGATCTGGTTCGCGAGCGTGGGGAAGAGCCGTGCCGGGTTGTCCCTGGCCACGACCTCCATCGGCCCGGCGCCGAGCACCTCCGCCGCCTCCGCGAGGCAGGCGCGCACCGTGCGCTCGTCGACGAACGGGAAGTCGGAGCCGATCAGCAGCCGCTCCACACCGGCCAGCCGCTCCACCGAGCCCAGCGCGTACGGTGTGGTGGCGAGCGCGATGTCGTAGTGGAACGAGCGCATGGCCCCGTAGACGCCGCCGTCGCCGACCCGGGCCAGCTCGGGCAGCGGCTCGGCGATGGCGAGCCGCCCCGCCAGGTACGGCGCGGTGCCCCCGCAGTGCGAGAAGATCCAGGTGATGCCGGGGAACCGGTGGTGGGCCCCGTTCAGCGTGAGGTTGACCAGGGCCCGCGTGCTGTCGAAGACGTACTCGATCAGGGACGGCCGCAGGTCGATCTCGGCGGCCGGGTAGTGGGCGGGCAGCGTCGGGTGGACGTGGACCACCGAGCCCCGCCGGTCGAGCTCGGCCAGCACCGGGTCGAAGGCGGGGTCGCCCAGATACCGGCCCGCGTAGTTGGTGAGCAGCCCGACCCCGACGAACGCCTCGTCCGCCGCCACCCGGTCCAGCTCGGCGAGGGCGTCCTCGACGGAGGGCAGCGGCAGTGCGACGAAGGCGCGGAACCGCTCCGGATGCGCGCCGACCGTGGCGGCCAGGTCGTCGTTGGTCTTCCGGCACAGCTCGCGGGCCAGTCCGGCGTCGCCGAAGTAGAACCCCGGTGAGCCGACCGACAGGACCGCGAGATCGATGCCGAGCCGGTCCATCATCGCGAGCGAGTCCGCCGCCGACCAGCCGGGCAGCGGGATGCCGGGCTGGGCCCCGATCCCGCGCTCGGCCAGGCGGCGTATGTAGTCCGGGAAGATCGCGTGGTGGTGGACGTCGATGCGCATCGTCGGCCGGTCAGGCGTCGAGGACCGCGTAGGCCCGGTAGTTGGCCGACGCCGGACCGGCGGCCCGGTTCTTGAGCACCGCGCTCGCCGTGTAGGCGGGCGACGACGCGGGCGGGTCCGCCGCCACCGGCAGCGCACCCCCCTTGGCCGGTTCCCGTCCGGCGAGCGCGTCCTTGATCGCCGCGCAGAACTGCGGCAGGTCGTTGGGGAGCCTGGAGGTGATCAGGTTGCCGTCGATGACCACCGGCTCGTCGGAGTAGCGCGCCCCGGCGTTGATCACGTCGTCCTTGATGGTCACGACGCAGGTCGCGGCGCGTCCCTTGACGATCCCCGCGGTGGCGAGCAGCCATCCCGCGTGGCAGATGGCCGCCACCAGCAGGCCCTTGGCGTCGGCCTCGCGGACCAGGTCGACCATCTCGGGGTTGCGGCGCAGGTACTCCGGTGAGAAACCGCCGGGGATGATCAGCGCGTCGTACGCGTCGAGATCGACGTCGGCCACCGTCAGGTCGGCCCTCGCGGGGTAGCCGAGCTTGCTGGCGTACACCTCCGAGACGGAGGGGCCGACCACCCGCACGTCGGCGCCGTCCTCACGGAACCGCAGCACCGGGTACCAGAGCTCCAGCTCCTGGTACTGATTTTCCACTAGCACGATGATTCGCGCCTCGGTGAGCTGCACCGGACTTCCTCTCTGCGTTGTACGGGGGTCAGACCTTGATCGACAGGATGCGGCGCGGGTTGTCGACGAGGATCGCCTGGATCTGCTCGTCGGTGACGCCCTTGCCCTTGAGCCGCGGGACGAAGTGGGTGAACAGGTAGCCCAGGTCGACCCGCTCGTTGGCGAGCTGCGGGTCGGACTCGGTCACGTCGGAGCGCGGGTTGTAGAACCAGCGGTCGAAGGAGAGCACGATCTGGCCGCCGAAACCGTCGTCGAGCAGGCTCACCAGCGCGGTGGCCATCAGCTCGTCGAGCTCCTCGGCGGTGTCCACCCGCCACGGGATGCCGATGTGGTCGATCTGCACGTTGGCGCCCCGGTTGAGGATCTCGCGCAGCTGGACGTCGTTCGGCTCGACGAACGCGTGCCCGATGATCACCTTGGCGGGGTCGGCGCCCTCCTCCTCCAGGATGTCGAGCTGCTCGATCCCCGGGTTGGTGACCCGGTAGTCCATGGGGTCGGTGTGCGTGTTGACCGCGCAGCCGACGATCCTCGACGCCCGCCCGGCGGCCCGGATGACCCGGTCCTCGACCTCGTGGATGCGCCGCCCGTTGGGACCGACCGGGCTGGGCATCGGCGTGACGCTCTCCTGCCCGGTGGCGATCTTGATGGCCCCGGCCTTGTACGGCGTCTGCTGCCAGGCGAAGACCATTCCCTCGGTCAGGTCGCGGACGAAGAAGTCGGTCAGCTCCTCCACGGTCTGCCGCCGCCAGTAGTAGGGGACGCCCATCCGCTCCGGGAAGAACCCGGTGATCGCGATGACGTTCAGCCCGGTGCGGCGGGCGACCTCGGCCATCAGCTCGGGGTGCCGCCCCACCTCGGGCGGGGTCATGTCGACGAGCGTGCCGTACCCGTGGTCGGCCATGCCCTTGCTGACCTGCCCGGCGATGAACGAGACGTTGGCGTCGTAGTCGAGCACCGTGCGGTGGTCGAGCTCGGCGCCGGGGTATCCGTAGAGCAGGTGCTCGTGGGTGAGGATGACACCGGACTCCTCCGGCGACACGTCGCCCAGTACGGTCCTGAAAACTTCCATGGGGGCTACTCCAACCTCGTACGACTACGGTCGCCCGGGCGACACGGTGACTCAGACGGATCGACGACAGGGGCGGGTGGGCGGTCAGGCGGGCACGGCGAGGGCGGCCCGTACCGCGCCGAAGAAGGTGGCGAGGTCGTCGGTGCCCTCGGCCCTGACGATCCGGTCGCCCGCCCCGGGCAGCGCCGCGCCGACGACCCCGGCCCCGTTGCCGACGGAGGCGACCAGCCCACCGGCCGCGTGCACCGCGGACACCAGGGCGATCTGCTCGGCAGAGGCGGCGGGCTCCTCACCCGGGGCCACTCCCGGGACGACGATCAGCCCGACGCCCGCCGGGTCGACGTCCGAGGGCGCGGTGTCCGGGACGACCGGGTAGCCGAGGATGCTCTCGCACCCCTCCGGCCCCGAGGCGACGATGTGAACGGTCGCGCCCTCCTCGCGGCCGCGCAGCACCGGATACCAGAAGTCGAGTTCCTGGTATCGGGGATAGGCGAGCACGACGACGTTCTGCTGGGCCAGTGACATGAACTCTCCCGGATGTTGTCTGGCTGCCTGGCAGGCTAGTTGGTGGGCTGAAGTGTGACAAGACCTGCTATTTCGTCCAGCGGACCGAGGCCGGCGCGCAGGCCCGCGACGGCACACGCCAGGTCGACCGGCGGCGCGGCGCCGCTCACCCCGATCCCGCCGACCAGCTGTCCACCGGCGCGTAACGGCAGGCCACCGGCGAGAATCATGATGCGCCCGCCGAGCGCGGAGGCGAGTCCCCAGTCGGCGCCGCCGGGCCGGGTCACCTCGCCCCACGCGTCGGTCCTGGCGTCGAACGCCGCCGCGGTGAACGCCTTGTCGATGGCGAGCTGCAGGGCAACCGGACCGGCTCCGTCCATCCGTACGGCCAAGAGCACCTGCCCGCCTCGGTCCACCACGGCGATGCCCATCGGCTTGCCCCGGCGCAGCGCCTCACTCTCGGCACCGGCCGCGAGCCGGCGGGCCAGCTCCAGCGACGGGGCGAACTCGGTACGCAGGTCTTCGGTCATCGCGCTCTCCGAACGGGAAGGGGGGTCAGGACGCGAGCAGGCCGCCGTCGACGACGACCGCCTGCCCGGTGAGATAGCGGGAGCCGGGCGAGACCAGGAACGTGATCACGTCGGCGACGTCCTCCGGCCGCCCCTGCGCGCCGAGCGGTATCCGCGACCGCAGGGCGTCGAGGGCGTTCTCCCGCCCGCCGACGCGCCGCCAGTACGGGTCGTTGAAGGGGGTGTCGATCCAGCCGGGGCAGACACAGGTGACGCAGGTCCCGTCCGGTCCCATCGCCACGGCGAGTGACCTGGTCAGCGCCACCAGGCCGCCCTTGGAGGCGGCGTAGGCGAACGACCCCCCGCCGCCGCGGAACGCGGCCGTCGACCCGGTCAGCACCACCCGGCCGTGCGGCGACGCGGCGAGGGCCGGTGCGGCGGCCTGCGCCACGAGGAAGGGGGCCCGCAGGTTGAGGGCCATCGTGCGGTCCCACTCGGCGACCGTGAAGTCGGGAAGCTCCGTCTCGACCAGCAGCCCGGCGCAGAACACGACGGCGTCGAGCCGGCCATGCGCGTCGAGCGCCTCGGCGACCGCCTGGCCGGGACCGTCCACGGTGGACAGGTCGCAGTAACCGGCCGTTCCCGAACCGGGATGGTGCGCCTGCGCCTGCACGACCTCCGCGGCGCCCGCCGGGTTGATGTCGGCCACGTGGACGTCTGCTCCCGTGGCGCGCAGCCGGGCCGCGGTGGCGGCACCGATGCCGCTGGCACCGCCGGCGATGAGAACGGATGTCACGTTTCTCCCTCCAACCTGTCTGACTGCCTGACATCATGACCCTAGATCTCGGCGTATGACAAGGCGTAATGCCCAGAAAAGCCATATTTGACACCCATAACCCCTGAGGTCACAATCAACATGTCCGGCAGCCAGGCATCCTGAATCCCTGCATGCAGGACGTACCGAAGCAGACACACGAGGGAGCGGTCTCTTCCATGCACCGCACGAGCGGCATCGCGTTCCCGGTGGTCCGCGTGACCGGACCCCCCGCCGAGCGGGGTCGGCAGTACGGCACCCAGGCCCGCGACGGAATCCGTCGCTCGCTCTCCGCCTACGAGCGGGTCTTCGAGCACTACGCGGGCTGGGACTGGGCCACCGTCCGGCGGCACGCCGGGCGCTTCGCCCCGATCGTCGATGACTTCTCCCCGGCCCTGCTCGCCGAGATGCGCGGCATCGCGACCGGCGCGGGCGTGGAGCTGGACGACGTCCTCGCCCTCAACACCCGCAGCGAGATCATGTTCTCCGCGAGCGGCCAGAAGGAGGGCGCGCCACCCATCCCGCACGAGTGCACCTCGTTCGCGCTGCTGCCGCACCGGTCGGCCACCCGCACCACGGTCATCGGCCAGAACTGGGACTGGCTGCTGCACGCCCAGGAGACCTCGACGGTCCTTGAGGTGACCCGCGACGACGGCCCGTCCTTCGTCACCCTGGTCGAGGCCGGGTTGCTGGCCAAGGTCGGCATGAACGAGACGGGACTCGGGCTGTGCACCAACACCCTGGTCAGCGACGGTGACGAGGGGCGTCCCGGCGTGCCGTACCACGTGCTGCTGCGGGCCGCGCTGGACAGCGAGTCCGCCCGCGCGGCGGCCGACGTCATCTCCTCCGCCGACCGGGCGCTGTCCGCCAACTACCTCCTCGCCGACGACACCGGCTTCGCCGTCGACCTGGAGACCGCGCCCCGCGCCGACGGCGTCCGCAGGCTGACCCCGCAGAACGGCCAGATCACCCACGCCAACCACTTCCGGTGCACCGACCTGACCGGCGAGGACCTGTACGCCCGGCGCAAACCACACACCGTCGCGCGGCTGCGCAACGTCACCGAGAGCCTGAACGCGGTGGGCAGCCTGTCGGTGGACGACCTGCGGACGGCACTCGCCGACCACAGGGACCACCCGTCAAGCGTCTGCCAGCACCCCAACGAGACGGTCCACGTCCGCGAACGCACCGCCACGATCGCGGGCGTCATCATGGACGTGTCCCGTCGCACCATGCATCTCGCCGCGGGGCGGCCCTGCGTGGCACGGTGGGAGACAAGACATTTGGCACCGAAGCCATGAACGCCGCGAACGGCGTGATTCCCCCACCGGCCGGCCAGCGGTGAGTACGATGGCCGATCGAGTCGATGTCTGGCAGCCTGGAAAGGAATTGTCCGGAATGAAGGTTGTCCCGGTCGCGCACCGGAGTGCGGCGGAGCACGTCCGCTCCCAGCTCATCGAGCTCATCGAGTCGAGATACTTCGCGGTCGACGACAGGCTGCCCTCCGAGGCGGACCTGGCCCAGTCGTTCGGGGTCAGCAGGTCGGTGATCAGGGAGGCGCTGCACAGCCTCAACGCCCTCGGCCTGACCAAGTCGTTCGCCGGCAAGGGCACGTTCGTCGCCGCCACCCAGGTGCAGTCGCAGCTGCTGATCGGGCGCTACCTGCCCGCCCAGCTCAACGAGGTACGCCGCCACCTTGAGGTGCCCGCCGCCCGGCTCGCCGCCGAGCGCCGCACCCAGGAGGACATCGACGGGCTGGCCGAGCTGATCGAGGAGTTCGACCGGACCGACGACCCGGCCGAGCGGATCAAGGTCGACGCCCGCTTCCACATCGGCATCGCCCAGGCGACCGGCAACCCGCTCTTCTCCCGGCTGGTGGAGGACCTCAGGGCCGTGCTCCAGGACCAGGCGCTCGCGGTCTCGGCCTCCCCCGGCCGCGCGGCCCAGGCCCGGGCCGAGCACCGCGCGATCTTCGAGGCCATCAGGGACGGGGACGCGGAGCTGGCCGACCTCTCGATGCGACGCCACCTCGCCGCGGTCGCCGCCGTCGCCGCCGCCTCCACCCCGAGCGGCCCCGACAGCGAGGGCTGAGCCCTTTTTCACCGGAGACTTCCCGAGCGCCTGAAGTCGCCGAAGAGTGGGCGGTGTTCCCGCCGAGAGGATGTGACGGGAACACCGCGACGACCGGCGGCTCCTTGCCCGAGGAGTCACCCGGTCGCGAATGGCCCCGCGAGCGGCCCCTGGTCGCGCACCACCGCTCGCGGGAGTCGGGCTGCCGCGCCGCTCACAGTGAGCTGTCCGGCTCCGTGTAGTGCTCCCCGAGCTGTTCCGCGATCCTGCGGGCGACCCGCGGCAGGTCGTCGGCCGGGGCGTGGTCGGCGGGCTCCTCCAGGTGGACGGTGCCCCAGCAGAAGAACATGCCCTCGCGGTCGGCCCAGACGGTCAGCGCGCCGGAGCCGACCACCAGGCGGGGCTGACCCTCGTCGTAGGCGATGGCCGGATAGATCCGGTGGGCGTGCAACTCGGTCCGCAGGCGCTGAAGAGCGGCGACGGCACCGGGCCGCCAGGTGGCCGCGCTGAGCCGGTCGCCCGCCGGTGTGCCGCAGGGCGGGATCACGTCCGCTTCCCTCCGATCAGCGCGGGACGACATGATCGGCCAGGATCACGTCGGCCAGCAACGGCAGCTCGCCTTCCAGCACACTGGTGGCGGGACGGGCGCGCAGGATCCGGTAGTGCCTGGCGAGCTGCTCGGCGGCGACGGCCAATGTCAGCTCGGAGCTGAGCAGCGGACTACCGAAGTCGCCACGCCCGGGGCCGGTCCACCAGAACCTCTCCCCGTCGGTGTAGGCCAGCAGCCCGTAGTGGACGGACAGGATGGCGTTGCCGGAGCGAAGCTCGTGGACATCGGCCGAGATGCCGTAGACGTCATCCAGCACAGCGGCCAAGTCCCCGGCACGCCGGACGGCGAGCGACCGCTCGGGCGGATCCGGCGGCGGAGTGACCGGCGGCCGGGTGTTCGCACTCGGGGATGGGTCGTCGTCGGCGCAACCGCTCATCATGGGCCGGTTGAGAACCGGAGCATTAAGGTCGTTCATGGGTCAGGAGAGCCTTCCTGATCAAGGGGCCCGTCCTGGCGCGCAATGCCATGGGCGGGCTTCGTCTTTTCCTGGTGACTCCATAAGAACGCTGCGTGATCGCATCACGACAGGGGATACTTTGGGCGGGGGCGGATATCCCCCTGTATCCCCTGTGCCCCCGAGGTGCGCGCATGAATGATCTTCCTGTGTGGGCTGTTCGATTGCGCGATGAGCGGCAATTGCGTGAATGGTCCTTAAAGGACATGGCCCGGCGGTTAATTGATGCGACAAGCGGTCGTACCAGGGCACACATGCCGACTCACGAGTCGTTGACCCGCATGGTCCGCACATGGGAGGCCGGTAAGCATCGGCCGAGCGAGCCTTACCCGCAGCTGCTCGCACAGGTCTTCGAGGTCGCCGAAGGAAAACTGTTCGCCGATCTGCCGGATGCCGCCGAATTGGCGAAATCATCCGAGGGTAGTCTCATCTGGAAGGCGCCAGATGGAGGCGACGACATGGAACGCCGACGACTTTTGCAGCTTGCCGCCGCCAGTGCCGGGATCGGGATACTCGGTGTTTCCGGTGAGCCGGTTCGCCAGCTTCTCGACCTGTCCCTCGACCATGGTTTCCGAAGCGGCGAGGAGTGGGAGATGTCCGCCGCTGACCACTTGTACGCGCTCCGCACCCGGCCTCCCGCACAGGTGGCGGCCGATCTCATCATCGACCTGCTCACGGTACGGCGGCAGATGGAGGTGTCATCTCCCACCGAGGTGACCGAGCTGCAACGGACCCTGGCCATGCTCGCCAGCATTCACGCCAACGCGTTGACCCGCCTGGGTGACCACGGAGCCGCCGTCCGGTGGTGGCGTACCGGACGAAGCGCGGCCGACGCCTCCGGGGATCAGGAACTGTGTCTGCTGGTTCGTGCCGAGGAGGCAGGCCACGGGCTCTACGGGCAGCGCGCCCCGGAGACGGTCATGCGCCTCGTCAACAACGCGGAGCAGATCGCCGGTGGTCCCTCTGTCGACCTGATGACCACCCGGGCGAAGGCCCTTTCCCTGCTCGGCGAACACGCCAAGGCGCGTGAGACGCTGGACGTCCTTGTCGGGCTGACGGAGAAGGGGGTTCGCGGGGATTCGCTCGGTTTCTGGAAAGAGAACCAGATCTACTTCGCGCAGAGCTGGGTCTATGCCGGTGCGGGTGATGAGGTCAGGGCGGGCGTGGCCCGGGAGAACGTGCTCAGGCTGACCAGTGACTACCAGTACCGGGCCAATGTCGCTCTGCACGAGGCACTCTGCACGGTCGTCCAGGGCGCCGTTGACGAGGGGGTCCGCCGGGCGGCGGCGGTGATAGATCCTCTCCCCGCCGCCTACCGCAGCAACCACATCATCGAGACCGGGCGCATGCTGCTGCGTGCCGTACCCCTCGACCAGCAGAACCGCCCGGCCATCGGCGAGTTTCGCGAAGTACTGGCGATCGAGGCCACGACGTAGTACCCAGTCGCAGAAGGGCGACGTCCCGCCGTACCGTCCTTGCCTTGGGTGAGATCCCCGTGGGGCGCCGTATCCCGAGCATGGTCGAGCCGCACGCGGAGATCGCGACGCGGCGAGACCCTGCGCTGGCTGGCCTGAGGGAGCACCTTCAGGAGACACTGGCGCGCTGAGAAGATCGCTGTCGATCAGGAGACGCTGATGGTGCGTATCGGTGTGACCGGGCACATGAACCTGACCCCGGAGACGGCTCGCCTCGTGTCCGACGCGCTTCGCTCGCACCTGGAAGCGGTGGCCGATGACGTGACCGGAGTGTCCTGTATCGCCCGTGGGGCCGACTCGCTGTTCGCCGAGGCCGTCCTACAGGCCGGTGGTGCGCTCGAAGTCGTCCTGCCGTCCCGGGACTACCGGGAGGCCAAGGTCAAGCCGGATCACGCCGAGCGGTTCGACCGGCTGCTGAGCAGGGCCGCCCGGGTCCGTGTCATGGATTTCGACCACGCGGGCCGGGACGCGTACGTCGCGGCCAACGAGGCGATGCTGGGTTCGGTCGACGAGCTCGTGGCGGTGTGGGACGGCGAGTCGCCTGTGGACGCGGGCGGGACGGCGGGAGCTGTCGCGGAGGCTCGGCGGCATGGTGTGCGGGTGGTCGTGATCTGGCCCGAGGGTGCCACCAGGGAGTGATCGGGCGCCGCTTTCACCATACGAGCCGGTACGGGGCCGGGTGGCGGCTCCGTTCCCGTACCGCTGGTTGACTGAGATCGTCTCTCGGTTCGCCCAACCCACTGGAGATGCCGATGACCCCTCAGCCGCTGTCCGAAGAGGAGATCGCCGCCCATCTGGCCGGGCTGCCGGGATGGGAGCGTGAGGATCACAGCATCGCTCGTACCTTCAGGCACACGTATCACGAGTGCGTACATCTGGCCGTGTACGTCGCGGCCAAGGCTCGCGAGATCGGCCATCACCCCGACATCCACATCACCTGGCAGCGGATCCGGTTCGTGATCACCACCCACGACGCCGGGAACCGCCTCACGGCCAAAGACGTCGAGCTTGCCCGTCACATCGACGCGATCGCCGCCGGTCACGGCGCCGAGGGGGTCTGATCGCACCGACACCGTCGATCATGGCCGCCGACAGCCACGAGTTTCGATACGAGGTGAGGATGCGGTGACGACACTCACCATCGGGGCCTGTCTGTCCCTCTCCGGCAGGCATGCCCGATTCGGCACACAGGCCCGTCTCGGCTTGGAGGTCTGGCACGCGTCGAACAGCGCGCTGGACCTGGTGATCCAGGACGACCGGAGCGACCCCGCTGTCCTGCGGGCGTCGCTCCGTGAGCTGTCGGATCGCTGCGACCTCCTGCTCGGCCCGTACTCGACCCAGCTGATGCGCGGGGCCGGTGACGTCGCCACCGAACTCGGCCGCCTGGTCTGGAACCACGGCGGGTCAGGTGACGACGTCGAGGCGGCCCACCCCGGACACGTCGTCTCGGTGCTCACGCCTACCAGCCGATACGCGGAACCGTTCCTGCGGCATCTGGCCGCCACCGATGCGCTCCCCGTACGAATCGTCTGCGGCAAGGGCGGTTTCGGCCGCCAGGTGGCCGCCGGTGCCGAGGTGATCGCGCGTTCCCTCGGTATCGAGACGGTCCGGTTCGGCCCCGGGGACGACCTCCCGCGAACAGCCGAAGGCGCTTGGGCGCTCCTCTGCGCCGGGGCCTTCGAAGAGGACGTCGAGACGATCAGACGGGCCAGGTCACTGCCCGCGCCACCGCAGACGGTGTGCGCGGTGGCGGCGGGCGTCCGCGAGTTCGGCCAGGCGCTCGACGACCCCTGCGGCGTCTACGGGGTCGGGCAGTGGTTCCCCGGCGCCGGAGACCCGGCCGAAATGGGCATCGGCGAACCTGACTTTCTCGCCGCTTACCAAGACCGCGCCGGGACGCTCCCCGACTATCCAGCCGTTCAGGCGGTGGCCGCCGCGATCATCGCGACCCACTGCGCGACGGCGACCGGCGACACGGGACGCGACGCCCTGTGGTCGGCCGCCGCGTCGCTGGAGACGACCACGCTGTTCGGGGCCTTCAAGATCGACCCCCACACCGGTACGCAACTCGGCCACCGATCGGCGCTCATCAGGTGGGAGTCCGGCGGGCCTGTGGCGGCCTGAGGCCCGGCAGGGAAAGGTCACGCGTCCGTGCGCCGTAGTTCGCCGTCCAGTGCGTCGAGCCAGTCGCCGGTGCCGCGTTCTCGCCACTCCGGCTTTTCGTGGCCGTCGAGGAAGGCGTCGTGCTCGGTGAGGACCAGCCGGGTGCCTTCGCCCTCGGGGACGAGCTCCACCGTGGTGAACGACACCGTGACCAGGTCGTCCCCCGAGGAGAGGGTCGAGGTGTAGACGATCCGCTCGTCCGGGACGATGTCCTGGTAGGAGGACTCGAACGTCATGCCGGGACCGTGTTCCGGGCCGCCTCGGTTGACCTCCTTGCCGCCGACCCGGAAGTCGAGGTCGTGTTTCCCGTCGGGGACGGCGAACCAGCGGGCCTTCGCCACGGGGTCGGCCCAGGCGGCGAACACCCGGGACGGCGGGACGGCGTACACCCGCTCCAGGGTGAATGTCGCATGCGTGACAGAACGATCGGTCATGGTCTTCTCCTTGTTCTGGGTTGTGGACATCCCGGCTCACTCGTTCAGGAGGTCGCCGAGCCGGTCGAGGCGGTGCTCCCAAATAGTGCGCTGCCCGGCGAGCCAGCCCTCGGCCGCCCGCAGCACGCCGGGCTCGATGTGACAGGTGCGGACCCTTCCGGCCTTCTCGGTCCTGACCAGGCCGCACGCCTCAAGCACCTGCAGGTGCTGCATCACCGCGGGCAGCGACATCGCCAGAGGCCGGGCCAGCTCGCTGACCGACGCGGGCCCGCGGACCAGCCGCTCGACCATCTCGCGCCGCGTCGCGTCCGCCAGCGCCTGGAACACCCGGTCCAGCGAAGCACCTTGGTTAAGCATGCTCTTAAGTATTACTCCGGAAGCGGCGAACAGTCAAGCATCTGCTTAAGTATTAATCGCTCGTTTGACCTTGCCGTAGCGTCAACGTTTCTAATGAAGGCATGCGGATCGGCGAGCTCGCCGCGCTGGTCGGGGTGTCCACCCGGACCGTGCGCCACTACCACCACCTGGACCTTCTTCCCGAACCCGTACGCCTGAGCAACGGCTACCGGGAGTACGGGCTACGCGACGCGGTCACCCTCTCCCGCGTGCGGCGGCTGGCCGAACTCGGCCTGTCGCTGGACGAGATCCGCGACGTCCTCGCCGACGACCGGGGCAAGGAGCTGCGCGAGGTGCTCCTGGAGCTGGACGCGGACCTGGCCAGGCAGCAGGAGGCGATCGGCGCCAGGCGGGTCCGGCTGGCCGCGCTGCTGGCGGAGGCGGACCCGCATCCCGACTCGGTGGTCTCCCCCGGCATGGCGGCGGTGCTCCGCGACCTCCCCGCCGAGGGGTCGAGGTTCGCCGAGATCGACCGCGAGCTGCTGGCGCTGGTGGACACCGTGGCCGACCCGGCGGGCCGGGCGCGGATGCTCGACCTGATGCGCCCGCTCACCGAGCCCGGCGCGCTCGCGCGGGGACACGACATCTACCGGCGGCTGGACGAGCTCGCGGACGCGGACCCCGGCGATCCCCGCGTCGCCGCGCTCGCCGCCGACCTCGTCGCCCACATCCCCGCCGAGATGGCCGAGGTGATGGTGGCGAACCTGACCTCCGACCCCGGCCACGACCCGGCGGAGGGGCGGTGGCTGGAGACGATGTACGCCGAGGTGTCCCCCGCCCAGGTCGAGGTGTTCCAGCTGGTCATGACGACACTCAAGGAGAGAACCTGATGCTCAGGGCCGCCCGTGCCGCACTGTTCGCCGTCATCCCCATGGAGCTGCTGCTCGTGGTCCTGCTCGTGTCGGGCGTTCCGCTGCCGGGGCCGGTGATCGTGGTGGCGGAGCTGGCCGTCGTGTCGGTGCTCGTCCTGGAGGCGGTGACCGCGTACCGGCTGTTCAGGGCCGAGCGGCGGGGCGGCGCCGACCGGCGGGCCGCGCTCGTGGCGACCTTCCGGCGCCTGGTGCCCGCGCAGGTGCGCAGGCTCGTGGGATTCGAGCTGAGGGGCCTGGCGAGCATCGCCCTGTGGATCGCGCGCCGCCGCGACGGCGTGCCGCCCGGCGCCGTCGCCGCGCCGTACGCGCGGGAGCAGGCGCCGATCCTGCTGGGGTTCCTGTTCGTGATGGTCGTGGAGACGGTGGGGATCGAGCTGCTGCTCCAGGCGCTCGGCGCGCCGTACGGGCTGCGCGTCGCGGTGCTGGTGCTCGACGTCTACGGGATCGTGTACGTGTTCATGCTCGGCGCGGCCAGCGTCACCCGGCCCCACGTCGTGACCGACGGGGAACTGCGCGTCCGCTCCGGCGTGCACTTCGACCTGCGCGTCCCCCGCGAGCTGATCTCCTCGGTGCGGCTGTCGCGCAACTACAACGAGAGCGGCACGATCACCCTGACGGGCTCGCGGCTCAGCGTGGCGGTGTCCTCCCAGACCAACGTGGTCGTCGAGCTGACCGAGCCGGTCACCGTGGTCCGTCCTCTTGGTAGCCGCGCCGAGGCCACCACGATCCGCTTCTTCACCAGCACCCCGGACGCCGTGCTGGACGCTCTGCGGCCCTCCCCGCACCCCAGCACCTCCTGACGCCAAACTTTCTGGTCAGGTTCAGTCAGATTCAGTCAGGGTCCGTATTGACTTCGAACGCGGTAAATGAAAAGTTTCTTTCGAGAGAGCGCTCTCACGCCTCGTCCACCCCCCAGCCCCCCAAGGACAGCCGTGAGATTAACCATGCTGACCAGCGTGGCGGTACTCGCCGCCTCGCTCGTCGTCCCGTCCGCGACCGCGCAGGCCGCCGTGGCGCCAGAACCCAGCCCCGACCCGTCCAGGACGGCCACCGCCGAACAGGCGATGCGGCGAGACCTCGGCCTGGACCCCACCCAGGCTCGCGTCCGCCAGGCCCACGAGGCCGGGGCGGCCGTGGTGGAGCGGCAGCTCCGCACCCGTCTCGCCGACCGGTTCGCCGGAGCGTGGTTCACCCCCGGCGAGGGACGGCTGAGCGTCGGCGTCCTGAACAGCGGAGACGCCGACGTCGTCCGGGCGTCGGGCGCACTGCCGGTGCTCGTACCCCGGAGCGAGAAACAGCTGGCCGCCACGAAGGCCACGCTCGACCGGGCCGCGGGCTCCGCGGGCAAGGACATCCACAGCTGGTATGTGGACGTCGCCGCGAACACCGTGGCGGTGTCGGCGGCCGACCGCGCCGCCGCCGAGCGCTTCGTCAAAGCGGGCGCCGTCGACGCCGCCGAGGTGCGGATCTCCGTCAGCCAGGCGCCCAAGCCCCTGTACGACATCCGCGGCGGCGACCAGTACGTCATCAACGGCAACACGCTCTGCTCGGTGGGCTTCGCGGTCAACAACGGCGGCTTCGTCACCGCCGGGCACTGCGGCGGCACCGGCAGCCCCACCCTCGGCTACAACAACGTCGCCCAGGGCAACTTCGCGGGCTCGTCGTTCCCCGGCAACGACTACGCCTGGGTCCGTACCAACGGCAACTGGACGCCCCGCCCGTGGGTCAACAACTACGGCGGCGGCAACGTCGCCGTGGCGGGATCCCAGGAGGCCGTGGTCGGCGCCTCCATCTGCCGCTCCGGACGCACCACCGGCTGGCGCTGCGGCGTCATCCAGGCCAAGAACGTGACCGTCAACTACTCCGGGTCGCTGGTCCACGGGCTCACCCAGACCAGCGCCTGCGCCGAGGGCGGCGACTCGGGCGGCGCTTGGATCACCGGTGACCAGGCCCAGGGCGTCACCTCCGGCGGCTCCGGCAACTGCTCGACCGGCGGCAACACCTTCTACCAGCCGGTCAACGAGATCCTCGGCGCGTACGGCCTGACCCTGACCACCACCGGAGGGGGCGGCGGCGGCCGGCTCATCGGCTGGCAGGACAAGTGCATCGACGTGCCCGGCAGCAACGGCGTCGCGGGCCAGCGCCTGCAGCTGTGGGACTGCAACGGCACCGCCGCGCAGAACTGGACGTGGCCCGGCGACGGCACCGTCCGCGCCTTCGGCCTCTGCATGGACGTGGCCTGGGGCTCCACCGCCAACGGCGCCGCCATCCAGCTCGCCACCTGCAGCGGCAACCCGGCGCAGCAGTTCGTCCTCAGCGGTGCCGGTGACCTGGTCAACCCGCAGGCCAACAAGTGCGTCGACGTCATCGGCTTCGGCGGCGGCGGCACGCCGCTGCAGCAGTGGGAGTGCAACGGCGGCGCCAACCAGAAGTGGCGGCGAGGCTGACCTTCCGTGAGACACCGTCGGGGCGGTGAGCGTCCTCGCCGCCCCGACCACCCGCGAGACCCCGTCGTCCTTACCGCCCCGACCGTACGCGAGACCCCGTCGGGGCGGTGAGCGTCCTCACCGCCCTGACCGTCCGTGAGACCCCGTCGTCCTTACCGCCCCGGCCGTCCCCCGTGACACGTCAGGGCGGTGGGCGCCCTCGCCGCCCCGGCGCTCTCAGCGAGGTGTCAGGACCAGGCGCCGGTGGCGGCGACCCTGTTCACGTAGTCCTCGAACGCGATCGGGGGCCGGCCGAGCACCCGCTCGACCCCGTCGACCGGCTTGGACGTGTGACCGGCGCGGTGCAGGGTGAACAGGGCGTCCAGCGCGTTGACCACGTCCACCGGGTACCCCTCGGCGAGCAGCGCGGCCCGGTAGGCCTCCGCGGTCAGCTCGACGTACTCGATGGACCGGCCCGCGGCCCGCGCGATGATCTCGACGGCCTCGCCGAAGGTCACCCCGCGCGGCCCCGACAGCTCGTACGTCCGCCCCGCGTGCCCGTCCTTCGTCAGTGCCGCCACCGCGACCGCGGCGACGTCCTCGACGTCGATGAACGTCTCGGGCATGTCGCCGATCGGCAACTCCAGCCTCCCCGCCCGCAGCGGCGCGTGCCACAGGTCCTCGTCGAAGTTCTGGTTGAAGTTGTTCGGCCGCAGGATCGTCCACTCCGCCCCCGAGTCGCGGACGGCCCGTTCGGCGGCGTCCATGCCCCGGCCGAAGTCCTCGCCGACCTGGTCCATGCCCCGGCCGGACAGCACCACGAAACGCCTGACGTCCGTGGCCCGCTTGACGAAGTCGTGGACCGGGGTGGGGTCGTCGGGTGCCACCAGGTACATCGCCTCGGCGCCTCGCAGCGCGTTGTCCCAGGTGGCGGGCTCCGACCAGTCGAAACGCACCTCGCTGGAACGGGACACGGGCCGTACCCGCTCCCCTGCCTCGCGCAGTTGCCGCACCACCCGGCGGCCGGTCTTGCCGGTCGCGCCCAGAATCAGGATCTCCTTCATGTCACAGAGCCAATCGTGCGGGGAGCCGCCCGCACATGGCCGGGCGTACGCGGCACCTGTCCGATCGTCCCGCCACCGTGACACCCCGGGCGTACACCACGCCCGCCTGATCCTCCCGTCACCGTGACACCCTGGGCTTACGTCGTATCTGTCAGATCGTCCCGTCATCGTGACGCCTTGAACGTATGCCGCATCTGTCAGGTCGTCCCGTTATCGTGGCGCTATGGACCCGTACGACGACCTGTTACGGAGTGTGCGCGGCGAGGGCTCCGTCTTCGGCGCGTCGGTACTGTCGCCGCCGTGGACGCTGAGGTTCGCCGACGGCCCCGCCCTGACGCTCGTCGCCCCCCTGCGCGGCGAGGGGTGGATCATCCGGGGAGACGACGCCCGGCAGGTACGGCAGGGCGAGGCGGCGATCGTGCGCGGGCCCGAGCCGTTCGTGGTCGCGGACACCGACACCCCGAGTCCGGCGCTGGACGTCCGCTGTGACGGCGCCGTCGCCGGGGATCTGACCGGCCGGACCATCCTGCTGGCCGGGTCGTACCGGGTCGGCGGCGAGGTGGCCCGCCGCCTGGTCCGGGTGCTTCCCCCCGTGCTCGTCGTACCGGACGATCATGACTGCAGCACCATGGGCGCCTACCTTGAGGCGCAGCTCCTCTCCGGTCGCCCGGGGCACCAGATCGTGCTGGACCGGCTGCTCGACTGGCTGCTGGTGTGCACGCTGCGTGACTGGTTCGACCGGCCGGAGGCGGTCAGTCCCGGCTGGTACGCCGCCCTGAGCGACGACGTGGCCGGACCGGCCCTGCGCGCCATCCACGACGACCCGTCCAGGCCGTGGACGCTCGCCTCCCTCGCCACCGCCGCGAGCGTCTCGCGCACCACCCTGGCCAAGCGGTTCACCGAGATCGTGGGCGAGCCGCCGATGACGTACCTGACGGAGTGGCGGATGGCACTGGCCGCCGACATGCTGACGGAACCCGCCGCGACGGTCGCCACGGTGGCGCGCCGGGTGGGATATTCCGACGCGTTCGGCTTCAGCTCGGCGTTCAAACGCGTCCTGGGCGTGAGCCCGAGCGCCTACCGCGGCGGCGACGGCGGCACTTCCCGGACCCGCGCCTCCCTGCGGAACGCCTGACGGGAACGCCTCTCCAAAGAGACGTCCGGCCGTATCCATCGGACGATGTGAGCCCGCCGCGCGCGCGGCGAGGATGCTCCGCATGACGACGGAAAGACGAGCCACCCCTGGACCTGTGCACCGTAACGTGTGGTTTCCCGGCCGCCTGATCGGAGGGGTGGCGCTCGTCGCCGGGCCGATCGTGTGGTTCGCGGGCCTGCTCCTGCGCCACCTGGTCCTTCACGCGGGGACCTTCACCTCCGAGGAGCTCGCCCGGTTCGGCGAGCAGCCGTTCGCCGCCCCCTCCCAGCTGGCCGCGTACGCGCGTGACCCGTCGCTGGTCACGGCCGGGTACGCCCTCTTCTGCGCGGGGGCCGTGCTGTTGTGTCCCGCGATCGTCACGCTCGCGCGCGTCGTCGCCACCCGGTGTCCGGGACTCGCGTCCTGGGGTGCCGGGCTCTTCGTCCTCGGCCTGTTCTCGCGGCTGTACTTCACCGGCGTCGAGCAGACCCTGTTCCAGCTGACCGGACCGCTGGGTCTCGGCCGGACGACCGGGCTGGCGATGGACCTGTACGTGGACATCTCGTACGGACCGTGGCTGGTTCCCGTCCTCTGCTCCGCCGGGGCGTACCCGGGGACGCTGCTCCTGGCCATGGGGGCCTACCTGTCGGGGACGTTCGGGCTGGTCCGGTGCCTTCTGGTGCTCGGGTGGGGGACGCTGTGGGGAGGAGTGCTCAAGGAGAGCCTTCTCACCGACGTCGTCGGGGCCGGTCTCGCCTGCCTCGTGTTCGTCCCCCTCGGGGTCCGGGTGCTGCGCGGCGGCCTTCCGGACGTCCGGACGTGGACGGAGCGGGCCGACCGCGTACCGCCTCGGCTCCTCAGCTGGTGACGGGCCGGTCTACCCTGGGTTCCGTGGTGGATGCGTCACGGGTGTGGTCGCCACGCGATCGCCTGGCCCCTCGCGTGCTGCCCCTCCTCGCCTTCTGCGCCGCGTTCTTCCCGGTCGTCAGCGGGTCCCGGTCGTACGTCCAGGACCTTCTGCGGCTGTCCCTGGTCCACGACTACACGCAGGCCACGGTGGTCGGGCTGCTGGCCGCGGCCGGGGCCGTGATGGCGCCGAGGCGGATGTGGCCGCTGCTGACGGTCACGGCCGTGGACGCGGCGACGCGGTCGCCCGGCCTCCTGGTGGCGGTGACCTCCTACGTCGTGGCGACGACCTACCGGCGCCGGCCCCATCTGACGATCTACGCGATGTCCGCGAGCCTCCTGTTCGTGGTGCCGCCGCCCGGGGTGGACCTGGCCTCCTCGCTCGGCGGCGTGGCCCTGTTCGTCTGGCTCCCGATGGCGCTCGGGCTGTGGGCCACCGCGCGCGGGCAGGTGCTGGAAGGGCTGCGCGAGCGGGCCGACCGGCTGGAGCGCGAGCAGTCCGCCCGTACCGAGCAGGCCCGCGCGCAGGAGCGGGCCCGGATCGCGAGGGACATGCACGACGTGGTGGCGCACCGCGTCTCGCTGATGGTGCTGCACGCGGGAGCGTTGGAGATCAACGCGGCGGAGCCGGGGACCGCGACGCGGGCGGAGCTCATCCGCACCACGGGAGTGGAGGCGCTCGCGCAGCTCAGAGCCGTCCTCGGGGTGCTGAACGAACACCCGCGACCCGGCGGGGAGCCCCTCGTCGAGCGGCCCGCGCTGGCGGATCTCGACCGGCTGCTCGACCGGTCCAGATCGGCCGGCGTTCCCGTCGACCGGCGGGACGAGGGTACGGCGCGCACGCTTCCCGCGATGGTGGAGCACGCCGCCTACCGCGTCGTACAGGAGGCGCTCACCAACGTCCACAAGCACGCGGGCACGGTCGCGACCCGGGTGACGCTGCGGTTCCTCCCCTCCGCGCTGGAGGTGACGATCGGCAGCGCCCCGGGGAACGGCGACCGCGTCCTGCCCGGTGGCGGGTTCGGCCTCGCCGGTCTGAGGGAGCGGGTCGAACTCCTGGACGGGGAGTTCACGGCCCGGCGGGAGGCGGACGGGGGTTTCACGGTGCGGGCATGGCTCCCGACGTGATCCGGGTTCTCGTCGTCGACGACGAGGCCCTCGTACGGGCCGGGCTCCGCATGATCCTGGAGGCGGCCGACGACATCGACGTCGTCGCCGAGGCGGAGAACGGGAGCCAGGCGGTGACCGCCGTCCTCGGACACCGGCCCCAGGTCGTGCTCATGGACGTCCGGATGCCCGGCATGGACGGCCTGTCCGCGCTGAAGGAGATCAACCGGTCGCCCGGCTCGTCGAAGGTGGTCATGCTGACCACCTTCGACCTCGACGACTACGTCCACGCCGCGCTGCGGCTGGGGGCGGCCGGCTTCCTGCTGAAGGACACCGCGCCTCGCGACCTGATCACGGCCGTCCGCACGGTGGCCGAGGGCAACGCCATACTCGCCCCGACGGTCACCAGGCGGCTGATCGACGCGTTCGCCGACCAGCGGTCACCGGACGTCCACGCCGCCCGGGAGCGGCTGGCCGTCCTCACCGGCAAGGAGAGACAGGTCGCCGGTGCCGTCGCCCGGGGGCTGGCCAACAACGAGATCGCCCGTGAGCTCGACATGAGCGAGACCACGGTCAAGGCCCACGTCAGCCGCTCGCTCGCCAAGCTCGGCCTGGCCAACCGCGTCCAGATCGCCCTCCTCGTCCGGGACTCCGGCTCCCGATGAACACGTCGTGCACCAGGCACAGCCTGCGGTAATCGCTTGTGCACCTGGCACCGTGACGGGTCCTGGGCCGCTTCCTACACTCGGCGCTACCACAGTCTGGCCACGGCCAGCAGGCGCTCCCCGCCCCCTTCGGAGGCAACCATGGCTTCTCTCGGTACCGACGACTACGCGATAGCCCGAGTCCCCGCCCGCGCCCGATACTCCTGGGTGTCCGTCGCGGTCCAGCGATTCGGCCAAATCTCCGCCCTCAGCCAGTTCCTGCTCGGCGCGACCCTCGGGTTCGGCATGGACTTCTGGGGTGCTTTCTGGGCTCTCACCTTCGGCGCGGTCATCCTTGAGGTCGTGGCCATCGCGCTGGGCGTGATCGGCATGCGGGAGGGGCTGACGACCTCCATCCTGGCCCGGTGGTGCGGCTTCGGCCAGGCGGGGGCCGCGCTGATCGGCCTGGCCATCGGGATCAGCCTGGTCGGC
The DNA here is from genome assembly GCF_055690525.1 of Streptosporangium sp. H13245. Taxonomy (NCBI): domain Bacteria; kingdom Bacillati; phylum Actinomycetota; class Actinomycetes; order Streptosporangiales; family Streptosporangiaceae; genus Streptosporangium; species Streptosporangium sp. H13245. Next base: position 6,058 of record NZ_JBSZKT010000027.1, on the reverse strand, counting down.
TGGTTCGGCATCCAGTCCGCGGTGTCGGCCGAGGGGCTGCACGAGCTGATCCCGGCGCTGCCGGTCTGGGCGTGGTCACTGCTGTTCGGGCTCGCGGTGACCGCCATCGTCGTCAAGGGCTTCCACTCGATGGCGTGGACCGCCTATCTCACGGTGCCCGCCTTCGTGCTGCTGGTCGCGTGGTCGGTCGGCACGGAACTGTCCAGGCACTCGCTGTCCGAGCTGGCCTCCACCGCCCCCGCGGGCCCGGCGCTCACACTCCTCCAGGGGACGACGCTGGTCGCGGGCGGGTTCATCGTGGGCGCGGTGATCACCCCCGACATGACCCGGTTCAACCGGTCGGTCGCCGACGTGGTCAAGCAGACCCTGCTGGGCATCACCCTCGGCGAGTACGTGATCGGCCTGATCGGGGTGCTGCTGGCACACGCGATCAAGTCGGCGAACATCATCACGATCGTCACCTCCACCGTCGGCTGGGTCGGGGTGCTGATCATCGTCGTCGGCACCCTGAAGATCAATGACTGGAACCTGTACTCCTCCGGCCTCGGCCTGGTGAACTTCGTCGGCTCCGTCTTCGGCCGGAAGGTCAACCGCGCGGTGGTGACGCTGGTCCTCGGCGTGGCGGGCAGCGTGCTGGCCGCGGCCGGAATCCTCGGCAGCTTCACCGACTTCCTGATGGTGCTCGGGGTCGCCTTCCCGCCCATCGCGGGCATCATGATCGCCGAGTACTTCGTGGTCAAAACCTGGCGCCGGGAGCTGGACGACACCAGGGCCTCGGGCGGGATACCGGCCCAGGCGCCGCGCTGGGTACCGGCCACCCTGGTGATCTGGCTCGTGGCGAGCCTGGTCGGGCAGTTCGTGACCTGGGGCCTGCCCAGCATCAACTCCCTGGTCGTCGCCTTCGTGCTGTACGCGGTCGCGGGCAGGCTCGGCCTGGTCCGGGGGTACGGCACCGCACACACCGAGACCGGCGACGAGGAGCCCGCCACGGCCCCCGCGCCGTCGGCCGCCTGAGAGGACCTGATATGCGGATCGGAATCGACGTCGGCGGCACCAACACCGACGCCGTGCTCATGGACGGGCAGAGCGTCCTGGCCGCGGTCAAGACCGCGACCACCCGCGACGTAACGAGTGGCATCACCACCGCGCTCGCCGAGCTGCAACGGCAGCGAGCCTTCGATCCCGTGCTGGTGGACGCGGTGATGATCGGCACCACGCACTTCATCAACGCCCTGGTCGAGGCGGACAGGCTGGCGCCGACGGCCGCCGTCCGCCTCGGTCTCCCCGCGACGGCGTCGCTGCCGCCCATGGTCGACTGGCCGGAACGGCTGGTGACGGCCATCTCCGGCCGGGCCTACCTGTGCCACGGAGGGCACGAGTTCGACGGACGCCACATCTCGGAACTGCGCGAGGACGAGATCCGGCAGGTCGCCGAGGACCTGCACCGGCACGGCATCCGCAGCGTCGCGATCTCCAGCGTCTTCTCCCCCGTCAACGCCGAGTTCGAGCAGCGCGCCGCCGACATCCTCGGCGAGCAGCTGCCGGGACTCGCCGTGTCCCTGTCGGCGGAGGTCGGCCGGATGGGACTGCTGGAGCGGGAGAACGCCACCATCATCAACGCCTCCCTCCGCGAGCTGGCCACCCAGATCGTGGACGGGCTGGCGGCCTCCCTTGAGGGGGCGGGCATCCACGCGCCGCTCTACCTCAGCCAGAACGACGGCACCCTGATGGACGTCGACTTCGCCCGCCGCTACCCGGTGGCCACGTTCGCCTCGGGCCCGACCAACTCGATGCGCGGCGCGGCGTTCCTGTCGGGCGTGGAGACCTGCGCGGTCGTCGACGTGGGCGGCACGACCAGCGACATCGGCGTACTGCGGCACGGTTTCCCCCGGGAGGCCACCACCGAGGTGAGCGTCGCCGGAATCCGTACCAACTTCCGGATGCCCGACGTGCTGAGCCTCGGCATCGGCGGGGGCAGCCGGGTACGGGAGGAGGACGGCGCGGTGACGGTGGGGCCCGACTCGGTCGGCTACCGCCTCTCCGAGGAGGGGCTGGTCTTCGGGGGGTCCACGCTCACCGCCACCGACGTGGCGGTCGCGGCCGGCCGCGCCGCGATCGGCGACCCCGGCGCGGTACGGAAACTGGACCCCTCGCTGGTGAGGGCTGCGCTGGAGCGGATCGCCCGCGACATCGCCGACTCCATCGAGCGCATCCGCACCTCCCCCGACCCGCTGCCCGTGGTCGCGGTCGGCGGCGGGTCGATCCTGCTGCCGGACGAGTTCGGCGGGTCGGGGCCCGTACACCGGCCCGAGCACTTCGCGGTGGCCAACGCGATCGGCGCGGCCATCGCGCAGATCGGCGGGGAGGTCGACCGGATCTTCCCGGTGGAGCCGGGACAGCGGCAGGCCGTACTGGACGACGCCAAACAGGAGGCGGTGGACAGGGCGATCGCCTCGGGTGCCAAACCGGGCAGCGTCCGGGTCGTCGAGGTGGACGAGGTGCCCCTCGCCTACCTGCCGGGGAACGCCACGCGGATCCGCGTCAAGGCGGTCGGGGACCTGAGGCTGGAGGCCGGCCGTGGCTGAGCGACTGATCACCGAGGCCGACCTGGACGACCTGGCGGCCGGTGCCGCCATCCTCGGCACCGGCGGTGGCGGGGATCCGCACATCGGCCGGTTGCTGGCGCACGCGGCGATCCGGGCCAACGGCCCGGCCAGGCTGGTCCCGCTGGAGGCGCTGCCCGACGACGCGGTCACCATCGTGGTCGCCATGATGGGCGCCCCGACGGTGATGCTGGAGAAGGTGCCCTCCGCCGAGCAGGCCGCCCTCGCGGTGCGGGCGCTCGCCACCTACGTGGGCAAGTCCCCGACACACCTGGTGTGCGCGGAGGCGGGCGGCGTCAACGCGCTGGTGCCGCTGGTGGCCGCCGCCGAACTCGGGCTGCCCGTGGTCGACGCCGACGGGATGGGACGCGCCTTCCCCGAACTGCAGATGGTGGTGCCCACGCTGTACGGGCTGGCCGCCACCCCGATGTCGATCGCCGACGAGAAGGGCAACCGGGGGATCTTCGACACGGTGGACAACCACTGGGCCGAACGGCTGGCCCGGTCGGCCACGATCGACATGGGCTGCTCGGCGATGATCGGCCTCTTCCCGATGGCCGGCGCGCAGGCACGCGAGGCGCTCGTCCCCGGCACCCTGTCCCTCTGCGGCGAGCTGGGCAGGACCGTCCGCGAGGCCCGCGCCGCGCACCGCGACCCGGTCGCGGCGGTCGTCGCCCGGCTGGGCGGGGCCGAGCTGTTCGGCGGCAAGGTGGTGGACGTCAGCCGCCGCACCGAGGGCGGGTTCGCCCGTGGCGAGGCCGTCCTGGAGGGGTACGGGGACCGGCAGGGGGAGGGGATGATCCTGCGGTTCCAGAACGAGAACCTCGTCGCGGTCCGCGACGGGACCGTGGTGGCGACCGTCCCCGACCTGATCTGCGTGCTCGACGCCGAGACCGGCGCCGCCGTCACCACCGAGACGCTGCGCTACGGGCACCGGGTGCGGGTCATCGCGGCGCCCTGCGATCCGCGCTGGCACACCCCCGCCGGGCTTGAACTGGTCGGCCCCCGCTACTTCGGCTACGACCACGACACCGTCCGCGTCGAGCCGGGGGGGCCCGCGTGAGCTACACGATCGACCGCCGCGACCTGGCCGACCTCGCGCGCGGGGCGGCGCTGCTCGGCACCGGGGGCGGCGGTGACCCCCACATCGGGCGGCTGCTGGTGGACCAGGCGCTGCGCACCGGGCCAGGGACGATCACCGTGCTCGATCCCGGCGAGCTCGGCGACGACGACCTGGTCATCCCGACCGCGCAGATGGGCGCCCCGACGGTGATGGTGGAGAAGATCCCCCGGGGTGACGAGGCGGTGACGGCGCTGCGGGCGCTGGAAAGGCACCTGGGGCGGCGTGCCGACGCGACGATGCCGATCGAGTGCGGGGGCATCAACTCGATGATGCCGCTCCTGGTCGCGGCCCAGACCGGGCTGCCCGTGGTCGACGCCGACGGGATGGGACGGGCCTTCCCCGAGCTGCAGATGGAGACGTTCTCGGTGTACGGCGTACCGGGGTCCCCCCTCGCCCTGGCGGGCGAGAACGGCGAGACCGTGATCGTCGACACCGGCGCCGACAACAAGCGCATGGAATGGCTCGCCCGCGGGCTCGCGATCAGGCTGGGCGGGGTCGCGCACATCGCCGAGTACGCGATGAGCGGCGCGGACGTCAAGCGCACCGCGGTCCCGAACACGCTCAGCCTCGGGCTGCGGATCGGCCGCGCGCTGCGTACCGCGCGTGACGAGCACCGCGACCCGGTGTCCGCGCTCGCCGACACCATGGCCGGCACGCTGTACGACAAGGTCCGGGTCCTGTTCCACGGCAAGGTCGTGGACGTCGAACGGCGTACGGTCGCCGGTTTCGCCCGCGGGCGGGCCGCGCTGGCCGCGTTCGACGGGGACGGTGAGCTGGAGCTGGTCTTCCAGAACGAGAACCTGGTGGCGCGGGTCGACGGGGAGGTGCGGTGCGTGGTCCCCGACCTGATCTGCGTGCTGGAGGCCGACACCGGCGAACCGATCACGACCGAGGGGCTGAGGTACGGGCAGCGGGCCGTCGTCGTCGGCATCAGCACCCCCGGCCTGATGCGCACCCCGGAGGCCCTCGCGGTGTTCGGCCCGGGGGCGTTCGGTCTCGACGTGCGGTTCCGCCCGGTAGAGGATCTCGTGTCACTCTGAGTACATGCCTATCCGCTGTCTCGGCGAACCGGACATCGATCACCTCGCACGCGGGGTGACGCTGCTCGGTTCCGGCGGCGGCGGGCAGACCGAGACGGCGGCCAGGCTGCTGCGGCGGAGCCTCGGGACCGGCCGGATCGAGCTGCTGGGCCGCGACGAGCTCGACGGGGGCCACGTGGTGCCGGTCGGGCTCGTCGGGGCGGTGTCGGTGTTCACCGAGAGGCTGCCCTCCGGCGGGGAGTGGGCGCCGGTGCTCGCCGCGATCGTGGAGCGGACGGGAATCGCCCCGGCCGGGCTGATCCCGATCGAGACGGGCGGGATCAACGGGATCGTGGTCTTCGTCGCCGCCGTCGAGCTGGGCCTCCCGGTGATCGACGCGGATCTACAGGGCCGGGCGCTGCCGCGCCTCGACCAGATGTCGGTGGCCGCGCTCGGCGAACCGCTCACCCCGCTGGCCATCGGCGACGCCGGTGGCCGACTGCTCGTACTGGACGGCCTGTCCCCGGCGGCGGCCGAGCGGATCGTACGGTCGGCGCTCAGCGAGTTCGGCGGGTGGGCGGCGATCGCGATGCGCCCGCTGCCGGTGGCGTCGCTGGACCGCCTGACCATCCTCGGCTCGCTCGGCCGGGCCCTGCGGCTCGGGGCCCGGCACGCCGCCTGGACCAGGACCGCCGACCCGCGCGAGGTCGCGGCGTCGCTCGGCGCCCGCGTCCTGGTCTCCGGCCGTGTCATCGAGGTGGTCCGGTACCGGGCAGAAGCGGGGTTCGGACGCGGCTCGGTGATCATCCGGGCGGACCGCGGGAACAGCCTCGTCCGGCTGGAGATGGAGAACGAGTATCTGCTCGCCCTCGTCGACGGCAGGCCCGTGGCGTCCACCCCGGACATCCTGTGCGTCGTCGACCGTGCCAGCGGGCTGCCCGTCTCCTGCGACACGGTGCGCGGCGGCGCCGAGGTCGTCGCGCTGCACCTTCCCGGGCCTCCGTTCTGGTGGCGTCCCGAGGTGGTGGCCGCCGTCGCTCCACGCGCCTTCGGACTGGACATCGAGCCGATCCCACCCGACTCACCCGACTCACCCGGGGAACAGCCATGACCGGGCCCACCGCCGGGCCCATCGCCCCGACACCCTCCACGGGCACCGTTACCGAGCCCACCTTCCCGGCAACCCCCGTGAACACCGCCGGGTCCACTCTCCCGACACCCCCCACGGGCACCGTTACCGAGCCCACCTTCCCGGCAACCCCCGTGAACACCGCCGGGTCCACTCTCCCGACACCCCCCACGGGCACCGTTAC
>NZ_JBSZKT010000026.1:0-112720 GCF_055690525.1 Streptosporangium sp. H13245 | reverse complement strand
CGGAGATCGGCTGGCAGTCGGTGTCAGTGGAGGTGACGCCCGCCCCGGTCACCTTGATGGCACCGCCGGTCCCCTCGGCCAGGGTGATCAGGTCGGATCCGGTCGTACCGGTGACCGACAGGCCGCCCAGGCTCACGGTCACCGCGATCGGCGCGGCCGCCTGGGCCGGAGCCGACAGCGACACCATCCCGGAGAGCGCGGCGGCGGTGAGGGCGAGGGCGGCGAGATGACGACGCATTGCATTCAGTCCTTCGAATCGGTGATCCGGCCCCCGTCGGGCCGACGCCCTAAGGAAAGCGCCTCACCCCGCCCGCGGTCTGTGCAGAAATGCCCGCCCGCTACCGGCCCAAATACCTACGAGACAAAGGCGGCACAGTGCCGGTCAGTAGCGGGCGGCGAGGCCGGAGTTGATCTGGGTGAGGGCCAGGGTGGCGTCGGTGTAGCGGATCAGGTTGGTCAGCGGCGGCAGGCGCAGGACGCCCTGGGCGTGGCGGGCGGCGTCGGCGACGGTGTGGAGGTGGAGGCGCTCAAGGGTGAGCGTGTGGACCGCGGTGGCGGCGTTGACGCGGCGGTCGGCCACGTTGAGGTAGGTGGCCAGGAGTTCGGCGGCCAGGGTGCGGGGCTGCAGGAGCGCGAGGCTCAGGGCCTCCGAGGCCTCCTCCTGCGACAGGCGCCCGTCGGCGTCGCGGTCGTAGCGGGTGTCGGTGGCCTGGACGCGCGCCAGGAGTTCGGGGGTGCGGTTGCCGAGCAGGGCCCAGAGGGTGACGATCCGGGGATCGCGGGTGGGGGTGGCCTCGGTGACGGTGGAGGCCGACGTGGCCGAGATCGGGGGGTAGGCGCAGCCGCCCGCGCTGCCGTACGTGATCGTGGTGTTTGCCGTCAGCGCGGTGCCGGTGGGGGTGAGCAGGCTGGAACGGCCGGTGAAGGCGATCGACGCGGTCGCGCCGGGGGCGAGCGAGCCGAGCCGCCAGGTCAGGGTGGTGCCGGAGACGGACGTCGGCCGGGGGCCGGAGCCCTGGTCGAGCGCGGTGCTGTAGTAGACCGACGGCGGCAGCGTGTGGGTGAGGGTGACGCCGGTGGCCGCGGCGCCGCCGGTGTTGGTCGCGGTGAGCGTGGTGGTGACGGCCGAGGCGGCGTGCGCGGTGGGCGTGGCGGTCGCGGTGAGCGCGAGGACGGGCCGCCTCACGGTGGTGGAGACGGAGCCGGTGTTGTCGGCGGTGTTGGCCTCGGGGCCGCCGGCCCGGTTCTTCGCGGTCACCGAGGCGCGGTTGGTCACGACACTGCCGTCGGTGGCGGTGCAGGGCACGGTGTGGGTGAACGTCTCGGTGGCGGTGGCGGCGGGAGCCAGGTCGGCGAGGGTACGACCGGCCTCGGTGCCGTCGGGGAGGGTGTCGGTGAGCTGGACCGACGTGGCCAGGCCGGGTCCGGCGTTGCCGACCTTCACGGAGTAGGCGATGGTGTCGCCGGGTTCGGCCTGGGCCCGGTCGGCGGTCTTGGTCACCGTCACGTCGGGGTCGTAGAAGCGGCGGATGCCGAGCTCGCGGGCCAGGGCCGCGTCCCAGGTGAACTCGGGGCCGGAGGGGAAGATGCCGTCGGATCCGGCGTCGGGAGAGCCTTCGGCCCGGTACCTCAGGTTGTGCCAGTCGTCGAAGTCGTCCAGGAGGTCGGCCCGGCCGAAGTCCTTGACAACGGGAGTGGTGTCGCAGTCGCCGTCAGGCCCCCGCACGATGCCGCCACCGCCGAAGGCGTCGCCGGGGTGTTTGGGAGTCTGCAGCCCGTCGGTACCGGGCAGCACACAGGTGTCGTCGTCGGCGTTGACGTCCACGCGGGGAATGGTGCCGGGGTCGATGACGCGGTTGCCGTTCCAGTCGAGGGCGGCGTTGCCGGGACCCCACGACTCCACGCCGGAGCCGTCGATCCATCGGGTGAAGTCGGTGCCGTCGCCGATGCCGTCGGCCTCGCGCAGGTTGTTCTTGTCGAGCCTGGGGAGCAGGCCGTCGGAGTAGTCCAGGCGCGCCGGTGCGCGGGCCGGGCCGAGCGGGATGCCGAAGGGGTTGAACCCGTAGTTCATGACGCTGAGGTAGTTGGGCTTGCCGTTGGTGGGCTCGAAGCCGCCGTGCGCCAGGCCGAGGGCGTGGCCGAGCTCGTGCATGAGGGTGAGGGACTGGTCGCGTACGGTCCCGACCCGGGCGTCGTCACGGCCCGTGCCGACCGGGACCACCTGCTCGTCGAGTCCGGCGGCGGTGGTGTCACAGGTACGGTCGTCGCCGACCAGGATGAAGTCCCCCACCCTCTGGTCGTCGTCGGCGGGGGCGAGGGTGTCGAGCACGCCGTCGGTGCCGGGGCCCACGCAGGCCACCCGCCACGCGCCCAGCGTCACGATGAAGTCCTTGTCGCCGCGATCGGCTTCGCAGCACTGGCCGGACATGGGACTGCCCGCGGCGATCTGGTGGCCGAAGAGCACGAAATGCACGAAACGGGCTCGCTGCGGGTTGAGGGCCAGCTGGCGCATGCTGCGATACGTGGTGCTGTCGAGAGGCAGGACGGTGGTCTCGAGTTCGGCGCGGCCGGGGATGACCAGCACCTCCGCGCCCCGGGTCCAGATCGAGCCGACATAGGGGCAGGTCGGCGCCCGTTCCACCGGCGAGCCGTTGAAGGCGGCCTTGACCTCGTCGATCGCCGCCTGCTTGGGCCTGTGGTCGTGGCCGTCCGCGGCGCCGGACATCCAGCTGGCCACCACCACGATCGTCTTGCGGCAGGGGCTGGCGCCGAGTGCCCTGAGGTCGTGCATCAGGCTGCCGTCGGGGTGACGGATGCCGTGCAGCTCGACGACGTCGTAGATGCCGTCGCCGTCGGTGTCGGGCAGGTCGCTGGTCCGCTGGATGCCCAGGCCGATCTCGGCGATCTTCCCGTCGTGGGCTCCGGGGAAGCCGGAGTCGCCGTCGCCGATGAAGTCGCTCTGCTTGGGGACGATGCTCTCGCCCGTCCAGGTGTCGGTGGTGAGCTGGTAGGTCAGGTCCAGGTCGAGGCTGCGGTCGGTGGGGTCGATGTCGAGCTGGTCGTCCCCGCCGCTGAGCCCGCCGTCCTCGTCCCACAGCTCGACCCGGACCCGGACGGTGTGCTGGTCGGGCGCGACGGACGCGACATGCGTGAAGACCCAGGGCGGTTCGAAGGTGTTGGGGTGGAACTCGGCGCTCTCCACCGGGGAGCGTTCCTGCGGCGCGTCGGTGCCGAAGAAGATCTTCGGGTAGTAGTTGCCCGACGCGCCGTCGGAGTCCGGGTTCTCGTGCTGCCTGACGAGGTCGATCGTCAGGCGGAGCCGTACGCTGGTCTCGGCGTTGGCGGTGGCGGGAACCGCCGCCAGGGCGACGGCGGCCAGGGCGGAGACGATCAGGAACCGCAGCATGCGACGCATGCCGCAAGGATCGGCGGCTCCGATCCCCGGCGCACGAGTAGGGCCTACCTAAATACGCGCTTCCCCCGTTCACGGCCCGGCCGGGTCATCCGGCGCCGGTCCAGCGAGATGGGACCGCCCCGGCTCGCGGGCGAGTCCTCCCATTCGATCGCGGCGATCCGGTGGACGCCCGGCCGGAACGACGCGTGGACGAAGACACCGGTCGCGGTACGGGTGAAACCGGGTAGCACGCGACCGGCTCCGGGCACCCGCAGCTCCCCCGTCCCGGACACCACCGAGGCGGGCAGCACGACGTCGCCGAAACGGGCCACCTCGCGGCCCGTCGTGCCGGGGAAGGGGATCTCGGCCTGTTCGCGGACGAGGCTGTGGGTGCCGTCGCAGCCCACCGGGTAGCGGCCGCCGAGGAGTTCGCCGTACGCGGCCGCGAGGGAACCCGCGTCCAGTCGATCGTGAAGCGGGCGGGCGTCAACGAGCGCATGATCTACTACCACTTCGGCAGCAAGGACGCGCTGTACGCGGCCGAGCTGGCCGGGCTGGCCGGTGCGTGGCGCCCGGTCATCGACCGCGCCGCCGAGCGCGAGCCGTACGAGGGGATGCGCGAGGTCCTGACGGGCTTCGTCGACGTGGTCGCGGCCAGGCCGCGCCTGACGGCGCTGCTGGCGCACGAGGCTCTCGCCGGATGGCCCACCACCACCGCCCCGGCGGCCGACATGCTCCCGGCGGCGCTTCGCGAGCTGTACGAGCAGGGGCAAAGGCAGGGCGCCTTCCGTGCGGACTGCCCGTTCGAGGTGGCCGCGCGGGTCCGTCGATCGAACTCTGCCCGCTACGGATCACCGTCAATATAAAGATCATCGGTATATGATGATCGAATGAGATCGATGCAGGAACCCACCTTCCTGATCCTTACCGCGCTCGTCGCCGGTCCTCAACACGGGTACGGCGTCATCACCGACGTCGAACAGATCTCCGCGGGCCGGGTACGGCTGCGCGCCGGAACCCTGTACGCCGCCTTCGACCGGCTGCGGGAAGAGGGCCTCATCGCCGAGGATCGCGAGGAGATCGTGGACGGCAGGGTCCGGCGGTACTACAGGCTGACCGATGACGGGGCGGCCCGGCTGGCGGCGGAGGCCGAGCGGATGCGCCGTCACGCGCGAGCGGCTTCCACGCGGCTGCGCGCCGCGGGTCTCGGGGGAATGGCGTGAGCTCCCTCGAAGCCCGATACCGGCGGCTCCTGGCCTGCTATCCCTTTGATCACCGCACGCGGCACGAGGAGGACATGATCGGCGTACTGCTGGCCGGATCACGGCCCGGCCAGACCCGCCCGCACCTCGCCGACACGGCCGACCTGCTGGCAGGCGCGGCTCGCGTGCACTACCGGCGGGCCTTCGGCACGGGGTCGGCGCCCGCCTGGCGGGACGCCATGGCCGTGGGCATGGCGCTGTGGCCCGTTCTCGTCCTGACCGACACGCTGGCCCGCCAGATCCTGTCGCTGGCCCAGAGCGGCCCTGGCCTGCTGCACCACTGGACGCAAGAGCCGTGGTCGCTCCTGCGCTGGGCTGGGCCGATCGTCGTCTTCGCCCTGCCCGTGCTCGCGGTCGCGCTCCGCCACCGGGGGATCGCCACACTGGGCGCGCTCGCTTTCGTGCTGTATCTGTCGGGCAGCTCGCACCTCACCCCGCCCCTGCTGGCGCTGCCGAACGTCGGCCTGCCCCTCCTGGCGCAGGTGGTGGCGGTCGCCGTCGCCCTCACCCGTCCGGCCCGCACCGGGATGTCGCTCATCTCCCGGCGCGCACTCATGCTCTGGATGCCGTTCGGCCTGGTCGGGCTGGTCGCCAGCAAGGTCGGCAGGAGTGTGCTCGACGCGGCCGTCAACCATGAGATCGCACTCTGGAAACCTGTGCCCTGGCTCGTCGTCATGGCGGCGGCAGCGGGATACGCGGCACGGTCCACGGTGGGCCGGCGCGCGGCACTGCTGCTGTCGCTGCCGGTAGCGGCGCTGGGCGACCTGGGGAGACTCCCTTCCCTGCCCACCTCTGTCGCCCTTGCGCAGATCGGCTGCGTGCTCGGCGCTTTCGCCGTCGGGACGATGCTCGCGCGCCGGCCGGCCGGACGTGACCCTGCCGCCTGTGGTCATTGACCTTTCGTGGCGCGGCCCCCTCCGGTTCGCAGGCTCACCTGCGGCACCCCGGTTTCCGGGTGGGGCCTCACCTCGGCGTCGACCCGGTAGACCTCGGCGAGCAGGGCGGGGGTCAGCACGTCGGCGGGGGTGCCGAGCGCGACGACGCGACCGGCGTCCATGACGCAGACGCGGTCGCAGAACGCGGCGGCCATGTTGAGGTCGTGCAGGGCGACCACCGAGGTGACGCCGAGGCCGCGTACCAGGTTCAGCGCGTCCAGCTGGTGGCGCAGGTCCAGGTGGTTGGTCGGCTCGTCCAGCACCATCGTGCCCGGTTGCTGGGCCAGCGCCCGCGCGATGAGCACCCGCTGCTTCTCCCCGCCCGACAGCCGGTCGAAGGGCGCGTACGCCAGGGCGGTCACGTCGAGCCGCTCCAGCGCGTCGGCGATGATCGCCCTGTCGGCCGCGTTGTCGCCGTCGAAGGCCCGTTTGTGCGGGGTGCGGCCCATGGCGACGACGTCGTACACCGACAGCTCGAAATCGCCGCCGCTCTCCTGGAGTACGGCGGCCAGGCGGCGGGCCAGGCGGCCCGGCGGCATGCGCCACACGTCCTCGCCGTCGAGCAGCACCCGGCCGCCGGTCGGCCTGCGCGCCCGGTAGAAGGTACGCAGCAGGGTTGACTTGCCCGCGCCGTTGGGACCGGCCAGGGCGAGCATCTCCCCCTCGGCGACCTCCAGCGAGACCTCGCTGACCAGGTCGCGGCCGCCGACGCGGACCGACACGTTCTCCGCGGTCAGTGTCACTTGGAACGCCTCCGCATCAGCCACAGGAAGAACGGGCCGCCGACCAGCGCGGTGATAATGCCCACCGGGATCTCCTCCGGCGCGATCAGGGTGCGGGCGGCCAGGTCGGCCGCGATGAGGAAGGCCGCGCCCAGCAGCGCCGTCGCCGGGAGCGCCCGGCGGTGGTCGGCGCCGATCAGCAACCGGACGACGTGCGGCATGATCAGTCCGACGAAGCCGATGGTGCCGCTGACCGCGACGATCGTGCCGATCATCATGGCGACCAGCACGAACAGCGCCGCCCGGAAGCGGTGCACGTCCAGCCCGAGCGAGGCCGCGGCCTCCTCCCCGGCCAGCAGCAGGTTCAGCGGCCGAGACACCCCGACCAGCACGACGGTCCCCACCAGGACGGCCACCGCCGGAATCCCCACCACCGTCCAGGTGGTCCCGGCCAGGCCGCCCAGCATCCAGCGCACCGCCGCCTGCGTCTTGTGCGGGTCGTTGGAGGTCACCACCAGGAAGCTGGCCACGGCTGAGAGCACCTCGGCCGTGGCCACCCCGGCCAGCACCAGCCGCACCGTCGTCATGCGCCCGCCCGAGCGGGCCAGGAAGTAGACCGCCACCAGCGCGGCCAGCGCCCCGAGGAAGGCCGCGATCGGCAGGCTGAACGCGCCGAACACGCTCAGGCCGAACACCACCACGGTGACCGCCCCGACGCTGGCGCCGGAGGAGACCCCCAGCAGCATCGGGTCGGCCAGCGGGTTGCGTACCAGGGCCTGCAGGGCCATGCCGCAGACCGACAGGCCCGCGCCGATCGCCCCCGCCAGGACGACCCTCGGCAGCCGTACGTCCACCACGATGGTCTCGCGTACGGGTGTCCAGGCCGGTTCGGCCAGGGCGGGGTGCAGGTGGTGCAGCAGGATGCCCCACACCTGCCCGGCCGGCAGGGCCACCGACCCGGCCGCGACGGCCGCGGTGCCCGCCGCGCCGAGCAGGAGCACGAGCAGGCCGATCACGACCGGGTATGGCGGTCCCGGGCGCCGTGCCGGAAGCACGGCGCTCGCGGCCGGTTCGCTCACGTGAAGCGGTTTCACCTGAAGCGGTTCCACCTGAAGCGGTTTCACTTGAAGCGGTCGGCGTGCAGCTGGCGGGCCAGCGCCTCGACGGCCGCCGGGGCCCGTACGCCGAGGACGACCGACGACAGCGGCAGCACCGCGAACCGCTTGTTCCTGATGGCCGGTACGTCCTTCAGCGCCGGGTTGGCCAGCAGGAACCTCTCCTTGTCGGCCACCGGCTGGTCGCCGTAGTCGTAGATGACGATCCAGTCGGGCGCGCGCTCGGCGACCTGCTCGAACGACACGTCGCCCCACACCTTGTCGACGTCGGCGAACACGTTCTCCGCCCCGGCCAGCTTGATGATCTCGTTGCCGACGCCCTTGCCTCCGGCGGTGAAGGCGGTCTTGTCGCCGCTGTCGTAGACGAACAGCTTGACCGGGGCGGCGTCGCCGAGCGTGGTCCTCACGGTGTCGAGGGGCGCCCGCAACGTGGTGATCAGCGATTCGGCCCGGCCGGGGACGCCGAAGATCTTCGCGACGTTGCGGATCTCGGTGTCCATCAGGCTGATGGGCACCGCGCCCTCGGCGCACTCCTCGACGTTCAGGTACGTCTTGATACCGGCCTTGTGCAGGGCGTCGCGGCTACGGCCCTCCTTCTCGTCGAAGGTGCTGTCGAAGCCGCCGTAGACGAAGTCGGGCTCCTCGGCCAGGAGGGCCTCATAGGCCGGGTACTCCTTCGAGACGACCTTGATGGCGTCGTAGGCCGCCTGGTACTCCGGCAGCACCTTGTCGTCGAGGTAGGCGGTGCCGATCATCGACTTCTCCAGGCCGAGCGCCAGCATCACCTCGGTGGCGTGCTGGTTCATCGATATCGCCCGTTGCGGCGGCCGCTCGTAGGTGCTTTTCACGCCGCAGTTGTCGAGGGTGAGCGGGAAGCCCGCGGGCGCGGAGGCGGCCGGGGCGGCGGGGGCGGGGGCGTTCTCAGCCGGGGCGCCGCCGCAGGCGGCCAGCACTCCGGATACCAGGAGGGCGAGCAGGAGGGGGGTGGGGCGTCTGCCCGTCATGACGTGTTCCTCTCACGGAATCTGCACAACGGGGCGGATCGGAAAGAGGGAACGCGGCAGGGCCTCTCGGCGCGGCCACCGGCTCGACGGGCATGAGAACCCAGCTCCTCTCCGGGGAGATCCGCCCCAGTTCATCGAGGAGGCGACCGCGTGAGTCTCCTGGCTCTCGGGTCGAGGCTCGCCCCGGCCTTCCCACCCGTGGTCCGGGCAGTGGCTTCGTCGGGGTTCGCTCGCCGATCACAGTGGCGGGACCGCGCCGGATTCACACCGGCTTCCTCGTTCCGCACTCGCCTACGCCGACCATGCTCGCACACCACCCATCAACGACAAAGCGCCCACCCGTGCGGGTCTTCGCGGCCGTGGCGGGTACGGTGCCCGCGGGTGGTTTCCCCGCAAAACTATGTACGCTGTGTACATATGTTGTGTGGCCGCGCCGCGTGCGCGTTCCCGGGAGGTTGAGCGTGACGCACCCCAGCCCGCCCGCCGCCCCGCCCGCCCGGCGCGGGCGAGGGCGCCGTCCGGCCGACCAGGTACGCCGGGAGGTGCTGCGGGCGGCCGGTGAGCTCCTGCTGGCCGAGGGCATGGCCGGTTTCACCGTCGAGAAGGTCGCCGCCCTGGCGGGGGCGAGCCGGGTCACGCTGCACAAGTGGTGGCCCTCCAAGGGGGCGCTCGCCCTGGAGGGCTACTTCGGCGTGGTCGGCCCCATCCTGGCCTTTCCCGACACCGGTGACATCGCCGCCGATCTCACCGCGCAGCTGAAAGCGTTCGTCCATCTGATGCGCGACACCCGGGCCGGGACCGTCGTGCCGCAGCTCATCGGCCAGGCCCAGACCGATCCCGAACTGGCGGCCGTCTACCGGGAACGCTATTCGGGGCCGCGCCGGGCGCTGGCCGTACGGGCCCTGGAGCGGGCCAGGCAGCGCGGTCAGCTGCGCGAGGACCTGGATCCTGAGGTGGCCGTCGACCAGCTGTGGGGGGCCTGCTACCACCGGCTGCTCATCCCCGACCGGCCGCTGACCGAGGAGTTCGCCGAAGCCCTGGTCGCCAACCTGCTGGGCGGCATCGGCCGCCCAGCTCCCCCGCCGCCCCCCGCAGGCGAGGGCACCGGCTGAGGAGAGGTCAGGGCGGGGGCGCGGGCTTGAGCTTCCTGACGAACCGGGCGGCGGTGCGGTGGCTCATGCCGGTCTCGCCGCGGACCAGGAAGACGGCCTGGTCGAACTGGCCGGAGGCCTTGAGTTCCAGGAGCCGTTCGACGAGCTCGGGGCCGATTCCCCCGCCGACCAGGGCGTTTCTGGGACGTTGTGCCGCTCGTACCGCGAAGACGATCAGGGCGATGATCGCCGCCACGATGACCGCCGTCAGGAGGAGGATGACGATCAGGTTCGACATGGGCTGAGCGTACCGCCGCGAGGCCGTCGTGTGGGAGGTGAGATCACCGGTTTTGCGGTGATGTGGTCGGCGCAGAGGGGGCGGGGCCGGTCTCTCAGGCCGCGCCGCGCAGCAGGAGCATGGCGTAGGCGGCGATCGAGTTGCTGTCGGTGATGGCGCCGCGCAGGATCATCTTTTCCAGCTCGGCCCGGGAGACCCAGTCCTGGCGCATGTCCTGCTCGGTGTGCTCGCGCTCGTGGGCACCGGCGGTCAGGCCGGTGGCCAGGAAGATGTCGTAGTTCTGGCCCGTCGTGCCGTGCGCGTTGTCCAGGCGTCCCAGGTGGGTCATCGAGGTGGCGCGCAGGCCGGTCTCCTGGGTCAGCTCGGTGTGGGCGGTGAACAGGGGCGACGGGCTGTCCTTGACGCCGCCCTGGGGGAAGTTCCAGGTGCGCCGCCGCACCGGGTAGCGGTATTCCTCCACGAGGTGGAAGCCGTCGTTCTCCATGGGGATGACGATGGCGAAGTCGGGCACGTCCACGACGCCGTAGATGCCGTGTGAGCCGTCGGGGCGCTCGATGCGGTCCTCGCGCACGCTGATCCACGGGTTGGTGTAGACGACCATGGAGTCGAGGGTGCGGATCGTCGGTCCGGATACGTCGGTCATGCGCGGAGCCTACTGAAGGGGGCCGGGCGGGGTGAACGGCACGACGGAGGTCACCGCGCTGACCGGGAGGGGGCCGTAGATGTGCGGGAACGCCTCGGGGGCGTCGTCGGGGACCTCCATGCGGACGTCGAGCCCGGCGGGGTCGACGCTGAGCAGCACCAGGGGGTCGGCGACGCCGCGGTAGAAGCGCTCCGCGACGCCGCGCAGCTGGTCGTGGTCGGCGCAGGCGTGGATGAAGCCGACCTCGTCGAGGGTTTGGCCGAGGGTGGAGACGCGGTACTCCCCCGCCTGGCGGGCGGCGTCCCAGTCGGAGGCCAGGGCGAGATGCAGAATGGTCATCGCAGACATGGTGCCCTGTGTGTGCCCGTCGTTCAACCGGAGCCCGCCGACGGGACCGGGGCCGAAGGTCTCGGCGTCCGCCCGGACGCCTCGGCCGCGCGGTGCGGAGGCTCAGCGGTACGGGGGATCAGCGGCGGGCGCGCCACTCGCGGTGCAGGATGGCGTAGACGATCTCGCTGGTCCACTCGCCCTTGATGATCTCGTTGTCGACGAGGTGGGCCTCGCGGCGCATGCCGAGCTTCTCCAGCACCCGGGCCGAGCCCTCGTTGCGGGCGTCGAGGCGTCCGACGATGCGGTGCAGGCCCAGGCCGTCGAAGCCGAGTTCCAGCAGGACCCGGGCCGCCTCGGTGGCGTATCCCCTGCCGTGGTGGTCGGGGTGGAAGACGTAGCCGATCTCGCCGCCCCGGTGTGCGCGGCTGTGCCAGACCAGGAGGACGTCGCCGAGCAGCTCGCCGGTGGCGGCGAGCTCCACCGCCAAAGTGAGGGCCTGCCCCTCGTCCAGCAGGGCCGTCTCGTTCATCTTTCTCTCCAGCGCCTCGCGGGTCTGCTCGCGGTCGCGCGGCCCCCACTGCAGGTAGCGGGTGACCTGGGGCAGGCGGTGCATCGCGTACAGGGCGTCGAGGTCGGCGGGGGTGTAGGGGCGCAGGACCAGCCGGTCGGTCCGGATGGGGTAGGAAGGCTTCAGCACCCGGCCAGGGTAGGGCAGCCGCCCGGTGGCGGGCGAGCCGTTATCCGGGGGGCGCGCGGGGGTCAGTGGGCGCTTCCGGCCAGGTTGAGCACCACGACGCCGCCGATGATCAGGACGATGCCCGCGACCTTGGCGAGGTTGATCGTCTCGCCGAGGAAGAGCACGCCGATGGCGGCGATGGCGGCGGTACCGACCCCGGCCCAGACGGCGTAGGCGGTGCCGACCTCCATCTGCAGTTTGAGCGTCTGGGCCAGCAGGACGAAGGCGGCGACGTATCCGGCGACGACGACGACCGACCAGCCCTTGTGGGCGAATCCGTCGCTCAGTTTGAGGGCGGTGGTCGCCACGATCTCGGCGATGATCGCCCCTGCCAGCATCAACCACGCCATGATCACACCACTCCCCCGAAAATCGGGATAAACATACCATTTACCGCCGTTCGCCAGCGGCCGGCCTCCGGCGGCGGCGCCGTCCGGCGCCACGACCTGCCCGGCTTGCGAGTGGTGTCGAAAGCGTGTTCCACTGAGCCGTATGCGATGGGACGCGCCTCCCCTGCTCGCCGCGCCGCCCGACGCCAGGCCGCGGATCGAGCGCTCCGCGCTGACCAGGGTCCACGGGGCGCTGACCTGCTACGAGGTGCAGGCACGCACCGCGCTGGACCGTACGCCCGAGGGCTGGGCGGTCAGCCCCTACCGGGGGTGTGCCCAGGCCTGCCGCTACTGCTCGGTGCGCCGCGGGCACCGCTATCTCGGGCTGAACGCCGAAGGCGACTTCGAGTCGCGGATCGTGGTGCGCACCAACATCGTCCGGCGGCTGCGCGCGGAGCTGGGCTCACGCTGGGACGGCGAGCACGTCACCGTGGGGGTGGGGGGCGACTGCTACCAGGGCGTGGAGGAGGTCTACCGGCTGATGCCGGGCCTGGTGGCGGCGTTGCGCGAGGCCGGGGCGCCGTTCACCGTGCACACCAAGAGCCGGTTGATCCTGCGCGACGCCGACCTGCTGGCCGCCACCCCGGGGGCCGGGGCGGTGGTCTCGATCGCGTTCGTCGACGACCGGATCCGCCGCAGCGTCGAGCCCGGCGCGCCCAGCGCGCAAAAACGCCTGGAGCTGGTCGCCGAGCTGAACGAGCGGGGGGTGGCGTGCGGGGTGGCGATGGCGCCGATCCTGCCGCTGCTCACCGACTCCCCCGACCAGCTCGCGGCCACCGTACGGCGCATCGCCGACGCCGGGGCCGTCAGCTGCGTCCCGCAGGTGCTGCGCCTGCCCCCCGGGGCGCGCGAGTGGTATCTGGCCTGGCTGGGTGAGCACCACCGGGCGCTCGTGCCCCGCTACGCCGAGCTGTACGGCAGGAGCGCCGACGCCGAGCCCGCCTACGTGCGCGGCCTGACCGGCCAGGTCCTGCAGCTGGCGGCCCGCTACGGGATGGGGCCGACGCGGCCCGAGCAGCCCCTGCCGCTGGCGTTGCCCCGGCAGGCCCAGCTCACCCTCCTGTGAGAGGCTGCTTCCTCAGAAGTGGTCCAGCAGCTCGGGGAACCTGCCCAGCCGCAGCACCCGCTCGTCGCCGGGGTCGAGGTCGCTCTGCTCCAGCGCCCAGGTGTTCTCGTTGGGGATGAAGACGGCGTTCATCCCCGCCTGCCGGGCGGGAAGGATGTCCGACTTCGGGGAGTTGCCGATCATCCAGGTCGTCGCGGGCGCCAGCGCGTGCTCACGGGCGAGCCACCGGTAGGTGGCGACGTCCTTCTCCATCACGATGTGCACCTCGCGGAAGTGGTGGGCCAGCTGTGAGGCCTCCAGCTTGCGCCGCTGCTCCTCCAGGTCGCCCTTGGTGAGCAGGAGCAGCTCGTAGCGCTCACCGAGGGCCGTGAGCGTCTCGGTGACGCCCGGGACCAGCTCCACCCGGTGCTCGGTGAGGGCCAGGATCAGCTCGTCGATGCGGCGGCGCTCGGCCTCGGTCGCGGGACGCTCGCGCAGCCGCTCGAAGCACTCGCCGAGGCTGCGCAGGAACATCTTGCTGCCGTAGCCGTGGGTGACGGCGTTGGCCGCCTGGATGTCGTTGAGGACGGCGCGGGTCTGGGTCCGGTCCAGGGTCGGATGCGCCAGCCAGTCGAGGAAGTCCTCGATGACCCGCTCGAACAACACGTTGTTCTCCCACAGCGTGTCGTCGGCGTCGAAGATCAGCACCTGCGCCTGGAGTCTCACCCGGTTCCCCTCTGAGAACGTCCCGATCGTCGGCGTCGGCCGGTCCCGCCGCTCGCCCGCCGCACACGCTACCGCGCCCGCCCGGCCGGGCGCGGCCCGTTTTTCGCCGCGCCCGCCGCCCCGGCCCGGGGTGCTCAGGCCAGGGCGCTGCCCTTGCGCCATTCCTTGAACGACAGCTGCCAGAAGCCCCAGCCGTTGTTCCACTCCATCTCGCGGTTGGTGCCCCTGATGGTGATCACGTCGCCGCGCTGGACCTGGTTGTAGAACCACTTGGCCTGGTCGGGGCGGGAGTTGATGCAGCCGTGGCTGACGTTCTGGCGTCCCTGGGCCCACACGTTGTTCAGCGCGTGCACGTACTCGCCGCTGTTGGAGAAGCGCACCGCGTGGTTGATCATGAGGTCGTAGTAGCCGGGCTCGCCCTTCTTGCGGCCCGGGGAGATCATGCGCTCGGGGTTGGCCTTGCCCATCGCCAGGTGGACGCCGCTGGTGGTGGTGTACTCGCGGGTGCTGGCGTTGCCCGCGCTGATCAGCATGGTCTGCACGACCTTGCCGTCCCGCTTGACGATCATCTTGTGCTTGCGGGTGTCGATCGTGGAGACCTGGGCCGCGCCGATCTGGATGACCTTGGTCATGTCCTTGACGCCGTACATGTCCTTGCCGCCCTGTACGCCCTTGAGGCGGGCGGTGAAGGTCACCTTCTGGTGGGGCTGCCAGAACTTCGCGGTCCGGTAGATCACGGTCGTGTCGTTGATCCAGCGCCACGCGCCCGGGGTCGGCTTTTGCGCCTTGACCTCCAGGGCCTCCTCCACCCCGGCCTTGTTGGCGACCTGCTGGTTGAAGGTGACGATGATCGGCGCCCCCACGCCGACCTTCTCCCCCTTGATCGCCGGGGTCACGTCGGCCACCTCAAGCTCGTGCTCGGGCTTGAGCGTCCTGAAGGAGCCGCTGGCGGTCGTGCCGTCCACCGCCCGGGCCGACACGGTGTAGTCGCTGGCCGGCATCATGGGCGTAGTAGAGACCCATTTGGTGCGCTTGGCGTCGAAGTCGCCCTCCAGCGCCTGGCCGCCGCTTTCCACGGTGACCTCCTCCAGCGCGCCGCTGGAGGCCGCGACGACGACCTTCTTGTTCGGGCGCACGGTCTTGCTGCCCGTGGCAGGACTGATCTTTATCTCCGACGCGGGCGGCGTGCTGGCCTCACCCGCGCCAGGTCCCGAGGCGGCGCCGGGGCCGGCGGTGGCCTTCGGGTCCGCCCCTCCGGAGCAGGCGGTGGCCAGCACCGTCGCGGTCGCCAGGGCCAGAGCGGCCAGCGGCGTCCTGAGGCGTCGGCGTTCCACGGTCAGCACAATTTCTCTCCCCCACTACAGCAAACTGCTCTTAAAACACTAATAGGAGATGCATGGTGACTGAACATGGTTGCGACCGGTTTGGTAACGTTTCGGACTCTTCGTAAAGTCAGAAAAATGCCAGCCGAGAGTCAGGGGAAAGCAAAGTGGCCAGGTCAAGGGCTCGGGCGTAAAAGCGCCGCTCCGGTGGGTGAACGTTCACCCCGGCGACTTCTGGCCGTGAATCGCCGTGCCCCGGCCGTATCCAACGGCTCCTACGAGGGCGTGAAAGCGGCGGAGGGCTCCTTCGGCCTCTCGCGCCGGATCACCTCACCGGCCGCCGTCCGCTGAGCGTCGTCGGCCGACGACGGAGCCGTGACGTCGGGGCCCCGGTGCCGCCGGGGCCGTGCCGGGTCGTGCTGGGCGCGACCGCGCTGGTCGTCACCCCGCGCCGGGCCTCAGCGGCCCCGGGGTCACTGCCGGAGGAGCCCGGTGGCGGCCCTCAGTGTCCGCGCAGGCGGTGGGTGAGGCTGGTGTGGCGGCGCCCGGCTCCCCGGGTGCGTACCGCCTGGGCCAGCGCGCGGCGCGAGCCGACGATGACGACGAGCTTCTTGGCCCGGGTGATCGCGGTGTAGAGCAGGTTGCGCTGCAGCATCATCCACGCGCTGGTGGCCAGCGGGATGACCACCGCCGGGTACTCGCTGCCCTGGGAGCGGTGGATCGACACCGCGTAGGCGTGGGCCAGCTCGTCGAGCTCATCGAAGGCGTACTCGACGTTCTCGTCCTCGTCGGTCAGCACGGTCAGCTTGTGGTCGTCGGGCCTGATGTCGACGACCAGGCCCACGGTGCCGTTGAACACCCCCGCCGCGCCCTTCTCGTAGTTGTTGCGCAGCTGGGTGACCTTGTCGCCGACCCGGAAGACCCGCCCGCCGTAGCGGCGCTCGGGCATGCCCTCCCGGGAGGGGGTCAGCGCCTCCTGCAGCGCGTTGTTGAGGTTGCCCGCCCCCGCCGGGCCCCGGTGCATCGGGGACAGGACCTGTACGTCGCGGCGCGGGTTGAGGCCGAACTTGCGCGGGATGCGGTTGGCGACCACGTCCACGGTGAGCGCCGCGATGTCCTCGGCCTCCTCGCAGGGAAACAGGAAGAAGTCGGTCATGCCCTCCAGCGCCGGGGGCAGGCCGGTGTTGACCCGGTGGGCGTTGACGACCACTCCCGACTCCTGCGCCTGGCGGAAGATGTGGGTCAGCCGTACCCGGGGGATCTCCTCCTCGGCGGCGAGCAGGTCCCGCAGCACCTCGCCCGCGCCGACCGAGGGCAGCTGGTCGACGTCCCCCACGAACAACAGGTGCGTGCCCGGGGCGACGGCCTTGACCAGCTTGTTGGCCAGCAGCAGGTCCAGCATCGAGGCCTCGTCGACCACGACCAGATCGGCGTCCAGGGGGTTGTCGCGGTCGTAGGTGGCCTCCCCGCCGGGACGCAGCTGCAGCAGCCGGTGCACGGTGGTGGCCTCGTGGCCGGTCAGCTCCGCCAGGCGCTTGGCCGCCCTGCCGGTGGGCGCGGCCAGGATCACCTTCGCCTTCTTGGCGCGGGCCAGGGTGACGATGGAGCGTACGGTGAAGCTCTTGCCGCAGCCGGGGCCGCCGGTCAGCACCGCGACCTTCCGCGTCAGCGCCAGCCGCACCGAGTCGGCCTGCTCGGCGGCCAGATCGGCGCCGGTCCTGGTACGCAGCCACTTCAGCGCCGCGTCCCAGTCGACGGAGGCGAAGGCGCCCAGCCGGTCGTGCTCGCAGGCCAGCAGGGAGCGCAGCGCCCCTGCCAGGGACAGCTCGGCGCGGTGGAAGGGCACCAGGTAGACCGCCGGGACGCTGCCGTCGCCGACCGGGACGTCCTCGCGGACCACGCCCTCCTCGGCGACCAGCTCCTCCAGGCACCGCGCGGTCAGCTCGGCGGGAACCTCCAGGATCTTCACCGCGTCGCCGACGAGGTTGGGCGCCGGGAGGTAGCAGTGGCCGTCGTCGGCGGCCTGCGACAGGGTGTAGCGCAGGCCCGCCTTGACGCGCTCGGGGCTGTCGTGCGGGATGCCCACCGCCTGGGCGATGGTGTCGGCGGTCTTGAAACCGATGCCCCACACGTCGTCGGCGAGCCGGTAGGGCTGGCCTTTGACGACCGTGATGGACTTGTCGCCGTACTGCTTGAAGATGCGGACCGCGATCGAGGTGGACACGCCGACCCCCTGCAAGAAGATCATCACCTCTTTGATGATCTTCTGTTCCTCCCAGGCGACGCCGATCATCTTGGTCCGCTTGGGGCCGAGCCCGGGGACCTCCACCAGCCGCTCGGGGGTGGTCTCGATGACCTCCAGGGTGTCGACGCCGAAGTGGTCGACGATCCGCTCGGCCATCTTCGGCCCGATGCCCTTGATCAGCCCGGAGCCCAGATAGCGGCGGATGCCCTGGATGGTGGCGGGCAGCACGGTGGCGTAGGACCACACCTCGAACTGCTTGCCGTACTTGGGGTGGGAGGCCCAGCGCCCGGTCAGCCGCAGCGACTCACCGGGCTGGGCACCCAGCAGCGGCCCGACCACGGTCAGCAGGTCGGCGCCGGAACGGTCGGTGGCCACCCGGGCGATGGTGTAGCCGGTCTCCTCGTTCGCGTAGGTGATGCGTTCGAGAACGCAGGAGATCGCGACACCCGTAACCCCGCGTTCCTCCGGCTGCACGCCACCTCCATCACGCTGAACCCGCTCGCGCAAGTGTAGGACAGCCGCGGAAACGTTCTTCCTCTCTTCTCGCGGCTCAGGGGGTCGCGGAGGGCCCCGCGTCGGCGTTCTCTGGTGGCCGTGGCGTCGCCCCGCACGCGTGCTAGAAAAGGCCATGGGAATCAAGGTGTTGATTTCGGTGGACATGGAGGGGGTCGCCGGGATCGTTCATCCCGCGGAGACCACCCCGGAACGCTACGACTACGAGCGCGGCCGACGGCTGATGACGGCGGAGGCCAACGCCGTGGTGGAGGGGGTGTTCGACGCCGAACCGGCGGCCGAGGTGCTGGTGGCCGACTCCCACGGCTCCTACCGCAACATCCTGCCCGAGGAACTCGACCGGCGCGCCCGGCTGATCCGCGGCAAACCTCGTGAAATGGGCATGCTGGCGGGCTTGGAGGCCGGAGCCAGGGTGACGATGTTCGTCGGGTACCACGCCCGCGCGGGTACCGGCGGCGCCGTGCTCGCCCACACCATCACCGACGCCATCCTCGACGTCCGCGTCAACGGCCGCTCCTACGGTGAGATCGGGATCAACACCCTGCTGGCGGGCTCGTACGGCGTGCCCGTCGTGCTGATCAGCGGGGACGAGGCGGCGTGCGAGGAGTTCGGCGCGCTGGTGCCCCGGGCGGTCACCGTGCCGGTCAAACGAGGACTCGGCCAGCACGCGGCCGACACCCTGCACCCGCAGGAGGCGCGAGACCATCTGCGGCAGGGCGCCGGTCAGGCCATGCGACGTCACGTCGGCAATCCGCCGACCCTGGTTTCCCGGCCGCTACGGGTCGAGGTCGATCTCCATCAGCCACGTTCGGCGGACCTGGCCGCCCTCGTTCCCGGCGCCACGAGGAGCGGGCGCACCGTCGCCTTCACCGCCGAGACCATGACGGCCGCCTACGGCGTGCTCCGGCTCGTCGCCCTGCTCACACAGATCGGGCCGTGAGTGCTTCCACCGGCGCCGCGCCCGGCCGGTCCGCGCGGAGCGCCGGGACGCGGACGCGGATACGGGCTGTTCAGGGGCCGAAGGCCCTGAGGGTCACGTCGACGAGCGAGTCGGCGTACGCGGCGGTCAGCGGGCCGCTGCGGTGCAGCCACCGCTGGAAGAGGGGGGCGTAGAGCACTTCGAGGACCAGGTCGAGGTCGGCGTCGGCGGCGAGCTGACCGGCTTCCCGGGCGCGGCGCAGGCGTGCTTTCTTCGCCTCCGCCAGCGGCTGGGCCAGCTTCTCGCGGTACTCGGCCGCCAGCGCGGCGTCGTTGGCGACCTCGGTGTTGAGGGCCCGGATCAGCCGGTCGAAGGACGGGTCGGCGAACTCCTCGGCCGTGGCGCGCATGACGAGTTTGAGGTCCGCCTCAAGGTCTCCGGTGTCCGGCAGCGCGACCGACTGCCCGTCCGCGTCCTCGCTCAGGGCCAGCAGGGCGGCGAAGACGACCGCGCTCTTCGACGGCCACCGCCGATAGATCGTCTGCTTGCCGACACCGGCACGGGCGGCGATGGCCTCGACGGTGACCTTCTCGTACGCCTCCTCCGTGACCAGGGCGCGGGTGGCCGTGAAGATCGCCTGCCGGGACCGCTCCTTGCGCCGGGAGTGGTCCGGTCCGCTCTCGTTGGACATGCGCCCAGCCTACTCCGAACCGAAACGAGACGATCCGTATTGATGGATTGGGGCGATACCCGGGTTTGAAACGAACCGAGACGAACCGTTTTATTTACCGAGAGTCCGACTCGTCACCCGTGCGTCCCGCGGCCCGGGCAGGCCGCCCCACCGGTCCGAGAGGGGGTCGGACGCGCGATGGGGTTTCACGGGTTTCGTCAGGCTTCGTACGGGCTTCGTGCGGGGGCGGGCCGGGCGGATCCCCGGCCGATCCCAGACACGCCGGTAACCTGGCGCCCCTTTCCCGGACCGCACCGTCACTGTGTGTGATGAAGTCCATGTGATCCGCGACGGCCTTGTCATCGAGGCCGCCGAGATCGCCGACATCGTCGAAACACGGGTGCCGCGGTGCCCGGCCGAGAAGGAGAGACATATGCGAAGGACGATCATCGCCGTCGTGGCGGTACTGGGCACGGTGGCGGGCGGTGCGGCGAGCAGCGCGGCCGACACCGGCACGTCGGCGGTGTCGGCCGCGGCCAGGCCCGGCATCGACGTCGTCGGGCTCACCGCGGACCAGCGCCTGGTGGGTTTCGAGATCCGCTCCCCCGGCCGCGCCCGTGACATCGGCAGGATCCAGGGGCTCACCGGTGACACCGCGCTCGTCGGCATCGACTACCGCGTACAGAACGGCAAGCTGTACGGCGTCGGGAACCAGGGGGGCGTCTACACCCTCAGTGGGCAGTCCCAGGCGGTCAAGGTCTCGCAGCTGACCGTGCCGCTCAGCGGTACCGGCTTCGGCGTCGACTTCAACCCCGCCGCCAACCGGCTGCGGGTGATCAGCGACACCGGGCAGAACCTGCGCCACAACCTCGACGACCCGGTGGGCACCCCGGCCCCGGGACAGACCGTGGCCGACGGCGCGCTGGCCGGTCCGCCCCCGTCGCCGATCGTGACCGGTGTCCTGGGCGCCGGGTACACCAACAACGACCTCAGCGCGGCCACCGGCACGACGCTCTTCGACCTGGACACCACGTCGGCCCGGGTGCTGCTGCAGTCGCCCGCCAACGCGGGCGTGCTGGTGGCGACCGGCAACCTGCGGGTGGCCGCGAGCGGCGCGGGGGGCTTCGACATCCACAGCGCGCTGCGCAACGGCGTCACCGTCTCCAACAGCGCCTTCGCCACCCTGAAGGTCGGCGGGCGCTACAGGTTCTACGGTGTCAACCTGCTCACCGGCGCGGTCAACTACAACTACGGCGCCTTCCCCACCGCACGGCAGGTGGTCGACATCGCCCTCCGGCTCGACCGTGGCTGAGAGCAGCTGAGAACCGCGACTGAGCACCGTGGTTGAGAACGGCTGAGACCCGTGGCCGAGAGCGGCCCGCGTACGGGCCCGCGCCACCGGTCGCGACACCGTACGCGGCATCGATCGTGACGTCTGCGGCGACACGGAGCATGACGAGCATCGGAACGAAAAGTCCCGTCAGCAGCGCCCCAAGCCAACTATTTGATCTTCTGCTCGCTTGGTCGCCGGGGCTGCCCTGCTTTCGGCGGCTGTGCCAGCCGAGTTCCTGAGTGATGATCACAGCTGTGGACTTGCTCCTCGATGGAAGCAGGCTCGGCTAACCGGTTAGCCGAGCCTGAGGTTCCCACGAAGTCCCGACTCGGTCCGCGGGCTGGTCGGGACTTCGCCTTCGCTCAGCGCGCGTTGGTGCGGGTCAGTTCGGGGCGAGGGCGTTCAGGATCGCCGATGTGACGTGGTCGGCGGCGTTGCGGTGACCCTTGGCGTTGGGGTGCACGAAGGCCGGTCGGTTGTCGCTGTCGAAAATGCCCTCGACCCACTTGTCGGAATCACAGACGCTGTGCTTTTCGGAGGAGTCGTAGAGGTTGACGAAGGTGGCGAAGCTGTGGGCGCCGGCCGACTTCGCGATGGCCTTGTTGAGGGGTTCCAGGACGTCCTGGCGCAGCCAGTCCAGGTCACCGGGGGTGATCGAGAGGAACTGGCGTATGTCGTTGGACTGGCACTTGGAGGTGTCCTTGGGAATGACCGTGGGGTAGCCGACGGCTAGGATCTTGGCGTTCGGGGCCTTCTCGTGGAGCGTGGCGAGCATCTGGTCGTAGTCCTTGCTCACCGTGGTCAGCTTGTCGGGGATGCCGGTGGCGAGGTCGTCCTTGCACGGCGTGCCCGTGCCCCCGCTGCCCTGGCCCAGTTCCAGGCACTTGCGCAGGATGTCGCCGAACCCGAGGGTGTTGCCGCCCACGCCGACGGTGATCACGTCGGTGTCGGACTTCACCGCCTCGGACTGGGGAGGCACCGGGGGGAAGGGGTAGTCCGGGTCCTCGGGGAGGCCCGGTACGTTACGGCCGATCGGCTCCTGGGCCCGGAAGGTGACGTTCTCGATGGTGGCGGCACCGCAGCTGACGTTGGTCAGCTCGACGATCGAGCTGAGGTCCCGGTCGATGACCTGCGGGTAGGACTGGTCGGTGCGCTCGCAGCCGTCGCGGGGGATTTCGAAGGTGTCGCCGGCGACCGCTATGACCCCGGCGGTGTAGGAGTCGCCCAGGGCCACCCAGTCGTAGGTAGCCGCGGCGGCGGCCGGGATGGCCCCGGCGAGCTGTACGGGCGCGAGGGCGCCTGCGGTGAGAGCCGCGGCCGAGCCCAGCAGGGCCAGACGACGAATACGGGTACGTGCCACGAAATCCTCCAGGGACATGGTGTTGGCAAAGCCTGACCTCAGAAGAATAGTCACTCTCCGTGTTGAATCCAATGCTCATAGTTACATTCTGTGAGATCCGGAAGCGCACACCGCTCATGAGCCCTCCGCGGGCGAGAAGAAAGGCCGCCCCCTTCTCCGGCGACCGTTCTTCGCGTGCCACGCGACCACGACGAAGCCGCTGTGACACCGGTCGCGGCGCCGTACGCGGCCGGACGGGCCGTGGCCCGCCCCACACGCCGTTCACAAAGATGCCGTCCGCGAAGATCCAGGGTCTTCCCAGCGCCGGACCGGGGCGATATGACAGGGATGCGCCGCGTGTCGGGGGGCGGCACGGCCATCGGACGTCGCGACGGGGAGACCACCATGACCGTACAAGTGATCATCGAGGCGGCAGGCCGGGCGGAGCTGACGGCCGAGCGGGTACGGCAGGTGGCCGGAGCCCATCTCGGCGTGCTCGCGCACCTGGAGGCCGCCGACACCGAGCGGCTGATCGTGGGTCCCGCGGTGGCGCTCGGCCACGACCCGGACGCGAACGCCCCGTTCCGGGCGGGGGTGTTCGACCCGGTCTCCAACCGGGGGGTCGAGCTGCGCGGGACCCTGGACCGGCCGGAGGAGGCGCAGGTGCTGCCCAGCGCCCACCGGCCCAACCCGCGCCACGAGGAGCTGAGGGCCGCCGCGGCGATCCTGCGCGCCGACGAGCGCTTCCCGGCCGGGGACGGCGTGCTGGTCTACCAGCCCATGCCGCCGCTGGCCGACCTGGACAACCCCGACGGCACCACCACCCGCCGCCCCACCCTGGGCGTCTACGACCCCTCGGGCGCCACCCGGCACCGCGTCGTCGCGGTGGATGTCGCCGCCGGGGTCGTCGACTGGTCTCCGGCCGGGGTCACCGCCGCGATGCACCACCCGGGCGACTGCGAGTCGCACCTGCCCGTACCCGTGGAGAGCCTGCGCGACCGGGGCGGCCCCGACCAGGTGCGGCTGCGCGTGCTCGACGGCACCACCGAGCTGTGGAACATGATCGTGGTGCGGCCCCGCGCCTCGACGCCCGTCAACCCCGGCGACGGCTCGGGGGTCGAGCTGAGGGAGGTCCGCTACCGGGGCAGGCTCGTGCTGCGCCAGGCGCACGTGCCGATCCTCAACGTCCAGTACGAGGAGGACGGCGTCACCTACCGCGACTGGCAGTACGAGGAGACCCGTTTCTCGGCGACCGGCACCGAACCGGTGGGCTGGGGGTGGCGGATCTGCGACGGGCCGCCCCGGACCCTCCTGGAGCGGCCCGACAACGACGCCGGCAACTTCCAGGGGGTCGCCTTCCACCACGACGGCGGTGAGCTGCGGATCGTCAGCGAGCTGGCGGCCGGCTGGTACCGCTACGCCTCGGAGTGGCGCCTGACCGACGAGGGCGTGATCAAGCCGCGCTTCGGGTTCGCCGGGGTGCGCAACCCGCGCACCTGCATGCGTCACCGCCACCACGTCTACTGGCGCTTCGACTTCGACGTGGAGGGGTCGGCCAACGACGTGATCGAGCAGTTCGACGACACCGGCTCGACCGTTCCCCAGGCGGTGCCGATCGTGCGGGAGGTCGCCCGCAGGCGGCGCCCTCCGGCGCTGTTCTGGCAGGTCACCGACAAGACCAGCGGCCGGGGATGGCGGATACACCCCGGTGAGCACGACAACACCACCGACCCCTACGGCGTCGCCGACCTGTGGTTCCTGCGCCACCACCCGGCCGAGCTGTACGACGGCAACCCCGGCCCCGACAACCGGGCGATGCTGAACCGCTTCGTCAACGGCGAGAGCGTCAGCGCCACCAACGTCGTCGTCTGGTACGCCGGGCACTTCCGCCACGACCAGAACGACCCCGAGCCCCACCAGGGACACGTCGTGGGCCCGGACCTGGTCCCCGTCACCTGACCGGCGGCCGGTTGAATAACCTGGGACCCCGGCACGATTTCGGTCGCGGGCCGATGTCCGGTACGGGGCACCGGCTCCGACGTCTCCGGTGCCGGACGCCACGGCGGCGCCGGAGGAGAAGGAGAGAACCGTGAAGTACATGATCCTGATGTACGGCTCGCAGCGGGACTACGACGCCATGTCGGGCAACGCCCCCGAGCACCCGGACCTGACGCCGGAGGACTTCGCGCCGATGCACGATTTCATGCGGGCGTTCGCCGAGGACCTGGAGAGGTCCGGCGAGTTCGTCGAGACGCGGGGCCTGGCCGCCCCGGTCCACACCCGCAGGGTGGGGTCGAAGGACGGCGTCCCGGTCGTGACGGACGGGCCCTACGCCGAGACCCAGGAGGTCCTGGCCGGTTACTGGATCGTGGAGTGCGAGAGCTTCGACCGGGCGACCGAGATCGCCGCCCGGCTGGGAGAGTGCCCCGCCCCCGCGCAGATCGCCGCGAACGCCTACGCCGACGTACGGCCGGTCGAGGAGTTCCAGGGCGAGCTGGCGATCTGATCGTCCCCGAGCCCGGCACCGTGACCGTGACCGGCACAGAGTTCGAGGACCTGCTGCGCCGGCTGGCGCCGCAGGTCCTCGGCGCGGTGGTACGGCGCTACGGGCACTTCGACACCGCCGACGACGCGACCCAGGAGGCGCTCCTCGCCGCCGCCACGCGGTGGCCGGAGGACGGCCTGCCGGACAGTCCGCTGGGCTGGCTGATCACGGTCGCCTCGCGCAGGCTGACCGACCTGCTGCGCGCCGAGCAGGCGCGACGGCGCCGCGAGGACATCGTCGCCCGCCGGACACCGCCCGGCCAGTGGCTGGCGCCCGCCGCCGAGTCCGACGACACGCTCATCCTGCTGTTCATGTGCTGTCACCCCTCGCTGTCACCGGCCTCGCAGATCGCCCTCACCCTGCGGGCGGTCGGCGGCCTGACCACCGCGGAGATCGCCCGCGCGTTCCTCGTGCCGGAGGCGACCATGACCCGGCGCATCACCCGGGCCAAGCGCAGCGTCAAGGACAGCGGCATCCCCTTCGCCGTCCCCTCCGGGCCGGAGCGCGCCGGGCGGCTCGGCGCGGTGCTGCACGTGCTCTACCTGATCTTCAACGAGGGGTACGCCAGCACCTCGGGGCCGCACCTGCAGCGCGTCGAGCTGTCGGCCGAGGCGATCCGGCTGGCCCGGATGCTCCACCGGCTGCTGCCCGACGACGGCGAGGTGACGGGACTGCTCGCGCTCATGGTGCTCACCGACGCGCGCCGCCCGGCGCGTACCGGCCCGGACGGCTCCCTGATCCCGATGGCCGAGCAGGACCGGAGCCGGTGGGACGCCGCCTCCGTCGCCGAGGGCGTGGCGCTCATCACCGGCGCGCTCCCCCGGGGCACGACAGGCCCGTACCAGCTCCAGGCGGCGATCGCCGCGATCCACGACGAGGCGCCCAGCGCCGAGGAGACCGACTGGCCGCAGATCACCGCGCTGTACGAGGTGCTGATGCGCGTCTCCGACAACCCGATGGTGGCGCTGAACCACGTCGTGGCGGTGGCCATGGCCCGTGGCCCGCACGCCGGGCTCGGCCTGCTCGAACCGCTCGCGGCCGACGAGCGGATCGCCGAGGACCACCGGCTGCACGCGGTCCGCGCGCACCTGCTGGAGATGGCCGGTGACCGGGCGGCGGCGCGTGACTGCTACCGGGAGGCGGCCCGGCGCACGACCAGCCTCCCGCAGCGACGCTATCTCCACGCCCGGGCGGCACGCCTGGCGGCGGAGGGCGGGCACCAGGGGTGAACCTCGGACCCTGAGCCCTGGGCCCGCGCGGCGGCGGTCTCGCGGACGAGACACCCTTGAAGGCGACGGCGCCGGGGAGGCACGGACCGCCCGCCCGTGAGAGAGACCGGGGAGTCCTCTCAGGCGGATCTGTCGCGGCGCTCCGGTCCGTGGCCGGGGTGGCGGCGCGGCACCAGCGTCGGGTTGACGTTGCCCAGCACGGTGTCGCGGTCGATCACCACGCGGGCCACGTCGTCGCGGCCCGGCACCTCGTACATCACGTTGAGCAGGACCTCCTCCAGGATCGCGCGGGTCGCCCGCGCGCCGGTGCGCCGCAGCAGCGCCTGGTCGGCGATCGCGCCGACGGCCTCCTCGGTGAACTCCAGCTCGACGCCGTCCATCTCGAAAAGTTTGCGGTACTGCTTGATCAGGGCGTTGCGCGGTTCGGTGAGGATCCGCACCAGCGCGGCGCGGTCCAGCGGCTGGAAGGTCGACACCACCGGGAGACGGCCGACCAGCTCGGGGATGAGCCCGAATCTCAGCAGATCCTCGGGCATGACCTCGGCCAGGACGTCCCGCTCCCGGCCGAGGTGGATCGTGGCGCCGAACCCGGCGCCCCCGCGGCCGGTCCGGGACTCGACGATCCGCTCCAGGCCGGAGAACGCGCCGCCGCAGATGAACAGCACGTCGGTGGTGTCGATCTGGAGGAACTCCTGGTGCGGGTGCTTGCGGCCCCCCTGCGGGGGGACGCTCGCGGTCGTGCCCTCCAGCATCTTCAGCAGGGCCTGCTGCACGCCCTCGCCGGAGACGTCACGGGTGATCGACGGGTTCTCGCCCCTGCGGGCGATCTTGTCGATCTCGTCGATGTAGACGATGCCGCTCTCGGCCCTCCTGACGTCGTAGTCGGCGGCCTGGATCAGCTTGAGCAGGATGTTCTCGACGTCCTCGCCCACGTAGCCCGCCTCCGTCAGGGCGGTGGCGTCGGCGATCGCGAACGGGACGTCGAGCATCCGGGCGAGCGTCTGGACGAGGTGGGTCTTGCCGCTGCCGGTCGGGCCGACCAGCAGGATGTTGGACTTGCCCAGCTCGACGTCGTCCTCACGCCCGCGCCCCGTGGAGCGCACCCGCTTGTAGTGGTTGTAGACCGCCACCGCGAGCGTCTTCTTGGCGCTCTCCTGCCCGATGACGTACTGCCCGAGGAACTCGTGGATCTCCCGTGGCCTGCGCAGCTCGCCTCCCGGAGGGCCGGGGGGCTCGCCGAACTCCTCGGCGATGAGCTCGTTGCACAGCTCGACGCACTCGTCGCAGATGTAGACCCCGCCGGGGCCCGCGATGAGCCTTCTGACCTGCTTTTGGCTCTTGTCGCAGAACGTGCATCTCAGCGGGTCGCCACGGTCACCGGTGCGTGCCATCGGCAAACGTCTCCTCAGCGGTCGTACGGGGTGGAAGGGGGTTAGAGGGTCACCAGCAGGGAGGCCAGGCGCCAGGTGCCCGGGTCGGGGGCGCGTCCGGCGTTCTCCGGGGCCATGGCCAGGGTGGGGAAGCGGCGCAGCAGCGCCGTGAGCGCGACCTCGGTCTGTACGCGGGCCAGTGAGGCCCCCAGGCAGAAGTGCGGCCCGTGGGCGAATCCGAGGTGTCCGGCCGCCTGCGTGTCGCGGCCCAGGTCGAGCAGGTCGGGGTCGGCGAACGCGCGCGGGTCGCGGTTGGCGGCGGCGATCGCGGCGGTGACGGGCTCGCCCTTGCGTACCAGCGTGCCGTGCAGTTCGACGTCCTCGCGCGCGTAGCGGGGGATCGACAGCAGCGTCGGGCCGCACCAGCGCGTCAGCTCCTCGACGGCGCGCGGCATGAGGGCGGGGTCCTCGCGCAGCGCGGCGGCCCGGCCGGGGTGGGTGAGCAGGACCTCCACGGCGTTGGCGATGAGGTTCGTGGGCGTCTGCCCCGCCATGACCAGGTGCCAGACCATGGTGACCAGCTCGGTGTCGTCGAGCCGGTCGCCGTCGTCGGCCTGGGCGCGGATGAGGTCCGACAGCAGGTCGTCGCCGGGTTCGGCGCGCCGGCGCGCGACCGCCGCCTTGGCGCCCTCCATGATGCCCGGGATGGCGTCGGCGAACCCCTGGCCCATGCTTCCCACGACGGTGGCGCCGTACTCGCGCCAGCGCGGGCGGTCGGCGGCGGGGATGCCGACCAGCTCGCAGATGACGTCCATCGGCAGCGGCCGGGCGAAGTGTCCCAGCAGGTCCACCACGCCGTGCTCGGCGCGCTCGGGCAGGGTGTCGAGCAGGGCCTCGACGATCGGCTCGATCCTCGGCCGGAACTCGGCGGCACGGCGCGCGCTGAACGCGGGCGACACCAGACGGCGCAGCCGCAGGTGCTCGGGCCCGTCCATCTCGCTCATGGTCCGCATGTAGGGCAGGCAGTCCTCGGGCACGTCGGGCCGCATGAAGCTGGAGGCGTTGATCTCGAAGCGCGGGTCGCTCAGCATCGCCCTGACGTCCTCGTGCCGGGTGAGGGCCAGCATCGGGCCGAAGCCCGGGGCCACCAGCCGCGCCAGCGGCGAGACCTCCCTGGCGCGCCCGTAGGCGGCGAAGGGGTCGCGCAGCACCTCGGCGTCGGTGAGATGGATCTCAGGAACCTCGGGAACGCCTTGCTCGACAGCCGTCATGGATCCTCCGCACATTTCAGATGGCTTAAACAGATGATCTCATCATCTGAGTGGTCACGGTATCTTGGATCCCGATGGACGGCAACGCCGCTTCGAGGAGGACGATGGGCCGGCTCAGCAGGGCGCAGCTGCAGGAGCACAACCGCGCCAAGGTGCTGGCCGCGGCCGTACGGGAGTTCGCCGAGCGCGGTTTCCGCGACGCCAAGATCGACGCCATCGCCGAGCGCGCCGAGCTCACCCGCGGCGCGGTCTACTCCAACTTCCCCGGCAAGCGGGCCCTGTACTTCACCGTCCTGGCCGACCTCGCCGAGCGCGCCGGGCCGCAGGCCCCGGAGCCGGGCCTCACCCCCCGCGAGGCGCTCAGCGCGCTCGCCCGCGCCTGGCTGGCCCGCCTGCCCATGACCACCGACGAGCGGTACGGCCTGGCCAGGATCGGAGTGGATCTGATGCCCGAGATCCTCGCCGACGAGCGGGTCCGGCTGCCGTTCGCGCAGCTGATGAAGCTCGACGCGATCCTGCTCGGGCTCGCCCTGGAGCGCCTGCGCCCGCCCGCGACCCCCGACGGCCGCCTGGTGCGCGTGGCCGAGGTCGCGCTCACCACCCTGCACGGCGCCAACCAGATGGCCGCCGCCGCCCCCGGTTTCACCGACCCCTTCACCGTCGTCGGCGCCTGCGAGCGGCTCGCCGACCTCGGCCTCGACGACAGGTGGCCGTTCACGCCGTGGACCCCGCGGGCGCGGCCCGCCGACGAGCCGTGGACCCCGCCGCCCGCGGCGGACACGATCGACGCGGTACGCGGCGAGCCCGCGCGGCTCACCGGCGACGGCGTGGTGGCGATCCTCGGGCTGCACCGGCTGGAGGCCGTCGAGGAGGCGGTACGAGCCGCCCCGGCGGATGCCACGATCACCGCCGTCCTGGTCACCGGCGACCCCGGCGAGCTGGCACCGCTGGCGCGGCTGGTCGTCGCCGACCTCTGCGGCTGCCTGCGCCAGGCCTTCCCGCCCTCGGCGTGGCCGCGCCTTCAGGTGGTGTTCGACCCCTCGGGCGCCCTGGCCGCGGCGGCCGGGGTTCTGGCCGTCAGCGACGCGACCGAGGCCGCCGTCCGCGTCGAGGCGGGCCGGATCGTCGTCCGCGCCGACGGCCGCGGCGCGTGCCACACGGCCGCCTCGGCGACCGGCACGGCGGACGCGGGAAGCACAGGAAGCACAGGAAACGTAGGAAGCACAGGAAGCGTAGGAAGCGTAGGAAGCACGGCAGACGCGGGAGGCGCCGGGAGCGGGGCCGCGCCGAGCGGTACCGGGCAGTCGGCGGCCCCGGGGCGCTGAGAGCCCCGGCCGCACCCCGGAAGGGCGCGGCCAGGGGATTCGTCGGCTGACGCATCATGTACGGTCATCTGTGACCTCATCTCCCCCTTTCTCCCACCGGCGAGGCTGATGCCCTCCCTCGACGTCGTCCAGTGGGTGATCCTGCTGGCCGCCCTGTTCCTGGTGGGCTTCTCCAAGACCGGCGTCTCCGGTACGGGGACGGTGGCGATCGCCCTGTTCGCGCTCGTGCTGCCGACCAGGGAGTCCACGGGCACGCTGCTGCCGCTGCTGCTCGTCGGCGACGTGGTCGCCGTGGCCTCCTACCGGCGCCACGCCGACTGGCCGAGGCTGGTCAGGCTGTTCCCGTGGGTGGCCGCGGGCGTGGTCGCCGGGGCCGTGGTGGTGCGCTGGGTCGACGACGCGCAGATGAGACAGCTCATCGGGGCGATCCTGCTGGTGATCGTCGCCGTGCACCTGTGGAACCGGCGCCACACGCCGGAGGACTCGCTCGCCCACCGCCGCCCGGTGGCCGCCCTCGCGGGCGTCTTCGCGGGCTTCGCCACCATGACGGCCAACGCGGCCGGTCCCATCATGGCCGTCTACCTCCTGGCGGCGGGCCTGCCGATGCTGGGCCTCCTGGGTACCAGCGCCTGGTTCTTCCTGACGATCAACGCCTTCAAGGTGCCGTTCAGCGTCGCGCTGGGCCTGATCACCCCCTCCAGCCTCGTCTTCGCCGCACTGGGCGCCCCGGCGGTCCTCGTCGGGGCCGCGGCCGGGCGCGCCGTCGTCGGCCGCATCGACCGCACTCTCTTCGAACGGATCACGCTGGGGTTCACACTGCTGGCCGCGATACGCCTGCTGCTGTGACACCGGTCAGGGACCGTCCTGAGCGGGGTCACCGCGGGGAGGAGGGCGCGGACCTTCTCTGCTCCCCCAGCGTCTTCCCGCTCGGGCCGGCGAGTCCTCGGCCTGCCCGGCCAAGCCGGCTTTTCGCACGTGACGTTCCTGGCCACGGGCACGCGATGCGCGGCCCCTCGGTTCGCCGCCGTGGATTCGACCTACGACGGGCCGCCCATCGCGGGACCGGACGAGCTGCGTGCGGTCGCGAACGAATCGCGTTCGTTCAAGGCCACCACGGTGACCTCCATACGGACGGTCCGGATCTCCCCGGAGCACATCAAGCCGGGCGAGACGCTCGTGATGGAGTTTCGCGAGAACGCGAACACACAGGCGCCCTGGCGGCTCGGCGGCTGGCCGGCCCAGGCGGACACCCCGGTGCGACCGTGCACGCCCGTCGAGGACGTCAACTGAGGACCTCCCGCCTCGGGGCTCACCTCGCTGACGTCTCGGCTCGAACCGGGGATCTCGACGGGTCAGCGCGGCCGTCCGGACGCCCCGGGAGCGGGGAGGGCGCTGTCGTGTCCGAGCCGGGCCTCAAGCCGGGTGAGGAAGTGGCCGAAGCCGCCCGGCGCCCGGGGGTCGCGGCGCGCCGAGGTCACCACGCTCACCCCGGTGGTACGCAGGACCCGCCTGCCCGCCGACTCCAGGGCCCGGACCAGGGCGTCGTCCTCGCCGGTCGGCAGCGCGCCGAAGCCGCCGACCGCCAGGTAGGCGGCGGCGGTGACGCCGAGGTTGGCGCCGTGCACGTGCGGATGCCACCGCGCGCCGCCCGTCGTCTCCGTTGTCCCCGCTCCGGTGGCGTACCCCTCGGTGTACGCGGACCGCAGGCGCGGCGGGTAGCCCGACCAGTCGGTGACCGTCACGGTGCCGACGACGGCCTCCCACCCCTGGGAGGCGTACCGGAGCTGGCGGCCGAGCCAGCAGGGCGGGACCAGGGTGTCGGCGTCGGTGGTGGCGACCCAGACGGTGGCGGGATCCAGGCCCCGGGTCCGCCGCAGCAGCACCCGCGTACCCGCCAGCCGGGCCCGCCCGACGTTGGTCATGGTGCCCTCGACGACGGTCGCCCCGGCCCGCGCGGCCAGGGACGCCGTACGGTCGGCGCACGTGTCGGCGACGACGACCAGGTGGACCGCCACGCCGGGGAGCATGCGCCCGGCCAGGTTCACCGAGGCCAGGCAGGCGGGCAGCAGTTCCTCCTCGTCGCGGGCGGGCACCACGACTCCGACGGCCTGGATCACACGAGTCCTTCGGTCTCGGCCACCGAGGGGGCCGTGGGGCCGTTCAGGTAGACCTCGGCGAGGAAGTCCGGTTCGCGGTGGTCGACGAGGCGGGTCAGCTCCTCCCGCCCGGCGAGGGCGCGGTGCACCTCCTCGCCGCCGCGCGGGTACTCCGCGACGGGATGCCTCCAGTGCACCGCGAGCAGGGTGCCGCCGGGGCTCAGCGAGGTGGTCGCCAGGTCGAGCGTCCGGTCCAGGTCGGCGCCGCCGAAGTAGTAGAGCACCTCCGACAGCACGACGAGGTCGAACGCCCCCTCGTGCTCGGGCCACTCACCGGGCAGGACGAGCCGCCGCACCCGCGTCCCCGGGTGGGCGGCGGTGCGCTCCGAGGCCGCCGCGACCGCGACGGAGGACAGGTCGCAGGCGAGCAGCCGGTCGCAGCGCGGGGCGAGCAGGGCGGTGAACACCCCGATGGAGCAGCCGGCCTCGAAGGCGTTGCGGTAGCGGCGCGCGGGCAGCAGCGCGGCGCTGATGGCGTACTTGCGTTCCTCGTACCAGCGCGAGGTGAACCCCCACGGGTCGGACGAGGCCGCGTACATGTCCTCGAAGTAGCCCGGCCCGAGAGTCGCCGGATGAGTCGTCATCGGATACCTCCAGCGTGGATCGCCCGCGGGCGGTGGCCCCGGGGAGGACGTCAACGGAAGAGCACCTCGTGGTCGCGGGTGAAGTGGGCGACGATTCCGGGGGGCAGTACCGCCTCCAGACCGGCGTCGCGGGGTTCCAGCTGGCTGGCGAAACAGCCGATGGCCGCCCGTTTGCGGGCCAGGACCGCCGGTGGCAGGGGGATCCGCAGCGCCCGGTCCCAGGGCAGCCGCGCGTCGCCGGGCCTGGCCCAGTGCCAGGCCCAGATCGGGTAGAAGTAGGGCCGCAGCCCGGCCGAGGCCGCGGCCCGGCCCGCGGCCTCGTGGTCGGAGTGCACGTCCGCCTCCCACGGGGCCAGGCACACCTCGAACCCGGCGGACGCCTCCTTCAGCGCCCGGGTGAGCTCGTCCTCGCGGGCGGCCAGCCCCGTGTCGGGCATGCCCAGCCGTACGGTCTCGACGTTCTCCGCCCCCAGGGCCTTCAGCGCGGCCCGGGTCTCCCCCACCCGCCGCGCCACCAGCGCCGCCACGTCGGCGACGCCCGGGTGGGAGGCCTCGCCGTCGGTGACGGCGACCAGGCGCAGCCGTACGCCGGAGGCCGCCAGCAGCGACAGCAGCCCGCCGAGCCCCAGCACCTCGTCGTCGGGATGGGCGGCGACCACCACCGCACTGCGCCAGCCACCGTACGCGAGCGCCGGGAGGGCGCCGAGCCCCGGCCAGGCGCGCCACTCGGCCTCGGAGGTGCCCGGGGCGTCGATGGCGTTGGGAGCGGTACCGGCCAGGTTCGTTCCACCGGCCAGGTTCATTCCACCGGTCGGGTCGGCC
Organism: Streptosporangium sp. H13245; assembly: GCF_055690525.1. NCBI lineage: Bacteria > Bacillati > Actinomycetota > Actinomycetes > Streptosporangiales > Streptosporangiaceae > Streptosporangium > Streptosporangium sp. H13245. The sequence continues at coordinate 79,387 of NZ_JBSZKT010000026.1, read as the reverse complement.
AGGTCGGCCGGGCCGGTCCGGTCGGTGCTCACCAGCCCGCTCCCTGCTCGGCGACCAGGGCGCCCAGCGCGGCGAGGTCGCGTTCGGCGTGATGCTGGCGCAGGTAGACCGTCAGGTCGGCGACCCGGCGCCCGTGCGTGGCGTCGTGGGCGAGCGGCCCGGCGCCCAGCGCCCTTCCCACCCGGTTCATGACGTCGGTGGCCACGGCCTCCACCAGTGCCTTGAGACGCAGGGAGCGCGCCCTTCCCGCGTTCTTGAGGTCGTGGGGGTCGGCGTCGATCTCGTCGGCCGCCTCCTCCAGCGCGGTCCTGGCGGTCCGCAGCGCCACGTCGACCGCGCCCAGGTGGGCCAGGGCGTGCGGGCCGACGTCCCGCTCGGCCGCGGCGGCGAGCAACGTCTCGGCCACGCCCCTGGCTCCTCCGTACCAGCACGCGGCGACGCCCGCGCCGCCCTGGTGGAAACCGGGCCTTCTCACGTATCCGTCCACCGGTCCCACCGGTTCCGCGGGAATGCCGTGAACGTCGTCGAAGCGGACGTCCAGGGTGTCGCTGGCGGCCATTCCCGTCGCAGGCCAGCTGCCGTCCACCGGCCGCAGGCCCTCGGACGCCACGGCGAACAGCCGGGGGCCGTCCGGTGCCTCCGCGGTCACCAGGGCGTGGGTGCACACCCGCGCCCCCGAGCAGTACCGCTTGGTCCCGGACAACCGCCACCCCCCGGCCCCGGGACGCGCCGACAGGGACGGGCCGGGGGGCTGCGCCGCCCACACGCCCCACCGGCTCCCGGCCGCCGGTGCGGGACCGGCGAGCTCGGCGAGGATCGCGACGGCGTCGGTGTGCCCCTCGCACAGCCGTGCCAGCGACAGATCCCGCCGGGCCAGCGCGCTCAGCGCCTCCCAGCGCCGCCTGGTCCGCCCGGCGCCGGGCAGCGGGAGGTCCAGCCGCCCCGACTCCACCTCGGCGACGAACTCCCTTTCGACCTCACCGCGCCAGGCGGTGCCTTCCTGTCGTTCCCCGTCCATGGACGGGGCCTACCCTGCCGGGGGTATTCATATCATTCCTGGTAAAAGGGTTGATTATGCTCCAACAAGATCTTCGATGGGCGTCCGGAAAACGAAACAAACAGGCTCCCCGATGTTTTCGTTTACCTTTGTCGGCAAGTACTCGCGGCGACGAAAGGGAGAGCACATGTTGCGAGGACTTACCACCGTCAGATTCCACGCCGCCGATCTGGACGCGGCCAAGGAGTGGTACACCGAACTGCTGGGCGTCGAGCCGTACTTCGACAAGCCCGGGTACGCCGAGTTCCGCTTCGGCGACTACCAGCACGAGCTGGGCCTGCTCGACAGCCGCTACGCGCGGGAGCTGGCCGACGACGTGGAGACCGGCCCGGCCGGCGTCGTCACGTACTGGCATGTCGACGACGTGCCCGAGGCGCTCGACCGGCTGCTGTCCATGGGGGCCAAGGAACACGAGCCGCCCCGGGAGTTCGGGCAGGGATTCGTCGGCGCCTCGGTGATCGACCCCTTCGGAAACATCCTGGGCATCATGTACAACCGGCATTACCTGGACGTTCTCCACTCGAACGAAAAGGCCTGACCCGCTTTTCCCGTGGAGGACATCCGGCGGGACGCTCAGCCGTGGGCGCGCAGGGCGGCGATCACCCAGTCGAAGGCGGGAATGACCGAGGGGAACGGCTCTCGCCCGTTGAGGACGCCCAGCAGCTGCCAGTAGCGCTCCACCTGGGCGTCGGCGAGCATCCGGAGCCGTTCGCGCAGCCCGGCGCGCTCGGCGGGTGACAGGCGGGCCGCCTCGGCGATGCCCTCCAGGACGCGCCGGCCCTCGGCCGACTCCGGCGCGACCCCGTCGGCCAGCGCCCGGCCTGCCCTCTCCAGCACCAGCCGCCGCAGGTCGAGACCGGCGCCGATCCGGGGATCGGCGGAGCCGCCGAGCACGATCCGCCGCAGCCGTGCCCGGAAGTCCTCGTCGGCGACCAGTTCGGCCAGCTCCACCCAGGCGTCGACCTGGCCCGGCGTCGGATCGTCGGGCAGCTCACCGGGCAGCTCGCGCATCCACCCGGCGACGATCGCGGCGTCGTCGCCGAGGTCGATTCCCGCGAAGAGGTCGCCGACGAAGTCGTCGATGACCTGCTGCCGCTCCGCGGCGGACAGCTGGGCGAGTTTGTGCGTCATCAGTGTCTCCTCTGTCGTACTGCCACGCCTGGCGACCGTGCGGAGCACGGCGCGGCGAAGTCTCAGGGTCCGGATCTCCGCGTCCAGCGCCAGGGCGTGGACCCGCGCCACCTCGGCCACCGTGACCTGGCGGGCCAGGATCTCCTGGATGGCCTCCAGGCCGATGCCGAGCTCGCGCAGCGTCCGGACCAGGTCGAACCGGGCGACGGCCGCCGCGTCGTACAGGCGGTACCCGCCCTCGGAACGGCCCGTGGGGGGCACCAGGCCGCTGTCGGACCAGAAGCGGATCGTGTGCACCGGCAGGCCGGTACGGCGAGCGAGCTGGCCGATCGTGTAAAGCTCCGCGCTGTCACTCACGGGACGAATCTGCACCCTCAAGCCACATGAGAGTCAAGTCGCGGGGCCTCCGGGCTCACGGGGTGGCTGTCTTCGCGGGCGCACCGGGGTCCGGCGCGAGGCGACCGGCGCCGGTCGCCTCGCCCGCCGGTTCCCACCGGTTCCCGCCGCTCCGGACGGCGGACCATCGGCCCGATCGTTCGGCACGAGAGTCGTTCAGCGCGAGAGCCGTCCGGCGGAAGAGACCCCGTTCAGCGCGAGAGGCCCGGTCTCAGCGCGAGAGCAGGTCCCGAAGGGCCTTGGCGACGTCGGCGGGGGCCTCCTCCGCCATGAAGTGGCCGAAGGTGACGGAGAGGTGCCGCAGGTCGGGCGCCCAGGCACTCCACAGCGCCACCGCGTCGAAGCCGAGGGCGGCGCCCCAGTCCTGCTGGAGCACGGTGACCGGCATCCGCAGCCGGTTGCCGGCGTCCCGGTCGGCCCGGTCGTGGACGACGTCGATACCGGCGGAGGCGCGGTAGTCGGCCACGATCGAGGGGATGGCCGCGCGGGAGGCGTCCAGGTAGGCGGCACGGACGTCGGCGGGGATCGCCCCCGGGTCCTTGGTCCAGATGTCCAGGAAGTACCCGAAGAAGGCGTCGGAACTGGCGGCGATCATCTTCTCGGGCAGGCCCGGGGGCTGGGCCATCAGATAGAGGTGGAAGCCGACGGCGGCGCTGACACCGTGCATCACCTCCCACATGTCCAGCGTGGGCAGCACGTCCAGGCTGGCGAGGTGGGTGATCGTCTCGGGATGGTCGAGACCGGCGCGGACGGCGACCAGGGCGCCGCGGTCGTGCCCGGCCAGCGCGAAGCGCTCATGGCCCAGCGCGCGGGCCAGGGCGACGATGTCGGCGGCCATGGCGCGCTTGGCGTAGGTGGTGCCATCGGTCTCGGCCGGTTTGTCGCTGGCGCCGTAGCCGCGCAGGTCAGGGCAGATCACGGTGTGGTCGGCCGCCAGGTCGGCGGCGACGTGCCGCCACATCAGGTGGGTCTGAGGGAAGCCGTGCAGCAGCACGATCGGAGTACCCGTCCCCGCGACGGCCACGTTTAGGGACACGCCGTCGGCGACGGGGACGCGCCGGTAGTCGAATCCGGCGATGACAGGCGCCATGGTCGTGCTCTTTTCTCTAAGCGGTTGAATGCCTTCAGCCTGCCGGGCGTGAATGAGCATCCGGTCAGCGCGCTACCGTGGCCAGGGGCGATGCCCCGGGAAAGGACGGTCAGGGGTGCGGGTCGTGTTCGGGGTGCTGGGACCGGTGACGGCTTGGGACGCCGCCGGGAACGCGATCGCCCTCAGGGGGCCGAGGCACCGCGAGGTGCTGGCCCGGCTGATCGCCGCCCGCCGCCGCGTCGTCCCGGTCACCGGCCTGGTCGAGGACCTGTGGGACGACCCACCCCCCGGCGCGGTGAGCGCGGTGCGCACCTTCGTGGCCGCCCTGCGCCGCGCGCTGGAACCCGGGCGCCCGCCCCGGACGCCGCCCCGGCTGCTGGTCACCGAGGGGCCGGGGTACGCGCTGCGCGCGGAGCCGGGCGCGGTGGACGCCTGGCGCTTCGAACGGGCGGTGTCGGCCGCCGCGACGCTGCCTCCCCAGGACGGGCTCGCGCGGCTGGACGAGGCGCTGGACTGGTGGCGCGGGCCCGCCTACGCCGAGTTCACCGGCCGGACCTGGGCCCGTACGGAGCGCTCCCGCCTGGCCGAGCTGCGGCTGCACGCCGTCGAGCGCCGGGCCGAGATCCGGCTGGCCCTCGGCCTGGCCGCCGAGGCGGTGCCGGACCTGGACGCGCACGTGACCGAGCACCCCTGGCGCGAGGACGCCTGGCGGCTGCTGGCGCTCGCGCTGTATCGCACCGGCCGCCAGGGCGACGCGCTCGCCGTCCTGCGCCGGGCCCGGACGACGCTGGTCCAGCAGCTGGGGGTGGATCCGGGCCCGCCCCTTCGCCGCCTGGAGGCCGACATCCTCCACCAGGCAGACCATCTCGACCTCACCTCGGGGCCGGACGGGACGGCGGCCCGGATATGGGCGCGGACGGCCGCCGTCTACGACCGCACCGTGACCTCCGGGGCCCGAGCCCGGCTGGAGTCGACGGTGGGCCTGTTGCGCAGCCTCGCGATGACCGGGGGCAGTGGCCTGGAGGCCGCCCGCGGGCACCGTCTGGAGACCATCGCCGCCGCCGAGGAGCTGGGCGACGCGGAACTGACCGCCCGGGTGATCGGCGCCTACGACGTCCCGGCGATCTGGACCCGCTCGGACGATCCCCGGCAGGCGGCGCGCGTCGTGGCGGCGGCCGAACGCGCCCTGGCCGACCTGCCGCCCGGCGCGCACGAGGCGGTACGGGCCGGTCTGCTGGCCACGATCGCCCTGGAGTCGCGCGGCACCCGCTCGGCGCGCGGGCCCGAGGCCGCCCGCCAGGCCGAGGAGATCGCCCGCCGCCTGGACGATCCCGCGCTGCTGGCGTTCGCCCTCAACGGGGTGTTCATGCACACCTTCCACCGCGCGGGCCTGGCCCCGCGCCGGGACGAGATCGGCGCCGAGCTGGTCGCCCTGTCCACCCGCCACGGCCTGGTGACCTTCCAGATACTCGGGCACCTCATCCGCGTCCAGGCCCGTGGCGCGCTCGCCGACTTCCCCGAGGCCGACCGGCACGCGTCCGCCGCGGACCGGCTGGCCGAACGCCACGAGCGGCCGCTGGTGGAGGTGTTCACCCGGTGGTACCGGGCGCTGCGGCTCACCGAGGCCGGGCGGGCACCCGTGGCCGAGGCGGAGGCGGCCTACCGGGACGCCGCCGCGCTGCTGGACGGCGCTGGCATGCCCGGAATGGAGCACGGCCTGGCACCGCTCGCGCTGCTGTGCCTGCGCCTGCGGCACGCGCTGCCCGCCCCCACCGGCGAGCACATCGACTGGGGCCCCTACGGACCATGGGCGCGTCCCCTGGTGCTGCTGGCCCGAGATCGCCCCGCCGAGGCCGCCGAGGCGCTGCGCGAGGTCCCCGACCCGCCCCGCGACCTGCTGTTCGAGGCCCTGTGGTGCCTGGCCGCGCGGGCCGCGATCGCCGTCGGCGACCGGGAGACGATGGAACGCGCGTACGGCGAGCTCGCTCCCGCGGCGGCGGAGCTGGCCGGGGCGGGCAGCGGCCTGCTCACCCTGGGGCCGGTCTCCCGGTACCTCGGCGACCTCGCCGAAGCCCTCGCACACCACGGCAGCCCCGACAACCGCGACAGCCCCGGCAACGCGACCCGCTCCCGCCGGGCGCGGCTCCCCGGGACAGGGTGAGCCCCGAAGAGGTTGTCACCTCTTCGGGGCTCACCTTCTTCACGGGGTTCCCCGTCCCCGCGAGCCGGGATCAGCACTCAATGAAGATGCTCTGCCAGCCGACGGGCGTTCTCTGCTCCGCGCCGCTGTTGGCGGGAAGCCTGAAGTGCATCGGGCCCCGCCCGTCGGGCTGGTTGTACATGCGCGCGGCCTGACCGTCGCCGTACCACCGGTAGGACCCGTGGTAGGGGATGTTGGACAGCCCGCACGCCTGGACGAGAGCGGATCTGCCGGTGAAGCCCGGCCCCTCGTAGGCGATGTACTGCGAGGCGTGGGCGGCACCGGCGGTGATCACGATGATCCCCGCCGTCAGGACGGGGAGGAGAAAGGTTCTCTTCATGGTTACGCAGAGTAATCTAATGACTACTTACCGTAACGATACGTTATGGTTGCCCCGGCCCGCCGACGCCGGGAGACGCTACGGGGTCAGACGGTGCAGGTCACGGGGGAACAGGGTGGCTCGGCGGACGTTGTCGGCCCCGGTCAGCCGGGTGGTCCACCGCTCCAGGCCGAGGGCGAAGCCGCCGTGCGGGGGCATCCCGTGCCGGAAGGCGGCGAGGTAGCCCGCGTACGGCTCGGGCGACTCGCCCCGGGCCGCCAGGGCCGAGAGATAGTCCTCGTAGCGATGCAGGCGCTGGCCGCCGGTGACGAGCTCCAGCCCGCGAAAGAGCAGGTCGAAGCTGTTGGAGTACTCCGGCCTGCCGGGCTCGGGGTGGGTGTAGAAGGGACGTTTGGCCATCGGGTAGCCGGTGACGAACAGGAACTCGCTGCCGTGCTCGCGCAGCGCCCACTGCGACAGCCAGCGTTCGTGGGCCGGTGCGAGGTCGGGCTCGCCCCGGGGGTCCTCGCCGGTGTGGGCGGCCAGGAGCTCCTGGGCGTGGGCGAAGTGGATCTCCGGGATCCGTTCCGGGACGTCGGGCAGCCGGACGTCCAGCAGCGCGCACGCCTCGGCGGCGTGTCGTTCGACGGCGGCCGTCATGCCCGCGAGGACCTCGCGCAGCACGGCCATCACCTCGCGGTGGTCGGTGACGAAGCCGAGCTCGGCGTCCAGCGAGGTGTACTGGGCCAGGTGCCGCGCGGTGTCGTGGGGCTCGGCGCGGAAGACCGGCCCTGTCTCGTAGACGCGCTCGAAGACGCCGACCATGGCCTGCTTGAAGAACTGCGGCGACTGGGCCAGGTAGGCGCGGGTGCCGAACCAGTCGATCTCGAAGACGTTGGCGCCGGACTCGGTCGCCGAGGCCACCACCTTGGGTGTGTGGATCTCGGTGAAGCCGAGCGCGTCCAGCGCCGTACGGAAACCCGCGACCGAGACCGCCGAGATGGTGTGGGGGGCTCGCAGCAGCGGATGGCGCAGGGCGACCGGGGCGTTGTCGAGGACGGTCGGCAGGGTGGCCGTCACCGCGGGGCGGTAGAGGTCGAACGGCGGGGCCGCGGCCGGTCCCGACAGGGCGGTCACCACCGGGGAGGTGACCTCGGCCCCGCCGGGGGCCTGGGGGCTGGCGGTCACGGTCCCGGTGATCTGCAGGACGGTCTCTTCGGGGTGGCCACCGGCCATGGCCATCGCCTCGGGCTCGGTGACCACGGCCTGGACCAGGCCGGAGCGGTCCCGCAGGACGAGGAAGACCACGGATTTCAGGGTCCGCCTGCGGTGCAGCCAGCCCTGGACGGTCACCTGCTGGCCGATCCGCCGCGGAAGCTCCGCGGCCAGGACCCGGCAGGCGGACGGAACGATTGCGGATGAGGAGATCATCACAAACCTCTGGTCAGTGAGTGGTGATCCCTTGGGAGTGCGGGCGAGAAGGGAACTCGCGGTGCCACCGCACTTTCACCGCCGTGACGACGGCGGCCTCGATGGGCCCGGTGACGGGGGCCGGCCGGCGGGGCATTGGGCGCGGACGCCGTTTCTCCCCGCACTCGGGAGGGTCTTCGTCACCGGGGACAGGTCCGCCTTCGCAGCTGCCGGCGGCTCTCTCCTGCCTGCCCTGATCCCGTGACTACTCGTCTCCGTCAATGCGTTGCCGGAAGAGTACGCGTGCGCCGTCATGCGTCGCAACCAGGATCAGGGCGTGTCGAGGCCGCGGTACACCGGAACGCCCCCGGCGGTCTCCTGCGCGCCCACCCACCGAACCGGCGGCCGCACATGCCGCTCACCGAAGCTGCCGCTCACCGAGGCCGCCGCCCGCCGGAGCCGTACGGGGAGCCGGGCCGGTTTCTCGCGGGTCAGGGGATGTCGGGGAGCCGACAGCCGGACCGGCTCAACAACGCCGCCGACGCTGCCGCCAGCGCCGACACCGACATCACCGACACCGACACCGACACCGACACCAGCGCCGACGCCGCAGCCCAGGCGAGCGTCACCCGGCCGTGTGCGCGTGGATGGCCGCGGCCAGCTCCTCGTGCACCTCCGGCGGCAGTGTGTGGCCCATGCCCGCCACGATCATCAGCCGCGCCCCCGGGATCCGCTCGGCGATGATCGCGCTGTGGCCCGGCTTGGCCGGCTCGTGGCTGCCCTCGATGACCAGCGTGGGCGCCTTCACCTGGTGCAGCACGCCCACCGGCTCGAAGTCCGGCTTGGCCATGGCGGCCAGCCGGTGGTTGGCCACCGCCGACAGGTCGCGGGCCCGGTCGTAGATCCGTTCCTGCAGACGGCGCGCGGCGTCCTCGTCGAACGGCAGCCCGGTTCCGTGCAGCAGGCGCTGCTCGGCGATCATGCCGTCGATCCGGGTACGCCGGTCCTCCGGCGGCGGAGCGGCCATCAGCGCGCGGTAGAAGGCCACGAACTCCGGCGCCGGATCGGGCAGGCTCCCCTCGGGCTGAGGCTGCCCCATCAGGGCCCGCATGATCACCTGACCCTCGTGGCCGCCGAGCGGCGAGGAGCCGATGACGGTCAGCGAGCGCACCCGCTCCGGCCGCTCCACCGCGACGAACTGGCCGAGCAGCCCGCCCGCCGAGTGGCAGACCAGGTGCGCGCTCTCCAGGCCGTGGGCGTCCAGCACGCGGTAGACGTCGTTCTTGATGTCGTCCCACGTGTACGGCTCCGCCGCGAAGTCGACGGTGTCCGACCTGCCGGTGTCACGGTGGTCGTACCGGATCACCCGGCGGCCTCCGGCGGCGAGGCGGCCGACGAACTCGTCCGGCCACAGGATGCCCTGCGACATCGAGCCCATGATCAACAGGATCGGCGTGTCCGTCGCGGCGCCGAACTCTTCACTCCAGATGTTCACCTTGTGCATGTCTCAGAGCATGTCCTCTCCCGTTACGGGTGCCTTCTGTAGAACTACTAGCCGCGCCAGTTCCGTACGGGAGCCGATGCCCAGCTTCGGATAGATCTTGTACAGGTGGTACTCGACCGTGCGCGGGCTCAGGAACAGCCGGGCGGCGATCTGCCTGCTCGACAACCCGTCGGCGACCAGGCCCGCGATACGCAGTTCCTGCGGGGTCAGCGCGTCCAGCACGGCCGGGGGCGGGGCCTGCCCGCTCTCGCCCGCCGCCCGCAGCTCCCCCTGCGCGCGCCTCGCCCACGGTCTCGCGCCCGCCCGCTCGAAGGTCTCCCACGCCGTCCGCAGGTGCGCCCGCGCCTCGCCCGGCCGCTGCGCGCGGCGCAGGCGCTCCCCCAGCAGCAGGGCCGTCCTGGCCGCCTCGAACGGGTTGGTGTGCAGCCGCAACGCCTCGTCGAAGGCGTCCTCGGACGACTCGGCCAGGCCCCGGCAGCGGGCCAGCAGGGCCTGCGACTCGGGCGTCGCGGCGTGCGCCGACCACCGCCGGTAGGACTCCAGCGCCGCCCGCGCGCCCGCGTCGTCGCCCGCGCCCACGGCGGCCTCCACGCGATCGGGCGTCGTCCGCCACACCACGGTGGGATGCCCGGCGCCCGGCCCCGCCGCGACGAGGGCCGTGAAGCGGTCGTGCGCCGCGACGTGGCGTCCCAGGCACAGGTCGAGCAGCGCCAGCGCGTACGCGGCGACCCCCGCCCGCAGACCCACCCGATGCGGTACGGCGATGGCCAGCGCCTCGCGGGCCTGCCGTTCGCAGGTGTCCTCCTCGCCGCGCAGCGCCGCCAGCACCGCCAGGTTGGCCAGGTGCGCGGCCACCGTGTTCTCGTACCCGGCCTCACGGGCCAGCTCCAGGCCCTCCTCGGAGACGGCCTGGCTGCTCGCCAGCCGCCCCGCCATGCGCTCGGCCGTCGCCACGAACTCCAGCACGACCGGCAACTGCCCGGTCATCCCCGACATCCTGGCCACCCGTCCGGCCCGTTCGGACATCTCGGCCGACAGGTCCGCCTCGCCCAGCTGGCTGGCCGCTGCCGCCGCCCACAGGTACTCCGCCGCCTCCCCCAGCTCACCGGCCCGCGCCAGCGCCCGCCGCAGCAGGCCGGGCCCGGCGGCGTCGCCGTCCAGCGTCAGGCCGATCCCGGCCACCGTGTCCCGCAGGAATCCCTCCGGGTGCGCCGCCGCCCGCCGCCCGAGCTCGACGACGGCCACCATGTCACCGACGTACGAGGCGGCCTCGGCGGCATCGGCCAGCATGTCCAGGCTGTCGCCCGCCGCCAGGATCCGCACGGCCTCGGCGGCGTCGCCGGAGTTCAGTTCGAACCGGCCCCGGAGCTGGGCGATCTCCATGGCGAGGCCGGCGTCCGTACCGGCCCGGTCGCGGGCCTCGGCCAGCAGCGACTCCGCCTGCCCAGGGCGGCCACCGAGCCAGGCCGCGACGGCGGCGTCCTTCAGGCGGGCGGCTCGGGCGCGCGGCCCGGGGGTCAGCTCGGCGGCCCTGGCCAGGGCGGTGGCGGCGGTGGCGTACCCGCCGCGGTCGCGCGCCCGCTCCGCGGCGGCCACCAGCTCGGCGGCGACCCGCTCGTCCTGACCTGTTGCGGCTCCGGCCAGGTGCCAGGCGCGGCTGTCGCCCTCGGTCATCTCCGCCAGCGCGGCATGCGCCCGGCGGACGTCGGCGGGGGTGGCCGCCTCGTGCACCGCCGACCGGACGAGCGGATGGCGGAAGCGCACGCGGGTGCCCGAGAGGGCGGCCAGCCCGGACTCCTCCAGCTCGGCCAGCGCCGCCCGCCCGGTCCCGGCCCGTGCCGTTCGCCCGGTGGACAACCGGTCGGTGGCGCGCAGGACCAGGTCGAGATCGGCCTCCACGGCGGCGACCAGGGCGAGCAGCCGGGCGGGGGGAGACAGCGCGGCCACCTGATCGCCGAACAGCCGGGCACCGCCGGGCAGCGGGTCGGGCAGCGGTTCGCGTCCGGCGAGCTGCGCGGGCGTCAGGCGGGCGGCGATCTCGCCCAGGGCGAGCGGGTTCGCGCGGGTCAGCGTGATGAGTTCCCGCGCCACCCCGGGCGCCACCCCGTGGCGGGACTCCAGCATCTCGGCCGCCGCGGCTCCGGGCAGGCCGGGCACGTCCACCGTGAGCGGCACCCCCTTGACCGGGGCGTCCCCGCGTACGGCGAACAGCATCGCGATCCTCTCCGTCCCCAGCCGCCTGGCGGCGAACAGCAGCGCGTCGGCCGAGGCCCGGTCGACCCACTGGAGGTCGTCGACCACGCAGATCAGCCCGTCCGGCGCGGCGGCCTCGGCCAGCAGCGAGAGCACACCGGCGGCCAGCAGGTACCGGTCGCCGGTGCTGCCCGGGGCGAGTCCCAGGGCCGCGCGTACCGCGTCGCGCTGCGGTCCGGGGAGCGCGCCGAGCGCGCCGGTCACCGGCCACAGCACCTGGTGCAGCGCCGCGAACGCGAGGTCGGACTCGGGTTCGACGCCGGTGGTGCGCAGCACGCGCATCGTGCCGCCTCGCCCGGCCGCCGCGTCGAGCAGGGCGGTTTTGCCCGCGCCCGCCTCGCCCCGCAACACCACCGCGCCGCCTGAGCCGTCGCGGGCCCGTACGATCACCTCGTCGAGCGCGCCGATCTCCGCTGATCTGCCGTAAAGCACGAGCACCCACTGTAGGAGACCCCGAGCCGGGCCGCGCGGCCGAGGCGCGGTCGCCGCGTAATGGAGTGGCACCGGCCGTGGGCCGCTGTTTTGATGCTGGTCATGACTTTCACCGCGTGGCTGGACCTGCTTGAGCACTACTACGACGCGGTTCCGCGGCGTGAGGCCAGGGCCGAGGAGCACGGGCCGCTCACCCTTTTCGTACGGGAGGGTGAGGGGTGGCCCTTCTACGCGCGACCGGCCCTGGGCGGGTCGGGGCCGGTGCGGGCCGAGGACGTGACCCGGGTCCGCGAGCGGCAGCGCGAGCTGGGCATTCCCGAGAGCGTCGAGTGGGTCGCCGAGACCACGCCCGCGCTGCGCGCCGCGGTCGAGGGCGCGGGGCTGACGGTCCACGAGCACCCCCTGATGGTCCTCGGCACGGACGCCGCCGTGCTCGCGCCCGAGGTGGCCGTGCCGGTACGGATCCTGGAGGCGGACGACCCGGCACTGCCCTCCGCGCTGGCGGTCCCCCACCTCGCCTTCGCCGAGCCGGGCACCGGTGTCGGCGCGGCCGGTGAGCCGCAGCTGGCGGAGCTGGTGCTGGCCCAGGCGGGCGACGGCTCGCTGGAACGCGAGGCCGCGCGCGTCCGGGCGGGCACGACGGTGTGCGCCGCGGCCGTCGAGGGCGGTACGGCGCTGTGCTCGGGCCGCCACAACCAGGTCGGAGAGGTCAGCGAGATCGTGGGGGTCGGCACGCTGCCCGCCGCGCGCCGTCGCGGCCTCGCGCTCGCGGTCACCGCGGCGCTGGTCGCCGACGCCCGCTCCCGGGGGGTGAAGGCCGTCTTCCTGTCGGCCGGGGACGAGGACGTCGCCCGCATCTACGGCCGTCTCGGCTTCCATCGCGTCGGCACGGCGCTGATCGCCGAGCCCGCCGGGTGAGGAGCACCGGGGTCACCGATCCGGAACCCAATACTCAAAAAAGTGATTAGTCATGTAATTGAGTATGATGACGGGAAACCGGGAGGGGGGCGTCTCGATGGCGTTGCGACACGCCGTGCTGGCGGCGCTGCTGGACGAGGAGCTCAGCGGATACCAGCTGGCCAAGGCGTTCGACACGGGGGTGGCGAACTTCTGGCACGCCCTGCCTCAGCAGCTGTACGCCGAGCTGGCCAAGCTGGAGAAGGACGGGCTGGTCACCGGCCGGGAGGTGGTCCAGGACACCCGGCCCAACAAGCGCCTGTTCAAGGTCACCGAGACCGGCCTGGCCGAGCTGGAACGGTTCGCGGCGACCGCGAGCAAGCCCTCCTTCATCCGTGACGACCTCCTCGTCAAGGTCCAGGCCGCCGACCGCCTCGACACCGACGAGGTGATCGCGCAGCTCACGGAGCGAGCCGCCCTCGCCGACGCCAAGATCGGGCTGTTCGGCGGGCTGCTGCGGCGGATGCGCGGCGACAGGAGCGAGGAGGAGTTCCTGCGCCACGGTGAACGCGTCGGCCCCTACCTGACCTGCCTGCGCGGCCTCGCCTTCGAGCAGGGCAACCGGGACTGGTGCCACCGCAGCGTGGCGATCCTGCGGGAAAGGCAGGTCTCCCATGCCCGGCGGTAAGTATCTGCGCTACGTCGCCCTGGGCGACAGCCAGACGGAGGGGCTCGGCGACGGCGACGACGGCACCGGCCTGCGCGGGTGGGCCGACCGGCTCGCCGAACAGCTCGCGGTGGACAGTCCCGGCCTGCGATACGCCAACCTGGCCGTACGCGGACACCTCGCCGCCCGGATCCATGCCGAGCAGCTCGGCCCCGCCCTCGCCCTGCGCCCCGACCTGGCCACCGTCGTCGCCGGGGTCAACGACCTGCTCCGGCCCCGGTTCGACGCCGACGAGGTGGCCGGCCACCTGGAGGCGATGTTCGCCGCGCTCACCGCCCAGGGCGCCCGCGTGGCGACCGCCACCTTCCCCGACCCCGCGAGGATCACCCCGCTCGCCCGCCCGATCAGATCGCGCGCCGTCTCCCTCAACGACCGCATCCGCGCCGCGGCCATGCGCCACGGGGTCGTCGTCGCCGAGACCTCCCACCACCCGGTCGTCACCGACCCGAGGCTGTGGAGCCGGGACCGGCTGCACGCCAGCCCCCTGGGGCACGAGCGGATCGCGGCGGCCGTCGCCCACGCGCTCGGGCTGCCCGGCAGCGGCGACTCCTGGACCCATCCCCTCCCCCCGCCGGAGGCCGCCTCCTCCGGCTGGCGTACCGCGGCCGTCGAGTTGCGCTGGGCCGCCGCCTTCCTCGGTCCCTGGGTCGGCAGACGCCTGCGGGGCCGCTCCTCGGGCGACGGCCGTACGGCCAAACGCCCGCACCTCCTGCCCATGGGCGGCGATCCACGGCTCCCCTGAGGGCTCGCGGGCGTCCTACGGCCGCCCGGCCACCCAGAGGGTCCGGGTGGTGCGGACGGCGAGGTCGTCGCGCCGCAGGACATTGTCGCCCCCGTCTCCGTCGACGAGGAGGTCGAGCGCGGCCAGGTCTCCGGCGTCCAGCGAGCCGTCGAGGCGGGCGCGTACATGCCGCAGGGACGCCTGGGCGTAGCGGCGGGCGGCGGCCGGGAGCGGATGCCGCAGTTCGACGGCGAAGGACCGCTTCGCCTCAAGGGTGAAGCCGGCCGGGGACAGGTGCGCGCTCGCGGTGTCGTGCGGTTTCCCGCCCCGGGCGGCGTGGAGGCGGTCTTCGAGCCCGGGGCGGCCGAGGCCGATGTCGTCGGGCAGGAACCGAGGGAAGAAGTCCATCTCGCTGATGACCAGCAGCCCGCCGGGGCGCAGCGCCGTGAAGACCTCGGCCAGGGCGTGGCGGGGGTCGGCCAGGTGGTGCATGGACGAGGCCGCCCACACCAGGTCGACGGTGCCGAGATCCGGCCACGCGCCGTCCAGGTCCGCCTGGACGGCGCGGACCCGGTCGGCCACGCCGAGATCGCGGGCCCTGTTCTCCAGGCGGTGCAGCATGTGGGGAGAGACGTCCAGGGCGGTCACCTCGGCGCGCTCGAAGCGCCCGAGCAGGGCGAAGGTGCCGCTGCCGGTCCCGCTGCCCAGGTCGAGGATCCGGCGCGGGGGCCGATCGCCGGTCAGCTCTCCGAGCCAGGCGGTCACGTCGGACAGGTACGCGTGCAGTACCTCGGCGTCGAGGTCCAGGAGCTCGGCCATGGCGGCATCGTCGGCACCGTGCGGCGAATGGTGATGTTCGTGATGGTTCTTCATGCTTCGACGGTAATAGCGCTTTGCGCCAGGGACATACACTCTTGCGTATGAAGCAAGAAGGTGATGTGGACGGCATCGTCCGCCAGCGCCTCAAGGGGCTGCGCCTGGCCCGGGGCTGGTCGCTCGACGACCTGGCCGAACGCTGTTACATGAGCCCCTCCACCCTGAGCCGCATCGAGACGGGCCACCGGCGGATCAGCCTCGACCAGCTGACCTCGCTCGCGCGGGCCCTGGGGACCTCGCTCGACCGGCTGGTGGAGTCCGCCGACGACGAGGACGTGGTCATCAGGCCGCAGCGCGACGAGGTGCGGGGGGTGACCACCTGGCTGCTGACCCGGGAGCCGGGGCCACACGGCGTGACCGTGGCCAAGATGCGCATCACCGAACCGGCACGCGGGGACGGCACCGACGAGCTGGGAGTCCATCCCGGCAGGGACTGGCTCACCGTCCTGTCGGGAACCGCCGTGCTGCTGCTGGGAGAGCGGACCATCCTGGTGGAGACAGGCCAGGCGGCGGAGTTCTCCACCATGGTCCCCCACGCCGTCCGGGCCCACGACGGACCGGTGGAGATCCTGTGCATCCTCGACCACGACGGGCAGCGCACCCACCTCCGCTGACCTGGTGAGGGAACATCGGACGGGGGAACGAGGTCACGACCCGGCTCGGCCGCGCCCGAGGGGAACGACGAGCGAGGGGGACGACACGCGCGCCACTCGGCCGGGTGCGCGCCTCGCCGTTCACGAGAGTGTCAGGACCGGCCGGGTGGAGCAGGTGTCGGCGATGTCCTCGCCCTCCGGGCCGTGGACGAGCTCCGCCATGTTCGGGTTGCGGTTCGCGGTGGCGAGGGGCAGCCAGCCAAGCAGGTAGCCGTAGCCGCCGCAGACCGATTCACCGCCGTCTCCGCCATGAACGGCGGAGACGGCGGTGCTCAGCTCGGCGCGGTAGGTGTCGTAGGCGATGCGCAGGCCGAAGGCGTTGGGCTGCCGGTGCGGTCCGTCATGGGGGCCGTAGGGGATCCGGTCGAGGGGGCACTCGTCGCCCCAGCGAAACAGGGTGCCCGTACCCGCGCCGCAGGCATGCTCCCACTCGTCCGGGCTCGGCATCCGCAGACCGCGCCAGGCGAGGACGGCGGGCATGTCGGCGAGGAGCTCCTCCAGAGGCTCGTCCTCGACGGCCATGAGGACGGTGGGCACGACCGCTGTCCGGCGAGGGCTCAGCAGGTGGGCGAGATGAGCGCGGAGATCCTCTCCATGGCCGAACCCGTCAGCCAGGCTCTCCGCGTAGTCCGCTTCCTGCTCGGGCGTCGGCTGCCAGGCGTCCAGGTCGAATCCGAGACTGACCGTGCCGCCCGGGACCAGCGCGAACTCCTGCCCGTCCCTCTCGACAAGGACACGGTGGAACTCACCCCCGAGGTGCTCGACCGCTTCAACGCGGGACACCCGCCCCGCCGCCAGGGAGGCCGCTTCCCGCGCGATCCTTCGTGCCGCGGCCTCGTCGACGGTCCGCCAGCGGTCGAGGCTGAGGTCAGCAAGAGACATGGCGCAGAGTGTCGCACGGTGGACCGACATAATCCGCGGTGGCCGCACGCGGTCCCTGCCGCCCGGCGTACGGCGTGCGCTTCCTTATGACAGGCGTGCGCTTTCTTATGACAAACGCCAGAAGCCGGGCACCTGTCACCGCGGTGCGGTCGCGCCGATCGGGGACCCCGTACCGGAGAGAACAGGACCGGCAGAGGGAGCGCGTCCGTCGGCCGTCCGGCCGCGACGGTCAGGGCGCGGGCGAGACGTACGGCCTCGCGGGAGGCGGGACGGTGACACGATCACCCGCCGGGTGCGGTACTTTCGCCTTCCCCGTCACTGAGGAGAGCTTTTCCGACCATGGGTGCCAACCACTCACACGGCCCGGCCGCCCCCAGCTCCCGTGGCACGGTGTGGGCGACACTGGCCGTCATCGTTCCCCTGGCACTGGCCACGCTGACCGCCCTGGTCTGGCTGTGGCCCACCGAGCTCACCTCCACCGGCCAGCCGTCGGTGAGCCTGCAGCGGGTGACCGGGACGATCACCGCCATCACCCTCACCCCGTGCCCGCAGGAACCGCCCCCGGACGGCCAGCCCCCGGGACAGCAGCCGCAGGCCGACCCCGCCACCTGCGGCGACGCCAAGGTCGAGCTGACCAGTGGCCCGCAGACCGGTCATTTCATCACCGGCGGCCTTCCCAGCGGACCCGGCTCGCAGAAGTTCGCCGCGGGCGACGACGTGATCCTGATCCACACCCCCGACAGCGAGCTGGAGGTGCCTCCGTACCAGATCTCCGACCACGACCGGTCCTCACCCCTGTGGCTGGCCGGTGCCGCGTTCGCGGCGGCGGTGATCGCCTTCGGCCGTTGGCGCGGGGTGATGGCGCTGATCGGGCTGGTCGTCACGTTCGTGCTGCTCCTGCTGTTCGTCATCCCGGCGATCCTGACCGGGCAGCAGCCACTGCTGGTCGCCATCGTCGGCGCCTCGGCGATCATGCTCACGGTGCTGTACCTCACCCACGGCTTCACCATCCCCACCTCGATGGCCGTGGTCGGCACCCTGGTCAGCCTCAGCCTGACCGGCGTGCTGTCGTACGCGGCCATCGGCCTCGCCCAGCTCAACGGGATCACCGACGAGAGCTCGTTCTACCTGGACGTCAGTTACCGGATCAACACCGAGGGCCTGCTGCTGGCCAGCATCATCATCGGCTCGCTCGGCGTGCTGGACGACGTCACCGTCACCCAGTCCGCCACCGTCACCGAACTCGCGCACGCCAACCCCGGCTACGGCTTCGCCCAGCTGTACCGGGCCGCCGCCCGGGTCGGCCGCGCCCACATCGCCTCGGTGATCAACACGATCATCCTCGCCTACGCGGGCGCGTCCCTGCCGCTGCTCCTGCTGGTCAGCGTCGGCGACCAGCCCATCGGCGAGGTGGTGACCAACCCGGTCATCGCCACCGAGATCATCCGCAGCGTCGTGGGCACCCTGGGGCTCATCGCGGCCGTCCCGATCACCACCGCGCTGGCCGCGCTGGCCAGCGCCCGGCGGGCCGTCTCCGACCACCAGCCACCTCCTACGGCACGCCACCGGCGGCGGATGGACGACCCCCTGACCGGCTCGATCCCTCATTCGTAGCGGCGCCGCTCAGCCGGGCGGCCGCCTCCGGCATTTGCCGGGGTCGTCTCCCACACTGACGAACAGCGCGGTCAGCAGGGACGCCGTGGTCGAGCGCCTGGCGGGGCAGGGGGCGTCAGCGGCCGGGGAGATCGGCCCGTGGGCGATGGCCCAGTCGAGGTCACCGTCCAGGTGACCGTCTCGATGCGGCCCTGCTGGGTCAGCTCGTTCAACACGCTCACCGGGTGCCGCTTCCCCGAGCCCGCCCCGCCCGACAACCCTGACGAGTCCGCCACCGGCGCGGCCGGGCTGATCTGGATGTCCGCTTCCTTCAGCCACGCCTTCAGGGTGAAGGTCTCCACGTTCAGGCTCTCGGCGGCCTGGCGGATCGTCAGCCCGCCGAGAGCAACGTCTGGGCGATCTCGTACGACGCGGGCGCGTTCGCGGCGCCGGTCCTCTTCGGTGGGCAGGTCCATCCGGGCCGCGTGCTCGGCCGCCCCGGCCTCCAGCATCTCCCCCGCGCGCACCAGGCAGGCGACGCTGCAATACATATGGCGGCCCTCGCCGCCCGGCGCGCGCTCCAGCAGATACCAGCCGGCTGGCACCCACACCCCACGCTCGGCCCGCTGGCAGATCCGGCAGAAGAACGACCGCTCACTCTCCTGATGGCCACCGTGCGTGGCGGCGCGGGGCCGGAACCAGATGCTGCTCGTCGGTACTCACGGCACTCCACCCTGCCAGAACGGCCCCACCACCGAGCGCCGCTGCCCGTTCCGCTCAAGGACTGCGAGCGCTCGGCGCGCCGACTACCAGGGCAGGTGTCGACGTCGCTGATGATCAGCTTCGGTACACCGCCGCGGGCTGCGTCATGATCTTGACAACACGCCTGGCGCAACCGAAATAATTCAGCCATTCGACAAATAAACCAAGCGTCCAGAGCTTCGCCTCCAGACACGGTCGGTGCCGAGGGCTTCGGATTCATCCGCTCAACCAGTTCGCCGTCGACCACCTGGTTCACGCCCCGCTGACCAACCGCGCCACCTGACCCGCCCCCGACTACCCCTGGAGGACCGGTGCCCCTCGTCGCCGGGGTCGACTCGTCGACCCAGTCGTGCAAAGTCGTCATCCGCGACGCCGAGACCGGGAAGCTGGTGCGCGAAGGTCGCGCACCACACCCCGTCGGCACCGCCGTGCCGCCGGCCGCGTGGGAGGCCGCACTGTCCGACGCGGTCGCACAGGCCGGCGGACTGGACGATGTAGCGGCTGCCTCGATCGCCGGGCAGCAACAGGGCATGGTGTGCCTGGACGCCGACGGCGCGGTGATCCGGGACGCCGTGCTGTGGAACGACACCCGCTCGGCCGGCGCCGCCGCCGACCTGATCTCGGATCTCGGTGGCGGCGAGGCGGGACAGCGAGCATGGGCGGAGGCGGTCGGCCTGGTACCGGTGGCCAGCTTCACCGTCACCAAGCTGCGCTGGCTGGCCTCGGCGGAGCCGGACAACGCCGCCCGTACAGCCGCGGTGTGTCTGCCCCACGACTGGCTGACCTGGCGACTGTCCGGCGCACCGGGGCTCGATGCGCTGCGCACCGACCGCAGCGAGGCCAGCGGGACCGGATACTGGTCGGCCGCGACCGGTGAGTACCGCCTGGACCTGATCCGGCTGGCGTTCGGCCGCGACGATGTGCTGCTGCCGCGGGTGCTTGGGCCGACCCATCAGGCAGGGCACCTGCGCACCGGTGCGCCGCTGGGCCCCGGCGCCGGCGACTGCGCCGCGGCGGCGCTGGGTGTCGGCGCCGAGCCGGGCGACGTGATCGTGTCGATCGGCACCTCCGGCATAGTGTCCACCGTTTCCGACGACGTGCCGGCCGCGGACCCGAGCGGGATCGTGGCCGGGTACGCCGATATGACCGGCCGGTTCCTGCCGCTGGTGTGCACGCTCAATGCCGCCCGGGTGCTGGACGCGGCCGCGGCCATGCTGCGAGTGGACCACGCGGAGCTGTCGGCGCTGGCGCTGTCCGCACCGCCGGGCGCCGACGGGCTGGCCCTGGTGCCCTACCTGGAGGGCGAGCGCACACCGAACCGCCCGCACGCCACCGGAGCCGTGCACGGCCTGACCCTGCGGACCTCGACCCCCGCCCACCTGGCCCGCGCGGCGGTGGAGGGCATGCTGTGCGCACTCGCCGACGGGCTGGACGCGATGATCGCGCAGGGCACGACGGTCAACCGGGTCATCCTGGTCGGCGGCGGCGCCCGCTCAGAAGCGGTGCGCCGGATCGCTCCCACCATCTTCGGCCGTCCCGTGCTCGTCCCACCACTGGGCGAGTACGTCGCCGACGGCGCCGCCCGTCAGGCGGCCTGGGTGTTGTCGGGCGGGCAGCGGCCGCCGTCGTGGACGGTTGGGCAGGTCGAGACGCACGAGGCAGACGCCGTACCGGCGATCCGAGAACGGTACGCCGTGGCCCGCGCGAATGTCCTCGACCGCGCTGGCTGACGGCGGCAGAGCTGGTCAGCGGATCGGTGCCACGAACCGCGCCACGCCGAGGCATTGGGGTGTCTCGTGTCGGGTCGGGCCGGGACGCCCCGCCGTGATTACTCTCGGTGGGTTTCCCCGGCCCGACCCCCTAGGGCTTGTACGGACTTCGGATCTTTAGAGTCGTCGTCAGCGACAGTGTGGACCCGCACGGTCAGCGGTACGTCGTCAGCCAGGTCGGCCATTGCCGCGCGCAGTCGACCGGCCGTCCAGGCCAGGCGGCCTGTTCCGTCGGTGAGGTGGTTCCAGGGGGCGCGGGTACAGATCCTCGTGAGCCTCCATGCGGCGATGCTACGAGCAGGAGTCGGAGCGATCCGGGCCACCACGCCGAGGAGGCCGAGTGGGCTCGTCCGAGCAGCTACGAGGAGTTGGTGGCAGCGAGGTAGGCCGCGTTCAGGCGCTCGCGAACACTCGGTGATCGCGCTGGGAGTTTGGAGCCGAGGTGCTCGCGGCGAAGCTCGTCCATGAACTCCTGCCAGAGCGCGGGGCCGCCTTGTTCAAGCAGCACGGCGCGAGCGTTCAGCGCGCTGCTCGTGGGGCGGTGACGAAGTCCCCAGCTGCCCAGCTGCGCGAACACGGGTACGAGTTGGATCGCGGGTTCGGCCAGGCTGTAGCGTGCCCGCTGGCCGGCTCGCGTGTCCTCGCGGGTGAGCAGTCCCGACTTGACGAGTCGCTTGAGTCGGTCGGCGAGAATATTTGAGGCGATCCCCTCGATTGAGTTGGCCTGCAGCTCTCGGAAATAGCGGCGGTCTCCGAAGACGATGTCGCGGAGGACGATCAGGCTCCAGCGATCCCCGAACACCTCGATGGCGGCGTTGATCGGGCACTCCGACCGCGGCTCATTCGCTTCGCCCATAGTGCTTGCAATTTACCACCGCCAGGTATTACCGTCTCGGCGAGCGGTTGCAAATCACAAGCGGAAGGGGCCGGCATGCTGAGGCAGGTCGCGGAGGGTGTGCTGGTCCACGAGAGCGAGTTCGTGCAGAGCAACGCCGTTGTCGTGCAAGGCCGCGTCGGCGTGTTGCTCATCGACCCCGGGGTGGAGGACCACGAAATGGCCTGCCTCGCGAGCGATCTGTCCCATTTGGGCCAGACCGTTGTGGCGGGCTTCTCGACGCATCCGGATTGGGATCACCTGCTCTGGCATGCCAGGCTCGGCACTGCCCCTCGTTACGGCACGGCGCGCTGCGCGGCCACTGTCCGGGATCAGCTCTCCGACCCGGGGGCGAAGGCCGAGATAACCGCCCACCTGGAACCGACGGGCATCGCCGAGCAGGTCCCGCTGGACCTGTACGGCCTCATCACAGCCCTGCCCGCCGAGACGGCGCGGATTCCATGGGATGGCCCTCAAGTCCGGATCATCGAGCATCAAGCGCATGCACCGGGCCATGCGGCGCTGTTCATCGAAGAACGCGGGGTTCTCGTCGCCGGCGACATGCTCTCCGATGTCTTGATTCCGATGCTCGACGTGAACGGCACCGCCGACCCGATCGAGGACTACCTCGCCGCGCTGCGGCTGCTGGAGGGTGTGGCAGACGATGTCGATGTCGTCATCCCTGGCCACGGGTCAGTCGGCGGAGCTGATCAGGTACACGCACGGATCGAGCGGGATCGGGCGTACGTGCTCGCCTTGCGTGAGGGCCGTGTTCCCGATGACCCGCGGGTCGGCTCATCGGCGAAGCCCGGCTGGGAGTGGGTGAGCGATGTGCACAACGGGCAAGCCCAGCGGCTCGCCCGACGAAGCGAGCGCGACGGAACGCCCGGCTAGCTCACGGTAGTGCCAGCCCAGCGATTCCGCGGCTTCGTCGAGGGACAGCGACCGGTCCGGCCGCGCGGCCCGCTTCTCGATCACCGGCCGCACCTGCCCCGGAGTCAAGGCGTTGATGTCCGCCAGTGTGGACAGGTCGTAGGAGCGGCCCTTCTTCTCGAATACGCGCAGGCGCGCGAGGAGCGTAGTTCCTCGGTCCCCACGGCCCGGTAGGCCGGGAAGGGCCTGACGCGATCCTCGGGGCGGCGTAGCGTCGGGGTATGGCCGAGGAGCGAGAGGACCCGCCGATCTGCGGTACCTGCCTGGGAGTGGGCGGCGAATGGATCGACCGGAACGACACCGGCCCGAAGCGGAGCATCTGGGCTGCCTGCGCCTCGTGTTCGGGGGTGGGGCGGCGATGACCGATCCGATCACCTGCCCCGAATGCGAGGGCGAGGGCGGCCGGTGGTTGGGCCGTCTGCGGATCGCGTGCCGGTTCTGCCACGGCCGGGGCCGGGGCTCCCTCGTACGCGAACCGCCCCCGCTACCCCCGCAACCACCGCGGCGGCGCCGACCGCCAAGCCGCCCGTGCCCACCTGCGCATGCAACGCGACGCGGCCGCTGCCCGAGCCACCCGCCCGGCGGTTGCCGCGTGAGCATGACGGTCGACCGCGCTGGCTGCGCCCCTACTTCAAAATCTACCACTCCGGCTGAAAGCCAGGGATCTCATCTGGCGACCACCACTCAGGCTGATAGTCGGGGTGGGTGAAGTAACGTTGTGGCCAACCCCAGCAAGGTCAGCAGGCCCTGTGGAGTTCGCTCTGCGCTGGAGATACGGCCGATGATCTGTCGCCGGTTCTCAACGTCGCCGAGCATGTCTGCGGCAATCGAGCGCAGCTCCGGTTTTGGATAGCGCCACTCCTGCTCGTCTTCGTCAATACGAGCATGCAGGAAAGCGAGCAAAGTATCCATGATGTCCAGAGCGTTCACAGCGTCATCATTCCTTGACCGCGCCGACCGTGCCAGCTCGGTTTCGCTGGCGCACCGGGCGCAGGCCGTTCATCATCAAAGGCATGACCTTCGGCGGCCAATACGCTTACGTGATTCAGACACGCGAACCCGGACGCTCTTCGTGGTCGTGGGTGAGCTATGGCGACGGGGAGCGGCGGATGGCCGGGCGTGGGGTCGTTGATGATGCTGTGGGTAGCCCGCGCGTGTTCGGTCGCGCTACTTTCCGCGCCTACCTCGGCCATCTGGTCGCTGAAGCAGGCGGGGCGGTGGAGTACTTCCTGGACGAGGAGTATGAGGAGCACGGCACTGACTGGCGCATCATGGTGTGGGACGTCCCCGCCACGGGCTACGACCAGCGCAGCACGGTGCCGCCTCCCGGTGATCCGCTCCGCGCGGGGTATGCCCTCGCGATGGCTATCGAGGGCGGCGAACCGCACTACGTGGGCAGGTGGAGTGGAGCCGACGTCCGCAAACAGCTGCGCGACCTGGTGGTGCGGGCCGAGGCGTCGCCTACCGGGCAGGCCGTTCCTCCCGCCGTCTGAGCTGGCTCTTCTCGGGGTGTCACATCGGCGTGCTTGGTCTGGTCTTCCTGGATTCTCAGTCGGGTGGCATGTCGACGAAGCGGCTGTAGTGGCCCTGGAAGGCCACGGTGATCGTGGCCGTGGGGTATTGCGGTGCTTGGCCACGATCAGGTCGGCCTTCCCCGCGACCCTTCAAACGCCGCATGGAACGCTCTGGCCAGGTCCCGTGATCGTTGTCGCCCTCCGCAGGAAAACGCAAAGCAGCGATAGCGGTCCAGGAGAGCATGTCGAGTGGTCGCACCGATGGGTCGTACGAGGGCATTGGCGCAACCAATGGCACCTCCGCCTCCAGACTCAACGCGCCATGTGGATCAGCGAACACGTCAAGGTGATCGCCTGGCGCCGCTGAGCACTCGGACAACACGAGAGCCGCCTTCATCCCCCGGAGGCGGCTCTCGTGTCGCACCACCACGCTGGCCAGCCATATCCGCCCGATCTCCAGCTACCCCAACCCCCTGTGTTGCTCGCGCGGAATCGATGTCAGCGACTTCTGTCAGCCCTGATCTCAGAGCTTGTGAACAAACCGATCGTTACGGGGACTGGCGTCCGGTTGATCGGGCGAGTCGCCGTCCCCTCGGGGTGATCATTGCCCAGAGGACCATGGCTTCGTGGTGCTCGGGTAAGCGCTCGTAGTCGCGGACGCAGCGGCGGCGCACCGTCTCAGGGTGACAGCCCAGCGTCGCGGCGATCGCCGGGCCTCGCATTCCCTCCCAGCTCAATGCGACGACCTTCGCGCGTCGGATCCATTCGGCGAGGCATGCCGGGCACCGGCGAGCCTGCGGATCTGATGTTTCTCCTCGCCGTTTCGCGGTGCCCGGGCGCGTGGCAGTTTCGGCATGACAGCACACCTCCCTGTCATCCACGATGCCCCTGGTCAGGACTACTGACCAGGGGCAACCGCAACACCCGTTGAGGGACAGAGCATTAGTAAGGCTTGAATCGACTGAACGGCCGAGGAACTCGGCCGAAAGTCCGATCCGGGGATCGGTTGATGAAAGAGATCATCTCAACACCAACAACTCAATGAATGTGAGGATTCGTGTTCACCCATCATCGAGGGCGCCCCCTGCAAAAGTTGATGGTGCTGGGGGTCTTCGCAGCGCTAGTGAGCGCCGTGGCCCCGACACCGGCCTCTGCCGCGCCCCATCCTGCCTACACCCACGCCGACCTGCGGCGGCACGTACGGGCCATCCACGCCGTGGGTGTCACAGGGGTGCAGGCCCGCCTTGTCGGCCCAGAGGGAACGGAATGGAGCGCCACCAGCGGCACCGCTGATATCCGGTCCCAGCGGCCGGTCTCGCCCGTCGGTCACTTCCGGATCGGCAGCTACAACAAGACCTTCGTGGCCACCGTGGTTCTCCTCCTCGCCGGTGAGGGCCGGATATCCCTGGACGACACCGTCGAAACCTGGTTACCGGCGATGATCCGGGGCAACGGCAACGATGGGCGGAGGATCACCATTCGCCATCTCCTCCAGCACACCAGCGGCCTTCGCGACGACTACCCCTACCCGGCGGCCATCGACTCCGCCGCCGACTACCACAGGTACCGCTACCGGACCTACAGCCCTGAACAGGTCATCGCTCGGGCCATGCGCCACAAGCCGTACTTCCGGCCCGGGAAGGGCTGGAGCTACTCCAATACCGGCTATGCCGTACTCGGCATGGTCATCGAGAAGGTCACGGGGCGTCCCTGGCATGCCGAGGTTGAGGCTCGGATCCTCCGGCCACTGAAACTCAGGAATACCTCATGGCCAGGCACCTCCGCCCGCTTGCCCCACCCCCACGCCAAGGGTTATGCCCGTTTCGAGCAGTCGAAAAGTTTCGTGGACGTCACCGAACACCGGGATGCGGACGCCTCAGGTGGCTTGATCTCCACCACTGCGGATCTCAACAGGTTCTTCCGTGCCCTCCTGGGAGGCGGGCTGTTGCAGCCCGCGCAGTTGCGGCAGATGAAGCAGACCGTCCCGGTGGACCAGCAGATCCAGCGGATATGGCCGGGAGCCCGTTACGGACTGGGACTGTTCTCCCAACGGCTGTCCTGCGGAAAGACCTCCTGGGGGCACGGCGGCGACATTTTGGGGTTCACGACCAGAGGCGGTACTTCAGAGGACGGCCGTCGCAGCGTCACGATCTCCATCTCCACCAGCGTCATTCATCCCATCGACACCATCATTCGACAGGAGAAGGCGGTGTCGTCGTTGATCGACCGTGCCCTGTGCGCCGAAGCGCTGGCTACGGGCTCGTAAGGGCCCGCACGCCGCTCTCGACCACATCGCCGCTCACCCCGAACCCGGCGGGCCGATGGCGCCGCGCCGAATCCCGCTTGCCGGACGGCGATGGTGTAGGCCAGCCAAGCATGGTGATTTCCGAGCGTGAGCCCAAGCCTGAGCCCGAGCGTTACCTCGGTTACGAGCCCGGTTACGAGCCCGCTGAAGAGTCCGAACGCGACCCCGGTTGCGAGCGCGCCCGCGCTGGCCAGGCTGCCTGCGAGTCCGGCTTGCCAGGCGATGTGGCGTCGTTATAGTCAGCTGAGCTGGCGCGTGCCGCGTGTGGTTTTGTTCGTGGGAACTGACCGCACTTGGCAGCCGGAAGCATGATCTGTGTTCGCGAGAAGTGACCGCACCTTTGGTGGCTGCGGGTCTGCGGCCGTGGTCGCCCTGGTGCGGGGTGAGCGGAACCGTGCTCCCGCCAGGTCGCGGCCGCTCGGGCATAGCCGGAGCACGTGGGGAACGTGGTGAGCGGTTGGCGCTTCTGCTTCGGCGGTAGCGGGGCGGTGACTGGTCGGACATGATGTAACGAATGACCACTGTGCGCATGATTGCGGATCAGGAACCCGTTGAGATCGTCATTGCGGATGAGAGCGATCTTTCCGGAATCGTCGATATCTTGAACGACGTGGCGGCAAGCTCGATCGCAACCTTTGATACCCGGCCGACCAGCGTGGCCGAGCGGCAGGCCTGGTTCGAGCAGTTCTCCCCGACAGGCCCCTACCGGCTGCTGGTCGCTCGGCGTCACGGTCGAATAGTCGGTTATGCCTGTAGTCAGGCTTACCGGAGCCACGAGGCGTTCCGGGACACTGTTGAGCTCAGCGTTGCTCTCGACACTGGTTGCCGGAGCGGGGGCGTGGGAACGTCGCTGTATCGCGCCCTATTCGAAAGCATCACCGACGAGCCGATCCACGCCGTCGTCGTGGGAATCGCCATGCCCAATGACGCGTCGGTCGCCCTCCATCGCAAGTTCGGCTTCACAGAGGTCGGTACCTTCCGCGAGTACGCCACCAAGAACGGCCAGTACATCAGTTCGCTGTGGATGCAGCGGCTCTTCTGAGTCCGTGAACATGCCGTCTTGGCCGAGGAGCACGCCCGGCGCGGCGACGAACTCAGCGAGGCCTCCCGCGGCCTGTTCCGCCCCACCTGATCGCAGCGGCCGGGGCAGTCATAGGTTCTGGGAAGTTGCCTTCCCGCTACCTAGATGGCCTATGAACTGCGGAAACGTGCGCTAACTCACGATAAGTGAGCACCAGTTCGAGATTCCTCGTGGTCCGCCGGATTCTGGGCAGCATCCAGCGGACCACGACATCATCCGAACGGATGCGTCATCATGGGCTCACTTGAATGTACAGATCGACCCAGCCGTTACCGCCCCGGCATTGGTAGTCGTACCATTCCCCGTTGCTAACACCCCGGTTTCCTCGGTCATAACACAGCCACCATGGGTTGGGGCCGTAGAAGGTGTCGTAGTAGCGCAGCGGCGACATGGCCACCGCACCACCTGTGGTCTGGGTCGCAGTGGCGGCCGTGGCGCCGCCTGCCAGCCCGACGCCGATACCAGCTGTCAACACCATGCCTACGCCGATGCTCGCCAACAGTTTACGAATACGCATTCCTTACCTCTTTTCACCCCTGCGGCGTACTGTTTCCACAAAGCACTATGGCAAGCGAATAATCATTCCAAAAGAAGGATTCCTGCCAATGATCTCGTCATTTAGGGCGAAGGTGATTGGTCCATTTAAATTCACTGAATAGCCATTTTCTGTCAATCTTCTGTTGCCTGGCGTGATCTTGAGACGGCATCCAGCAGGGCCCCACTCTTGTCGGCGTCACCAGGGAAAAAGTGGCTCCGTGTGACGGCGGTGACGGTGGGTGATTCGCAGAAACGAACGATTGTGCGAGGTCAGCGCCGTCCTCGTTCGGTGAGGCATTCACCCAGGTCACCATTCGCAGAACTCCTCTCACAACCGGAACGTTCTGAGAGATGGTTCTGAGACGGCTCTGATCTATGCGAACGCTCCACTTCGCCCCTGGTGACGGCGACCCGAGCGGGGGCCCTCTGTCTCTGGGACCCGAGACGAGACAGCCCGGCCCCCGTGACATCGGAAGACGCCCACGATCAGGTCCCCGGCTCCGTCGACCTGGACATGGTCCGGGCGGTGTTCGAGACCAACGTCTTCGGGGTGATAGCGGTGACCAACGCCATGCTGCCGCCGCTGCGACGGGCACCGGCGCCGCGTGTCGTCAACGTCAGCAGCGCCCCGGACGCTCCCTTCGCAGTCCGCGATGGGCGCGCTGACCGTGCGGTACGCCAACGAGCTGCGCGAGGACGGCATCCTCATCAACGCCGCCCCCGGCTACGTCGACACGGAGAGCAACAACCACAGCGGGCCGGTAACCCCGGCCGGGGTTACCGGTACTACGGGCTGATCAGCGGCAGCGCGGAGAAGGTGTGGTCCTGCCAGATCAGGCGGGAGGGCTCTTCCGGGTAGGCGGTGACAACCGGCCGGGTGTCGAAGCACTGAACGAGGCGCTGACCGGTGTCGTACGCGGGCCAGCCAGGGTCGCCGTCGGTGGCGAACGAGGTCCACGCCGCGCGCATCCGGGCGGACAGGGCCTCCGCCTCCGGAGAGGGTGTCTCACCGATCAGTACGGCGGGCTGGCCGCGGTCCAGGTTGCCGAAGACGAGCGGCACGTCGAGGCCGTGGCAGGCACCGAAGGCGCCGCCCATGCCCGGAGCGGGCCAGGCCAGCTCGTAGACGTGCGCGCGTCCACCGGCAGCCGTCTGGGCCTCGGCGAGGTGGAGCGACGGCATGCGGAACAGCCAGTCGGAATGGACCAGTTCGTACAGCTCGTCCGGGCTCGCCGCCGGGAAGGCGTCGCGATAACGGCGCGCGCCGTCCGGGCCGGGGGCGAAGACACGGAGGGCGTCCGCCGCCTGCTTCTCGCTCACCTCGCCGAACAGACCGTCGATGACGGTGAACAGGCGCTGCTCGTCGCGGGTGTGGCCGACGAGGAGTCCGATGTCGCGACCGGCGCCGTCGTTCAGGGCCTGCCACGGTGTGACGGCCAGGACCTCACCGTCGACCACGGGCGAGAAGGGGATCGTTCGGTGCGCGGGCCGGCCCCAGCGACCCGCCCAGCGGTCCATCTTGGCGGCGACCGCGTCGGCGGCGGCGGACAGCCGACTCGGGACGACGCCGGACAGGTCGGCCACCGTGGGGCGCAGCCCCAGCTCGTCGGCGCAGGCGGCGGTGATGTCCGCGGCGAGCTCCGGCGAGAAGAACGTGCCCGGCACGCTCTGCGCGACGGCCCGGTGAAAGAGCCCGGCCGCGCGGTCCATCGCCAGCAGCGCGGCGACCGATCCCCCGCCCGCCGACTGGCCGAAAACCGTGACCCGGTCAGGGGCGCCGCCGAAGGCCCGGATGTTGTCGCGCACCCATTCGAGAGCGGCGACCTGGTCGAGCAGCCCCCGATTGGCGGGAGCCTCCTCGATCTGCGCGAAGCCCTCGACCCCCACGCGGTAGTTGAACGTCACCACGACGACGCCACCGTCTCGCGCGAGACGGCCACCGTCGTACTCGGGGAGGCCGGACATGCCGATCGCGTAGGCGCCGCCCTGGATCCACACCATCACCGGCAGCCCCGCGCCCGGAGTGAGGTCGGACGACCAGACGTTGACCGTCAGCCAGTCGTCGTCCGCGTCCCGCGACAGCGCGCCCATGCCGAAATGGCCGCCCTGCGGGGGCGGCGGGCCGTACGAGTCGGCCTCCCGCACCCCGCTCCAGCCCTGGACCCGCCGAGGCGCGGCGAAGCGCGACGGGCCGACCGGGGGCTCGGCGAACGGGATGCCGCGGAAGACCGCCACACCCGCCTCCCGGCTACCGCGCAGCCTCCCGGCCGCCACACGGACTTCGGGCCGGGACCCAGATGGCACGGACTCGGCAGCGGTCATCACGACTTCCTCTCTCGGACCTGAGGAGAGGACTCGCCTCGGCCCCGGACCCTGCGAATCATCCCCCCGAGGCCGGATACCGCGCCAACGATTTATGGACGCACCCCGGGCCGCCGGGCGTCGTTCCCGTAGTGCCCGCGTGTGCCGGGGTCGCGTGGCGTGGCACGTCGCCGCAGGTGGTCGCGACGGCCGGGCCGAGAGAACCCGCGCCGATCCGCGTTCAGGCCCCTTCCGCGTCTCCTCCACGGCCGCGAGGACATCGGAGATGGCAACTCGCCTGGTCAGGGGTTGGCGACCCGTGGCCGATGCCCCGTAGGGTGCCGATCATGGCTTGCCGTATTTCCGAACTGATAATCCCCTGCCGGGATCCGCGACGGCTGGCGGAGTTCTGGTGCGAGGTGCTGGGCTTCGTCGTGCTCGACATCGACGACGGCGCGGTGGAGGTCGGGCCGAGGGAAGGGTTCGGCGGACTGCAGCCGACCCTCATCTTCAGCCCCACCACCGAGCCCAAGACGGGCACGCTGCGGCTGCACTTCGACGTCAACGCCACCGATCGCGATCAGGACGCCGAACTCGAACGCCTCCTGAGGCTCGGGGCGCGCCCGGTCGACGTCGGCCAGACCGGCGAGGAGTCCTGGCACTGCCTGGCCGATCCCGAAGGCAACGAGTTCTGCCTCCTGCGAGCCCGCCTGAGCTGAGCACCGGCCCAAGGTTCGAGGCACCGGGGCGGAGTAAGGCGGAGTAAGCACGAGCCGCCGGGGTCGGCATGGGCGACGTCGACAGCCGGTCAGATCATCCGTAAGAGCCCGGGCGGCGGACGCGCACTGGTGACGCGAAGGGGGATGCGTTACGCTATGCGCTCACACAAGAAAATACGCATGCCATCAGACAGGAGTCTACCAAAGACATGGAGCTTCGTCAACGCGATTCCGCCCTCGCCGAAGCGCTACGGGTCGAGCAGGCCCATGTCAGCGAGCTCTACGACCGCCTCGACATCGCCCGGGAGGAGACGCTGGCCGCGCTGCGCGCCGAACACGCCCGTGGCGAGAGCGGCGGCTCGCGTCAGGCCAGGATCGAGCGGGAGGTCGCCGCCGGAGAGCACGCCCGCCGCCTGGCCCAGCTGTCCGGGGTCGAGCGCGACCTGTGCTTCGGCAGGATCGACGACGCCGACGGCGAAACCCTCTACATCGGCCGGGCCGGGCTGCGCGACGCCGACCGCGAGATCGTCCTCGTCGACTGGCGCGCTCCGGCC
Source organism: Streptosporangium sp. H13245 (assembly GCF_055690525.1). Lineage (NCBI taxonomy): Bacteria > Bacillati > Actinomycetota > Actinomycetes > Streptosporangiales > Streptosporangiaceae > Streptosporangium > Streptosporangium sp. H13245. Next base: position 47,897 of record NZ_JBSZKT010000026.1, on the reverse strand, counting down.
GCCCGCCCCTTCTACACCGCCACCCCCGCCGCCCCCGGGCCGCTGGTCCGCCGCCGCCACCTGCACCTGCGCGACCGCGCCGTGGTGGGCCTGGACGACGAGGTGTTCGACCTGGAACGGCTGAGCGAGGGCGACCGCCGCACGCTGGTCGGTGAGGCCGCGCTCATGGCGGCCCTGCGGCGGGGCCGTACCGGCCGGATGGGCGACGTGGTGGCCACCATCCAGATCGAGCAGGACCGGGTGATCCGCTCGGGCCTGCCCGGCGCGCTGGTGGTCCAGGGCGGCCCCGGCACCGGCAAGACCGTCGCCGCGCTGCACCGGGCCGCCTTCCTGCTGTACGCCCACCGCACCACCCTGGAGCGGCGCGGCGTGCTGGTGGTGGGTCCCAACGCGCTGTTCTCCCGCTACATCGGCCAGGTGCTGCCCTCTCTCGGCGAGACCGACGTGGTGCTGTCGAGCCTGGGCGAACTCCATCCCGGGGTGCACCCCACCGCGGCCGACTCCCCCGCCGCCGCCGTCGTCAAGGGTGACCCGCGCATGGCCGGGGTCGTGGCCGCCGCGCTCGCCGACCGCCAGCGCGTCCCCGGCGGCGACCTGGGGGTGGCGATCGTCACACGGACCTCGGTACGCGACGGGGTCGAGGTGGTGGTCGAGCGGATGACGCTCACCGTGGACCACACCACCTGCGTACGCGCCCGCGACCGGGCCAGGGCCGCGCGCCACCCCCACAACGTGGCCCGCCGGTTGTTCGTGATCGACATGCTCAGGGCCCTCGCCCTGGACGAGGCCGCCCGGCTGGACGGGCCGACGGAGGAGGAGGACCTGCGTTACGCCCGCAAGATGCTGTGGGCGCAACCGGCGGTCCGCGAGGCGCTGGACGCGCTGTGGCCGCCCCTCACCCCCGAACAGCTGATCGCCGACCTGCTCGCCTCCCCCGACGCCCTCCGGTCGGCCGCCCCCGGCCTGTCCGGAGCCGAGCGCGCCGCCCTGCTGAGGCCGTACGGCGAGCCGTGGACCGTCGGCGACGTACCGCTGCTGGACGAGGCGGCGGAGATCCTCGGCGAGGACACCGGCGTCGGCGGCGGCGGAGAGAACGGGGCGCCGGAGTCGGAGAGGGAACGCGAGGAGGAGGAGCGCTACGCGCTGGGCGTGCTGGAGTTCACCGGCCTGCTGGAGGCGGAGATGATGGAGGCCGGAGCGCTGGCCGAGCGCCACCGCGCGCCGGGACCGGCCACGACCACCGCCGAACGGGCCCGCCGCGACCGGCGCTGGGCGTACGGGCACGTCATCGTCGACGAGGCGCAGGAGCTGTCGGCGATGGCCTGGCGGACCGTGATGCGCCGCGTTCCGGCCCGTTCGCTGACGGTGGTGGGCGACATCGCGCAGCGGGGGTCGGCCGCGGGGGCCCGATCCTGGGGCGAGATGCTCGACCCCTACGTCGGGGGCCGCTGGCGCCAGGAGCACCTGCGGGTCAACTACCGGACCCCGGCGGAGATCATGCGGGTGGCCGCGGACGTGCTGGCGGTTGTCGCGCCCGATCAGGAACCCCCCGAGTCGGTCCGGGACGGCGGGAGCGCGCCCCGGGCCCTGCTCCTCGACCTCGACTCCCCCGGCGCTCCCGGCGACCTCAACATCTCCGACGACCCCGGCGCTCCCGGTACCGATGACCGTGACGGCGACGGCGGTCCGCGCGGCCGGGCCGGTCTCGGCGCGCTGGCGGACCTGGTCGAGGGCGAGCTGGCTGAGATCGGTGAGGGCCGCCTGGCCGTCATCGTCCCCGACGCCCGCCACGCCGCGATCCACGCGCTCTTCCCCCCGCCCGCCGACGTCCTCGACTCCCCCGTCGCCGTGCTGACCGTCACCGCCTCCAAGGGGCTGGAGTTCGACGCCGTGGTGGTCGTCGAACCCGCCGAGATCCTGGCACAGACCCCCATGGGCGGGCACGACCTGTACGTGGCGATCACCCGGGCGACCCGGCGGCTGACCGTCACCCACCGCGCCGAGCTGCCGGCGATGCTCTCCCGGCTCGTACGGCACTAACCTGGGGGCACTTTTTCACGTTGGATTTCGCGTTGGGTCTCGTGTCGGGTGAGGAGCCATCTGATGTCGCCGGTTCTGGAGAGTACGGCTCGCGCGCTGCTGCGCAGGATCGCGGTCGAGCAGGCCCAGGGGCGCCTGCCGTCGCTGACCGCCGCGGTGGTGCGCGACGGGGAGCTCGCCTGGTTCGGCGCGCGGGGCCGGGTGGAGGGGGCCGTCCCCACCCCCGACACCCAGTACCGCATCGGCTCGATCACCAAGAGCCTGGTCGCCGTCGTGGTGATGCGCCTGCGCGACGAGGGGAAGGTCGACCTGCTCGACCCGATCGCCAAGCACCTGCCCGACCTGCGGGCCGGCGAGATGACCGTCGCCCAGTTGCTGTCGCACACCTCGGGACTGAGCGCCGAGTCCCCGGGCCCGTGGTGGGAGCGTACCGAGGGCGTGCCTGCCTCCGACCTCATTGCCGCGCTCGGGCCCGAGGAGGTCAGGCACCGGCCGGGACGCCGCTTCCACTACTCCAACGTGGGCTTCGCCCTGCTGGGCGAGCTGGTGGCCCGGCACCGCGGCGTGAGCTGGGCGCGGGCCGTGCACGAGGAGATCCTGCTGCCGCTGGGCATGCGCGACACCACCACACGGCCGCGCACGCCGCACGCCACCGGCTACGCCGTGCACCCCTGGGCGGACGTGCTGCTGCCAGAACCCGAGCACGACGCGGTCGCCATGGCCCCGGCCGGGCAGCTGTGGTCCACCCCCGTCGACCTCGCCCGGTGGGCGGCGTTCGTGGCCGGGGACACCGGGGGCGTGCTCTCCCCGGACACCCTGGCGGAGATGCGCGAGCCCGCGATCGTCGACGACGCTGACGCCTGGACCGGCGGGTTCGGCCTGGGCCTGCAGCTGGCCCGCGCGAACGGCCGCCGCCTGGCCGGTCACAGCGGCTCCATGCCGGGCTTCCTGGCCACGGTGTGGGCCGACCCCTCCGACAAGGTCGGCGTGCTGTTCACCGCCAACTCCACCGCGGGCGCCAGCCGCAACCTGCTGACCGACCTGCTGGCGATCCTCGACCAGCACGAGCCGCGCCTGCCCGAGGAGTGGAGGCCCGTCGCCGACACCGCGGGCCTGCTGGAGCTCACCGGCCCGTGGTACTGGGGGCCCAGCGCGTACGCGCTGCGGCTGCTGCCCGAGGGCGGCGTCTCCCTCGACCCGGTCGGCGGCGCGGGACGGGCCTCGCGGTTCACCGCGCGGGCGGACGGGACCTGGCTGGGCCTGGACGGCTACTACGCGGGCGAGATCCTGCGGGTGGTCCGCAGGGCCGACGGCTCCCTCAGCCACCTGGACGTCAACACCTTCGTCTTCACCCGTACCCCCTACGACCCGGAGGCGGAGGTGCCCGGCGGGGTGGACGAGGGCGGCTGGCGCAGCTGAGCGGCGAGCGCGGCGGCCGGGCCCGCGGCCTCGGCGTACAGGACCTCCACCCGGTGCGCCACGCGCGGCGAGCGCAGCGGCACCGGTGTCACCGCGCCCGCCGCCTCCGCCGCCACGGACGCGGGCAGCAGGGCCAGCCCGTGCCCGGCGGCGACCAGGTTCAGCACCGTTCGCACGTCCTCGCCGTCGTAGCCGAACGCGTCGCGAAACCCGCCCCCACCGGCCAGCTCACGCAGCCGCTCCACCGGTACGGCGACCGGCGCCCGCAGCCACAGGGCGTCGGCTAGGTCGGCCAAATCCAGGTCGCGCCGGTGCGAGAGCGGGTGGCCGGAGGGCAGGACCACCACCAGCTCCTCCTCGGCGACCCCGAAGCCCCGCAGCGGTCCCACGTCGGGGAGACGCAGCGGGTCGCTGGGGGCGGCGATCCCGTCGACCAGGCCGAGGTCGGCCGCCCCGGAGGCGACCTCGGCGGCGACGCGGTCGCGGGCGACGGCACGCAGCCCGCATCCCGGCGGCAGGCTCCGTACGATCGCCGGGACGCAGGCCAGCGGGGAGGCGGCCACCGTCAGCCGCCCGGCCGGTCCCGCCGCGGCGCGCAGCACGTCCGCGCGGGCGGCCCGGTGACGCAGCAGCAGCGGCCCGGCGTGTTCCAGCAGGCGTTCCCCCGCCCGGGTGGGCGCCACCGGGCGGCGGTGCAGCAGCGTCAGTCCCAGGTCGGCCTCCAGCGCGGCGATCTGCTGTGAGACCGCCGACTGGGTGTAGCCGAGCTCGACGGCGGCGTCGGAGAAGGACCGCCGGTCGGCGACGGTGACGAACGTACGCAGCAGGTGCGGGTCCACGGTGCATCAGTATCGCTTATCGGCCCAGCACGAATCATCGTTGGCGCTTACCCGGCCGCCGGGTCCAGGATCGGGGCATGACCACCGCAAGGATCGCCCTGGTGGGCGACAAGTCACCGTCTGTCCGGTCCCATGCCCGTATCCCCGTCCTGCTGGAGGCGCTGCGCGAGCGCGACGGGCTGGTGCTGGACGCCTACTGGATCCCCACCGCCGAGGCCGCGGTCCTTGAGGGGTTCGACGGCATCTGGATGGTGCCCGGCAGCCCGTACCGCAGCGAGAGCGGCGCGGTGAACGCCGCCCGCACCGCCCGTGAGCACGCCATCCCGTTCCTGGGCACCTGCGGGGGCTTCCAGCACACCCTCCTGGAGTACGCGCGCAACGTCCTGGGCCTGTCCGTCGCGCACGCCGAGAACGACCCGGGCGCCGAGGATTTCCTGCTGCTGCCGCTGGCGTGCTCGCTGGCGGGCCACGAGGACGCCGTCCGGCTGACGCCGGGATCGCTGGCCGAGAGAATCGTCGGCGCGGAGAGGACCGTGGAGCGATACTCCTGCGCCTTCGGGCTCAACGCCGACTACGTGCCCGCGCTGGAGGCGGGCGGGCTGCGCTTCACCGGCCACGACGAGGCGGGGCTGGTACGGGTCCTGGAACTGCCGGGCCACCCGTTCTTCCTGGCCACCCTCTTCCAGCCGGAACTGGCCGGAGACGGCAGCCGCCCGCACCCGGTCATCGCCGCCTTCGCCGCTGCCTGCGTCACCCACGCCATCTCCCCCGCGCGGGTGTAACCGCTGCCGCGGTTCGTACGGGTGGTTGGGCTCGGATGCTTCGGCGGGCGCCGAAGCATCCGGCGTCTAGCCTTCTGGGGATCGCCGAGCCACGGGGTGCCATACCGCGCGGCCCCCGGCGGAGACCGTGACAGTCCCCCGCCCCCGTGCCTCCGCGCTTCCTCCTTCGCCTTCGTCCGGGGGGAGGAAGGTCTCACCTCAGGGAGAACCGATGACGTCCGAGCCGCTGGTCGTGAGCAGTCCCGCCGAGATACGGGCCGTGCTGGCCGACCCTCGTTTCACCGTCGACCCCGTACCGCGCCCGCCGTTCGCGCTGACCGTGGCGTGGCTGCGCGGAGCGGTCGGCCGCTTCGCCGAGGGGGCCGCGCACGCCGAGCGCCGGGCAGCCGGTGTGGCGGTGCTGGCCGGGCTCGCCCCGGACGCGCTGCGCGCCGAGGCGTTCCGGCTCGCCTCCCGGGGCACCGATCCGGAACTGGTTCCGGTGCTGGTCCTGGCCGTCGCGCTGGGCGTACGGGCCGAGGACGCGGCCGGGGCCGTGGAGGCCGTCGCGGCGATCGCCCCGGCCTATCTACCGGGGAGCGGTCCCGGGTCCGAGCCCGCCGACGCCGACGAAGGGCTGGCGTGGCTCTCGCGCCTGCTGGGCGATCCGGCTCCGGAGCGGCTGGCCGTGGTGGCGGGGCTGCTCGCCCAGGCGTACGCTCCCACGGTCGCCCTGGTCCGCGGCGCTTTGGCCGCCGCATCGGCACGGCCCGCGGCGGGGGCAGGGGCGGGGGCGGGAACGGGGCCGGTGGAGAGCCTGCTGGACCAGACACTGCGCCACGATCCCCCGGTCCGTACGCTGCGCCGCAGGGCGCCCGGCGACGGAAGGACCGTGCTGCTCGACGTCTCGGCGTCCAGCCGGGATCCACGGGAGGCCCGTGGCCCGGACCTCGCGCGTACGGAGTATCTGACATTCGGGGCGGGACCTCGCGCCTGTCCGGGCAGGCAGGTCGCGCTGGCTCTGGCGGCCGGGACGGTCGAGGCGGTGACCCGATGACGTCCACGCGGTTCAGGGCGCCGCACCACGCGCCAGCGAACGGCGTTCGCTCCCCCCGCTGAGCAGGACCGGTGAGCCTGTTGGCGAACCTCCGGGGGCCGGTTCTCACTCATGGGATTCCCTTCGGGAAGGCAGGGGGGATCGGCGCCGGGTGGCGCGTACGACGACGTCGTGGAGGGGGGCCGCCCGGTCTCCGTGGCCGGTGAGCGTGCGGAGGTGCTCTTCGGCGGTGACGATCTCCCACTCCTCGCCGTCCAGGCGCGCGGTGATGGCCTCGGAGGTGGCCGACGCCTCGGCGGGAGGGTGGTGCCCGTGGCCGGTGGAGCCCGGGGTGTGCAGGTGCCCCACGATGAGCAGCGTGCCGCCGGGGGCCACCCATCCGGCGAGGCGGTCGTAGAACTCCAGCTGGGGCATCGCCGGGTGGGCGTAGTGGGTCATGACCAGGTCGAACCGCGCGTCCGGGGTCCAGACGCCCAGATCCGCCTCGACCCACCGCGGGTGTTCGAGGGCCCCGCTCGTCGCCGCGCGCCCGGCGGCGAGGGCGAGGGCCTCGGCGGAGATGTCGGCCGCGGTGACGTGCCAGCCCCGGGAGGCGAGCCAGATCGCCTCGGCACCGCCGCCGCACCCCGCGTCCAGCGCCGTGCCCGGCGTCAGGCCGCCGGTCTCACGGGCGAGGTACGGGTTCGGCGGGTTGCCGCCCATGGATCCGGGGCCTCCGGTTCGTCCCTGTCGCCAGTGCCGCTCCCAGAAGTCCCTGTCGAATTCGTGCGTCACGGCTCGTACTCCTCGTTCGCGATGATCTCTTCGTCGTGGCCGGTGACCTCGTCGCGTTCCCGCGAAGGGGTTCGAGAGGGCGTCTCCCGGTTCGTCCCCATGGTGCCGACGGAGAAGGCGGATGTGCAAACCTTGTTGCCAAATGGCAAAATGGGGGGATGGACGAAGCCATCGACCGCACTCTGGACGCCGTCGGGCCGAGGTTGAAACGCCTGCGGCTGCATCGTGACGTCACGCTCGCCGACCTCGCGGAGGAGACCGGCATCTCCACCAGCACCCTGTCCCGGCTTGAGGCGGGCCTGCGGCGTCCCACGCTCGAACAGCTGCTCCCGCTCGCCCGCGCCCACGGGGTCACCCTCGACGAGCTCGTCGACGCGCCGCCGACCGGTGACCCCCGCGTCAACCTACGGCCCATCCCCTGCGGCGACGGCTCGACCATCCTGCCGCTGACCCGCAGGCCAGGAGGAATCCAGGCGTACAAGTTCGTTCTCCCGGCCGGAAGCGACGACGCCGAGCCCGACCTGCGTACCCACGAGGGGTACGACTGGGTCTACGTCCTCAACGGAACGCTCCGCCTCGTCCTCGGGGAGCACGACCTCACCCTCAGGCCCGGGGAGGCCGCGGAGTTCGACACGCGCACCCCGCACTGGTTCGGAGCCACCGGCGGCGGTCCCGTCGAGTTCCTGAGCCTCATCGGCAAACAGGGCGAACGCGCGCACGTCCGCGCGGCACCGAGACAGGGCCCGGCCGAGTAACCGGTGCACGCGTGAGGCATTACGCGGTGAATACGCCGTCTTGAAGGCCTTTCCGGTTGTCGTGGATGAAAGCAGGACCGCTGACGATCCTGTTCGCGAAGATGGCGAACCGCGGCGGATACCTCTCGCCCTTGGCAGCCCGGATTTTGGAGCCGTGTCAGGCATCTGACCGCTGACTAGACTCGTGGTGTGTTCGATTCGCCTGACTTCGATACATCGTCTTATGCCGATTTCGACACACCGGCGTATGTGCGGCACACGTACAACAGCTGGGACAACGCCGGCTGGCGGTCGCTGCTGGTGCAAAGTTTCGACCACGCGTCCGAGGCCGAGCATCTTCCGCTGCCCGCGGTGTCCGACCTGCACATCGTGCTGTGTGTCGCCGGGAACGCGGACGTCCGGCTGTACGCCGGTGGGAAGCCCGTTGAGCGGCGGTGGGTGCCGGGCCACCTGGAGCTCATGGTTCCCGGTCGCGCCACCTCCTTCACCTATCGGGCGACGTCCAGGTTGCGGACCGTCCAGGTGCACGTTCCCTCGTCGGCCGTCCGGGAGGCCGCCGGGGCGCTGGGCGGTCGTGAGCCCGACTTCGAGGGGCTGTCCGCCGCCCTCCGGGCGGGAGATCCGGTCGTCGAGCAGCTTCTTCGCGCGCTGCCGGGCACCGGCGGCGCCGGTGACCTGTACGCGGAGTCCGCCGCGGCGTTCCTCTCGACGCACGTGCTGACCCTCGGCAGGGACGTGCGCCTGCCCGGTCCCGAGCATGCCGCCGTCCGGGTGAGCGTCGCCATCATGCGGGAGCGCCTGGCGGAATCCCTGACGCTGGCCATGATCGCCGCCGAGGTCCACCTGAGCGTGTACCACTTTGTCCGTGTTTTCCGGCAGGCCACCGGCGAGACACCGCACCGGTACCTCACCCGGTTACGGATCGAGCGGGCGCGGCTGCTCCTGTCCACCAGTTCCCTCAGCATCGAGCAGATCGCCCCGCGGTGCGGATTCGCCAGTCCGGGCGCGTTGTCGTCGGCCTTCCTGCGCCATACGGGTGTCCGCCCCTCGACGTACCGCAAGAACTGATCGATCGACGGCAATCGCCCGCATGTCCAGTGAGGTCGGCGGCTTCTACGTTTAACCGCATGCCGTACTCCTATGGCGTGACCGCGCGCTCGCGGGCCGCCCCCGACGCCGTCTTCGCGGCGCTCACCCATCCGGCCACCTGGCCCCGGTGGACGCCGATCGACTCCGCCGACGCCGAGAGCGGCGATCCCGCGGACCGGCAGGAGGTCGGCGACACCATGATCTTCCGCACCGGCCGCAACGTCGCCCGGGAGCGGATCGTCGAACTGGTCGACGACCGGCGGTTCGTCTACGACAGCCTGAGCGGGCCCTTCCGCTCGTACCGAGGGACCGTCGATCTCGCCCCGGTGCCCGGCGGGGGCACGCACATCACGTGGTCCGCCACCTTCGTCCCAAAGATGCCGCTCTCGGGTGGTTTCTGGCAGTGGTACCTGACCCGCTTCATGCAACGCATGGCTGACGGTCTCGCCGCGTACGCGAACGCCACCGATGGGTGATCGGCACCTCCCCACGGTGGCGGCGAAGCCCGGGGCGCGACGCGTCCCCCGCCGCGACCGGCAGTCGTTCCCCGACCCTCCGAGACAGTGAAGGGACACACCATGTCCACGACGAGAGCACGCTCCATCCGCGGCCGGAAGTGGTGGGCGCTGTGGGGGCTGATGGCGCTGTCCGCGGTCGGCTTCGCCGTCGGGTCGGTACCGCCGTACCTGACCGGAGACGCGGCCGACGCCCCACTGCCGCTCAACCCGGATGTGGCGTCGCACTACCTGTCCCTGATGGTGCACGCCGTCCCGGGCGGCCTCGCCCTGGTCCTCGGGCCGGTGCAGTTCGTCAACCGCCTCCGCGTCCGCCGGCCCGCGTTGCACCGCGTCGTCGGCCGGGTGTACATGATCTCCATCGTGATCGCGTCCATCGCGGCCGTGGTCAACGCCGCGGTCACGATCAGCGGCTTCGCGGTCCAGGTCGCGTTCTTCATCCTCGTGGTGGCGTGGCTGTACACCCTGGCCATGGCTTACCGGAGCATCCGCCGCGGCGAGGTGCAACTGCACCGGATCTGGATGATCCGTAACTACGCTCTGACGTTCGCCGCGGTCACGCTGCGCGTCTACCTGCTCCTCGGCCTGCAGCTGTCCCCCTCGACGGGGTTCGAGGCGATCTACACCTCCGCCGTGTGGGCGTCCATCCTGGGCAACGTCCTCGTGGCCGAGTACTTCATCGTCCAGCGCACGCTGGCCCCCTTGTCCCGTCGCCAGCAGCGCCGGGACACCCCGCTGGTCTCCACACCGGTATGACGTTCGTACGGTCGTGACCGCCGACGGCTCCCAGATCGAAACCGTACGGTTGTGACCGCCGACGGCTCCCAGGTCGAAACCTGGGAGAACAACCGCGTGATCTACTCCACCGCCTGCGACATCACCGACACCGAGGCCACCCGGTCGACCCCGACGACCTAGCCACCATCTCGGCAACCGGACCCCACCCGTCTCGATCTCGAATCACGACAAGGAGACCCGGCGGGCGGCTCCTAGGGCTCTTGGCTTTTCGGGGGGATCGGCCGGAGGCCACGGTCGTCGTCGAGGAGGACGGCGGTCGAATCGATGACAACGAGTACGCGCTCGCGGGCGAGCTCGCCGGGCTGGTCGAGTGGCTCGAAGTGATCGACCCACCCGGTGTGCGGGACCACCTCACCTTGATCGGCAAGGCGCTCATCGAGCGATACGGCTGAGACGGCCCCGACGACCCCTGCCTGGATCCTTCACCGCAACCGCGCAGGCCGGTGAAGGATCCAGGCAGTACGACACGTACAAGGCGATCCGGCCCGCGTACGTCTTTTCGGTGTCGAACGCCCGGCCCGCCCCCGCCTACTCCCCGGGCGGTCCGTCCTGGCGCGTCGACATCTGGGGCCCGGCCGTTGACGGGAGGGCCGCGGCGATGCAGTCGAGGACGCGCTCCAGCCCGTACCGGAACCGCTCGTCCTGGCTCAGGTGCGACTGGCGCGTCTCCGTCACGATCTTGGTGAAGATCGGGTACTCGCCGCTCTCCAGCAGTTGCCGGACGCGCGGGTAGCTGCGCGCCATCAATTCCGTCTCGGTGATCCCGCTGCGGCGGACCTCCTCGGCCCAGGTGACCTCGTCGCGGGCGGCGCCCTCGACGTAGCCGTTCAGGATGGCCATCAGGCCGAGGTTCTCGTCGATGGAGACGTGGGCGTCGAGCGCGCTCATCACCTGTTCGATCAGGCGCAGCTGGTTGGGGCCGTAACCGGTGCGTGCGCGATGCACGGTGGCGATCCACGGGTGGCGCAGCCACATCGCCCGCATCCCGTCGGCGTAGCGGGTCAGGTCCGCGCGCCAGTCGCCGGAGGGCAGTCCCTCAAGGTCGACCTCGCCCATCAGGTGGTCGGCTATGAGGTCGACGAGGTCGTCGCGACTGGGGACGTAGCGGTAGAGGGACATCGCGCCGGCGCCGATCTCGGCGGCGATCCGCCGCATGGTGGCGGCCTCCAGCCCCTCGGCGTCGGCGATCCTGACCGCCGCCTCGGTGATCTGCGCCCGGCTGTAGGCCGGTTTCGGCCCGCGGGCCGGACGCTCGGGCCGCATCCAGATGTTCACGTACTCGGCGTCGGTCACCGCCCCACCCCCCTTGTTGCGTACATGGTACCCAGTAATCTAGTGTGGCCGCCACAACCGCGTACAAGGTACCCAATGGAGGGGTTGTGGGGGATCCGATCGTGGTCGCCGAGGGGCTGTGCAAGTCCTTCGGCGACACCCGTGCGCTGCGGGGCCTGGACCTGAGCGTCCCGGCGGGAACGGTCTGCGGCGTGCTGGGGCCGAACGGCGCGGGGAAGACGACGGCGGTGCGCATCCTGGCGACCCTGTCCGCCCCCGACGCCGGTCACGCCCGCATCGCCGGATACGACGTCGTCCGCGAGGCCGGTGAGGTGCGGGCCAGGATCGGGCTCGCGGGCCAGTACGCCGCCGTGGACGACAAGCTCACCGGCCGAGGCAACCTGCGGATGTTCGGGCGCCTCTCCCACCTGTCCCGGCGCGAGGCGCACCGGCGGGCCGACGAGCTGCTCGAACGCTTCGGCCTGGCCGACGCCGGTGACCGCCAGGTCGCCGGTTACTCCGGCGGCATGCGGCGCCGCCTCGACCTGATCGCCAGCCTCATCCTGCGTCCCGAGGTGCTCTTCCTGGACGAGCCGACCACCGGCCTCGACCCGCGCGGGCGCGGCGAGATCTGGGACAGCGTCCGCGAGCTGGTGGCGGACGGCACCACGGTGCTGCTCACCACGCAGTACCTGGACGAGGCCGACCAGCTGGCCGACGACATCGCCGTCGTCGACCACGGGCGGGTGATCGCCGCGGGCACACCCGACGAACTGAAGGCCACCATCGGGGACCGCCTCGACGTCGTCGTCGAAGACCCCGCCGCGCTGCCCCCGGCGGCGACCGTGCTGACCGCCCTGGCCGGGACCGATCCGACGACGACGGGCGCCGACCGGCTCAGCGTCGCCCTGCCCGGTGGCGGCTTCCGGCTCGCCGACATCGTGCGCGAACTCGACCGCGCCGGAGTCGCCGCGGTCGACGTGAGCCTGCGCCGCCCCACCCTCGACGAGGTGTTCCTGCGCCTCACCGACCGTAAGGAGACCGTCCGATGACCGCCCTCGCCTCGCGCCTGCGCTGGACGTTCACCGACGGGCTGACCCTGGTCGGCCGCGAGCTGGGACGGCTGCGCCAGGAACCGGGCGAGCTCGTCGGTGCGCTGATCTTCCCGGCCGTCATGGTGGTGCTGTTCGGGTACGTCTTCGGCAGCGCGATCCAGGTGCCGGGCGGCGGCGACTACCGCGAGTACCTCATGCCCGGCCTGTTCTCGATGGTGACCTTCTCGGCGGTGATGGGGGTCATGACGCGGATGGCCTCCGACGCCTCCCTCGGGGTGATGGACCGGTTCCGCTCCATGCCGATGGCGCGGCTGGCGGTGCCGTTCGGCCAGACCGGCGCCGACTCCCTGGTCGGCCTGCCGCTGCTGGCCATCATGGTGGGGGCGGGCCTGCTGGTGGGCTGGCAGCCGCACCGCGGCCTGGTCCCCACCGCCGGGGCGTTCCTGCTGCTGATCGTGATGCGGTACGCGCTGAGCTGGGTGGGCGTCTACGTGGGCCTGAAGGTGAGGAACGAACAGGTCGCCAACGTGCTGGTGCCGCTGTTCCTGCCGTTCACGATGCTGTCCAACTCGTTCGTCCCGACCGGCGGCATGCCCGGATGGCTGCGGTTCCTGGCCGACTGGAACCCGGTGAGCGCGCTCACCGCCGCCTCCCGGGAGCTGTTCGGCAACCCGGGGACACCGTCCGGGGACGTGGCCTGGCCGCTCGCGCATCCGGTGGCCGCCGTCCTGCTCTGGTCGGCCGCGCTGCTGGTGGTGTTCGTCCCGCTGTCGGTCCGCGCCCACACGCGCAAAGGACGCTGAACGCCCGAATATCGCTCGTTCTCCTCAGAAAGGCATCTCAATGAAACACGACATCCACGAAGAAGTGCAGCGGATCCTGGACCGGGCCGTGGCCGAGGACGGCGTTCCCGGCATCGTCGCCGAGGTTCACGACGCCGACGGGACGTGGTTCGGCAGCGCGGGAGCGGCCGACCTCACCACCGGAGACCGCCGCCAGCCCCGGGAGTACCTGCACATCGGCAGCTCCGGCAAGGCCTTCACCGCCGCCACGGTCCTGGCCCTGGCGGCCGAGGGCAGGCTGAGCCTCGACGACCCGGTGAACACGTGGCTGCCCGGCGTCGTGGACGCGGGCGGCTACGACGGCGACAAGATCACCATCCGGCACCTGCTCAACCACACCGGCGGCCTGTTCCTCACCGGCCTCGCACCCGAGCTGCAGCGCAGCATCGCCACCCAGCCGGCCCGCGTCTGGACCACCTCCGAACTGCTGGACCTCGCGGTGTCCCAGCCACCGGTCGGCGAGCCGGGCGAGCACTTCGCCTACGCCAACGGCGGCTACTACCTGGCCGGCGCGATCATCGAGAAGGTCACCGGCAACAGCTACGCCGAGGAGGTCGAACGCACGGTCATCCGGCCGCTCGGCCTGACCCGCACCTACGTACGGCCCGCCACCGACACCGGGTACCCGACCCCGCACCCCAAGGCGTACGTCGCCGACATCCTCAAAGACGGCGTCGACCCGGCCTCGCTCACCCCGGAGGACTACGCCGCGCTGCTTGAGAACTCCGACCTGCCGCCCATCGACATCACCGAGCTCAACACCTCATGGGGGTGGGCGGCCGGAGGTGTCGTCTCCACCACCGAGGACCTGGGCCGCTTCCTCAGGGCGATCACGACCGGCACCCTGCTGCCAGCGGCCCAGCACCACGAGATGTGGACCATGGTCACCAACGACAGCGTCGTCTGGCTGCCGCACGCCCGCTATGGCCTCGGCGTGATCGAGTTCGACAGCGCGGGAATGAACGGCCTGACCGTACGCGGCGTGAGCGGCACCCTCCCGGGATCCTTCACCCTCGCACTGAGCACCGACGACGGCCCGAGAAGCGTCGTCATCCACACCAACATCGAGCCGAAGAACCTGGACATCCCCATCAGAATCATCAAGGCGATGTACGGCGTCACTCTCAGCTGACCGTACGGCCGGAGGAGCCGGAGTCAGGATCATCAAAGCGATGTACGGCGTCGCCCTCGGCTGCCCGTACGGCTGGAGAAGTCGGATATTCCAGCTATTTCGGCTGTTCCGGCGCGCGTGCCGAGTCGACGCCGAGCTGCCCGGCGGCAAACTCCAGCACCTCCCCCGGCATACCCGCCCCTCGGCCGCCCAGAGGTAGCGATCCCGGCGGCTGCCCGTTCGTGCATGACGGTTCTCATCCATCCCGTGCCCGGCTTCGGCGAGGACCGGAAGCCCCGTCCACGCGGAGCCGGGCCCCATTTTGTTCGCCGGTGTCGGCGAGAAGCCCTCGTCCGGCCCGGACGAGGGCTTCCCGCGCGTCGGCTTCGCGTACCCGGGCCGATCGATGGGGCCTGGTGAAACCCGGTGAAGCCTGATGAAGCCCAGTGAGGCCCGATCAGGCCTGATGAAACCCAGCGAGGCCCGATGAAGCCCAGTGAGGGCTTGGTAAGGCCTGATGAAACCCGGTGGAACCCGGCGAGGCCCGGTCAGGCTCAGCCGGGCTCGGCCCGTAGTTCCGCGGTGATCGCGCGTTCCCTGAGCTGGGCGGACTCGGCGCGCAGTGCCTCCATCTGGTCACGTAGATCCGACAGGCGCATCTGTTCCATGGCCAGCCGCATGCGTGCCTCGTCACGTTCGGCGACCGCCTCGGCCGCCTTGGCCGCCGCGCGCTCCCCCGCCTCGGCGATCTTCTCGGCGGCCCGTTCCTCGGCCTTGGCCACCCGGCGAGCCGTCCGCCTCTCCAGCTCGGCCGCCTGCTTGTCCACTCGTTCCGCCCGCGTACGCGCCTCGGCCGCCGCGGCCAGGGCCTGGGCGTGTGCGGCCGCCTCGGTGTCGGCGCGCGCCAGCGCCCGGTCCCGCTCGGCGTCGGCGGCGTCGGCGCGCGCCGACGCCGCCGACGCGGCACGCTCGGCCTTCCCTCTGGCCTCCTGCGCGTTCCTGGTCTCCTCCAGCGCCCGGTCCCGCTCGGCGCGCGCCTGCTCGGCCTGCTCCTGGTCGTGGACGGCCCGCGCCCCGGCCCGGCGCGCCTCGGCCTCGGCGGCCTCCACCCGCTCAGCCATCTCCCGCAGCGCCGCGTCCCGGGCCGCCTCGGCCCGCTGGGCCCTGCGGGTGGCCTCCTGCTCGGCCTGCCTGGCCCGGCGTTCGGTACTGGCCGCCTCGTGCAGCGCGGCCAGCGCCTGCTCCCTGGCGGTCTCCGCGTCGGCCAGCGCGGTGTCGCGTTCGGCGCCCGCCTCCTCCACGCGGCGCGTCATCGCGTCCCGCTCGCGCCGGGCGTGCTCGGAGGCCTCCCGCGCCAGGCGTACCTGCTCGAAGGCCTGTTCGCGTTCGGTGCGCGCGATCGCCACCCGGGTGTGCGCCTCGGCTTGCACCGCGCTCACCTTGGCCTCCACCCCCGCCGGGCTCAGCTCCTGCGCCAGCACCTGCGCCAGCGGCTCGATCGCCGCGACCATCCCCTTCTCCATGCGCTCGTAGAACTCCTCGGCTCTGGCCAGCGCCCCCTCAAGCCCCGGCGTCGCCCGCCGCATCTCGCGCTCGCGCTTGGCCACCGCCTGGCAGTCTCCCTGCGCGCAGTACGCTCTCGGCCGCCCTCGCCCGGCCCGCTGCTCGATCGGCGTCCCACAGTGTTTGCACGGCGTCATCGCACCCGGCTCCTGCATGGCAGGAGCCTAGCATCCCTGATTTTCCAGAAATTAAAAATCAAGAAACAAGATCTGTTGCGTCCAGCCCCGGCCAAAGTAACTACCGGGAATGGAAATTCCCGCAAGTTACTGCCCGAGCCGGAGGTGTCCCGTTGTGAAGCGGTGTGAAGCGCAGAGCCGATGTCAGCGGAAACGCAGGTCTATGACAGTGAGTTATGCGGCTCACAGGGTTGACCTGCGGCTTTCGGGTCTCAACGGTTGGCGGCGTGCAGTCTGCACCGCGCAGCTTTATGACAGTGACCATTTTCGTGACCAGAGGTGATGTCTTCCCACCTGCTTCGATGCTCGACACCCGCACCCCTTGAGCGGAGGCAGGGCGCAGTTCCGAGAGAGGCGTTCTCCGGTGCGACGACGGCCGCTGCCGCAAGGGCGTGAGCGCCTCAGGGCCGCTCAGAGAAGTCCTTAGGAGGCGGCAGAGCGTTCCCCGCGTTCAGCGGTGAGGTGCGTCCTTGAGCCCGCACCAACGGGTAATGAGCGAATCGATGCAGGTCACAAGCATGTTCTGATCGGCTTGATCGGTGATGGCCTAGTGCGGCGTCCGGTTTTGTGCAGGTTACAGGCCGACGTTTCGCATGGCGTTGTCCCGCCAGCGGTCGACGGCGCGGATGTAGCGCAGCACGATCAGGTCGGCAAGGTCGGCAAGCGAGATCTTCGCGCCACCGGCCTCGTTGAACTCACGCTGGATGCCCTCAAGGGTGTCCAGGACCGTCGCGAGCTGCTCGGGCTGGTTGACCTCCCAGCTGCGCTGCGGCTCCAGGCGGATTGGCACCGCCGCGCTTGTCGGTGGAGCGGAAACTCGCGGCGGAGGCCCAGGCAGTGGCCACTGAGCGTCGTAGTTGCCGGTGTGAGCCCGCCGGACGGCAGCCGGGGCCCCTACCCAGGTACGAATTTCACCCGCGCCTCCGGTCGTTGATGCCTGCGGCGGGTGCGAATCGCCTGATCGGCGATACTGGGGTCCATGGAGTATGTCGGCCGGGTGCCCGCCCCGCCGCTCGACCGGTTCATAGACGACATCTACTGCCTGACCGGGGTGCCCGGTCACCGTCGGATGGTTGTCCCGCCGATGCCGTCGACGCACCTGGTCATCAACCTGGGCGAACCTGCCCGCCTGTGGGATTCCGACCCTTCGGTGCCTCCGGAAGTGGTGTCGGACGGGTGGTTCGTGGGTCTGTGGACCAGGCGTTTCCTTTATGAGTACCCCACGCGGGTAAGGCTCGTCGGGGTGCACTTCAAGCCTTGGGGGATGGCGGCGTTTGTCGACATGCCGGCGACCGATCTGCGGGACCGGTGGGTGCCCGTCGACGCCGTGTGGCAAGGGTCCGTGGACCGGATCCGCAACAGGGTCGGCGAGGCCACGTCCGCCGCCGAGACGCTGCGGATCCTGGAGGAGGAGCTGCGCTCGCGCCTGGTCGAGGCGCCGTCGCGCGGGCTCGACCTGGTCCAGCACGTCGGCGGGTGGCTGGAAACCTCCCATGGTGCGATCCCTGTCGGTGCGCTGAGCGACGCCGCCGGAGTCAGCAGCACCACCCTGGCCACGCAGTTCAAGGCGCACGTCGGGGTCACTCCGAAGAGGGTGGCTCGGATGTACCGCTTCACGCAGCTGATCAGGTCCGTGGACGCCCTGCGCCCGGTCGACTGGTCGGAGCTCGCTCTCATGGCGGGCTACTTCGACCAGGCCCACTTCAGCAAGGAGTTCAAGGACTTCACCGGCCACACCCCGACGGAGTACCTGGCGCTGAGACGCCGGATGCCGGCCGAGCGGGAGTTCCCGCCGGACGACGGTCCGATGCCTGCTTCTTGATTTTCTACAAGCACAGCCCTTCCCGAGGCCAGCACAATCGGAGGTGACCATTCCAGAAGACTTAAGGAGACCCCCATGGGCGTAGTGATCATGCACAACGTGGTGTCGGTGGACGGCTTCATTGCCGACAAGAACGACGGAGTCGGGCCGCTCCACGACTGGTACTTCAGTGGGGACACCCAGCTCACGAAAACCGGTGCGGGGGGCGGGGACTACGACCACTCCCAGGGTGGAGGCGGCTTCAAGCTCTCGCGTGTTTCGGCGGCGTACGTCCAGCCGATGTGGGACTCGATCGGCGTGATCGTGATGGGCCGCCACCAGTTCGACCTGGTGAACGGCTGGGAGGGCCGGCAGCCCGCGGGCGACCACGTGGTCGTGGTATCCCACCGGCCCAAGCCCGAGGGCTGGCACCCCGGGGCTCCGTACCACTTCGTCGATGGCGTGAAGGCCGCGATCGAGAAGGCCCAGGAGCTCGCCGGCGACCGGGTCGTCGCCGTGAGCGCCGGCGAAGTAGGCGGCCAGATCCTCGCCGCCGACCTCGTGGACGAGGTGGCGATGGACGTGGTGCCGGTGGTGTTCGGGTCGGGCAAGCGCTTTTTCGGTAGCTTCGACGGGCAGCAGCTGCTGGAAGATCCCCACGTGGTCATCCAGGGCAACCGGGTGCTGCACCTGAGGTTCAAGGTGCGCCGCTAGTGAAGCCGCCCGCAATCTGGTGGGTCCGGATGCTAATGCCCGGCCCGCAGCGTGTGGCGTCACACCGGACGATCTTGTCGGCGCCGTCGTCGAGCACCGCGGCACGTACGAACTGGACAGGGGCGTCCTTGACGACGTGACATGGCATTTTCGGGCGGTTTGTTCATGTGGTCGCCGTCCTAGCTGTCCGCGCAGCATGGACGGCGGCAATGAACCCTTCCCATGTGCTGGCGATCAATCGCACTTCAGGAGGGCATCATGACGGCTGCCTACACCTTCGATGTCTTTTCCAGCCTCGACGGCTACGGCTCCGCCGACGGCAGCTGGACCGGCTACTGGGGCAAGCAAGGACCCGAACTGCTCGACCACCGCCTCGCCCTGTACGGCGAGGAGCGGCAGATGGTCTTCGGCGCCAACATGTATCAGGCGTTCGCGCGAATGCTGGCCGAGAGCACCGAGGAGTCCGACGTGCGTGACGCGTGGGTCACGTGGATGAGGAGCCTGCCAGCAACGGTGGTGTCGACCACTCTGGAAGAATCCCTCGACCGGCCGAATGCGAACGTCGTGAACGGCGATGCCGTCGACGTCGTCGCCCGGCTCAAAGAGGACTCGCAGGTACCGTTGCGCTCACATGGCAGCCTGTCGACGAACCGGGCGTTGATGGCCGCCGGTCTGGTCGACCGCGTCCAGGTGACGCTCTTCCCCGTGATCACCGGTCAGACCGGGCTGCAACCGATCTTCCGGGGTGCCCCCGACTTCGACCTCGAACTGATTGAGCGCCGGACGCTCGACGGTCACATCCAAGAGCTCATCCATCGGCCCACCCTGCGTGCCTGAGTCCGTCCGGGACCCCCGTCAATCAAGCAGCCGAACCTGCCGCGGTCTGGTGACACCAAACCTGGAGCGTGCGCAATCGACCCGGCGACACCAACACGGGGATCTCAGGCCACGGCTACGGCGCCGTCTTGCCGGTCACGGGATCAGCCCTCGTAGCTGCTCGGGCGGCGGTGTCCGCCGAGGTGCGGGGACGGGGCATGGCAGCGGCCGGTCCCAGGTCGAGGCGCTTGTCCATGTCGAGGCGGAACGTGCCGTACGGATTGACGTTGGACCAGAACAACGCGGTCAGGCCGCGCCGGTCCTCACGTTCTCAAACAGGCGTGGAAGTCGATCTGGTCGAACAACCCCGGAACGCCTGAAGAAGACGGACCGAAGTCGTCCGAACACACGGGGCATAGTCCCATGTCAGAGCTGGTCAAGGTCATCGATTACGATCGACACTTTGACCTCCCCCAGATCCAGGCCAACCCACGTGACCTGCATGAACAGTCTCTGCACAAGATCTCTGGGTCTTGATCTTTGCCGGGAATGGGTCGATTGCTGGAGCGTGAGAAGGTGGTCGGACTGCCCTCGGTGCCTGCGGTGGGGTTGACGGCGGCGCGTTCGAGGACGCGGTAGACGATGGCGCGTCCGGCGGAGAACACTTCCATCAGTTCGGCGATGGTAAAGGTGCCGGTGGCGTGCATCCAGCGGGTCTTCATCTGCGCGGAGCCATCTTGTGGACCCGAAGCCTTCAACTCACCTGAAGATCCGAAGCCCGTACAGGTCCTAGGTCCAAGGTCCCGGGCCATGCCGACCGGACGTCCGATGCCGTGGACCACGGCGAGCGGCACAGTCGTACCGAAGACAGCGCAGAGCACGCAGGGAGGGGAGGGGTGATGACCGGACCGGACGGACCGAGCCCGGGCGCCGCCCATCCCAGCGCCCTCAAGGGGTGTGCCAACAAATGTCCGCCGGTCCCGGTGCAGCCATGACAGCCACCGAACCACACACGGATGAAAGACACACCCATGCCCAAAACTCAGCCCCCGGCCCGCGGCCGACGGCCGGGATGGAGCCTCGCGCTGCTCGCGCTCGGGCACCTGATCATCAGCCTCGACTTCACCATCATCTACGTGGCCCTACCCGACATCGCCGCCGATATCGGCTTCACCCCGCACACCCTGCAATGGGTGATCACCACGTACGCCGTCCTCTACGGAGGCTTCCTGCTGTTCGGCGGCCGACTGTCCGACCTGATGGGACGTCGGCGGATGTTCGTACTCGGCATGACCCTGTACGGCGTGGCCTCCGTGCTGGGCGGCCTGGCCACGACGCCGGCGGTGCTGCTCGCCGCACGCGCCTTGCAGGGCCTCGCCGGCGCGGTGCTGTTCCCCGCGGTGCTGGCCCTGGTCAACACCGCCTTCGCCGAGGGCAGGGAACGCAACCGCGCGCTGACGGTCTGGGCCATGGCGGGCGCCGGCGGGCTCACAGCGGGCTCACTGGCCGGCGGGGTGCTCACCCAGACCCTGGGCTGGCAGGCCGTGTTCTACGTCAACGTCCCGCTGGCCGCCGCGGGTGCCTTCGCCGCCTTCGCCCTGCTGCCCCCCGACGGCCGCGTCACCAGAGGGAGCGTCGACGTGCCCGGCACCCTGACCGGCACCGCGGGCATCACACTGTTGATCTTCGCGGTCGCGCACGGCTCCGAGGTCGGCTGGGCGCGGGCCGAGGTGATGGCCGCGGCCGCTCTCACGGCGGTCCTGCTGGCCACGTTCCTGCGCGTCCAGGCCCGCGGTCGGACGCCGCTGATGCCGCTGCGGCTGTTTCGCAACCGCGCGCTCAGCGGAGCGGTCGTGATCATCCTCGTCTTCGGGCTGACGATGCAGGCCGTACCGTACTTCCTGACCCTGTACTTCCAGGACATCCTTGGCTTCAGCGCCCTGGAGACCGGGCTGGCGTTCCTTGGCCCGACCCTGTCGATCACGGCCGGCAACTTCCTCAGTGAGCGGCTGATCCACCGCTTCGGCACCCGGAACACGTTGATCACCGGCATCGTCGTCAATGCCGTGGGCGCTGCGCTCCTGGCCCCCGGCATGCACGCGGACGGATCCGTCCTCACCGTCCTGGCCGGGGTCGTCGTCATCGGCCTGGGCATGGGTATCACCTACGAGGCCATGTGGATCGCCGCCGGCACCGGCGTCTCGGCGGACGAACAGGGCCTGGCCTCCGGGGTGGCCTCCACCGCGCTGCAGGTGGGAACCGCCGCGGGTCTGGCGGTTCTCGTGGCTGTCGCCAACCACGACATCGAAGGGCTGTCCGGGCAGGCCCTGCGCGCCGCCTCCGCCGAGGGAATGCGCGCCGCCGTCTACGTCCTGGGCGCCGTCATGCTGACGGCTGTGCTGGCCGCCCTCAGGCTCCCCGGTCCGCGTGCCCGGGTCGCCGCAGCCGCGTCCCAGCCCGTCCCCGATCCGGACGCCGCCGACCTGCGCCCCACCGGCTGACAACGTCCGCGGCTCCGGCGGACCACGCGCCGCCGCCCGTTGTTCACGGCCCGCAGGGGCACTCCGCCCAGCGCGGGGCGGGGCGACGGGTGCAGCCGGGGCGGTGGCGCGTGGCCCGCCGGGAGCACTCTTCCTCCCGCCTCGGCTCGCCTCCGCTATCGGCTGGCCGGTTGTCGGTCGCGGGCCGAGAAGGGACGGCAGGAGGAGCGCCTATCTGGTTCGAGATGGGGCGTGCCCTTCCCGTGAGCGATTCCGATGGCTCACATGAGTGCGTTGACGGCTGGGTTTTGAAACGTGCAGCGTTTGAACCGATTGGTGGCCCTGTTCGTTGAGAGGGTATGTCGAGCAACAGACGGTGGATGAGCAGAGCGTGGACAACGGCGATGGTGCCGATGGTGCTTGCGGTAGGTGCGGTGGGGTGTGGGTCGCCGGGTTCTGCCACAGCCGGGCCGGTGGGTGCGCAGAAAAGGCTGGAAGCGGGGTTGGTGCGCGCGGAGGAGCCGGAGAGGAAACTGAAGGCTCGATCTGTGAACCGGGCGAGGCTAGAGCAGGGGCCACGGAACCCGAAGGTCAAGGTGGCCTACGCGTACGATCTGCTCAGCCACTGCGGCATCCAATATGCGAAGTTCGGCGGTCGGTGGTGGAGCATCAGCGCAATCCTCACCGATATCAGGTCACGTGTCGAAGGCTCGGGCAAGCCCGGCTTCAGCTACACGGCTGGCTATATGACGCTGTTCTCCAAGAACATGGCGGTGTTCGAATCCGACGTGTTCCCTCCTCTCCAGTTCGCTCCCGCGTCGAGCAAGGATGTGCCCTCGTGCGACTGACGACCCATCCCCGTGTTGAGCTGGACCCGCAGGCGCTCCGTCGCGCCATCGACCAGACGGGCGAGATCGCCCCGGTCGTAAAGCATCCGCCGGCGCTCAGCGACTTCGTACGCCGTGATGGCAGCTTTGATATCACCGGCCTTGGCCATGACCGTGGCATTCTCACCGTTGACCTTGATGGCCATATCGCCCGCGATGACCCGGCGATACGCGGTCACGACTGGCGCCACTCGGCAGTCAGATCAGCACGGGTTTCCACCCGATAGGCGATCAGCCGCAGCTTGGTCACCGCCGGTCCGGTTCCAGCCGCAGGAGTACCGAGCCAAGGAATGGTCATCTCTGCACCTCGGCATCTGACGCTGCGGCTGTCGCGCGATGACGGTAACTAGTCTCGATCCGATGCGCGGCCCGGTCGGGATCGGTCTCCGAGGCGTAGACGGCACGCCGACGCTTCTAGTTCCACCCGGCGTACCACCAGAACCGCATCCCGTCGCACCACACCACCAGATCCGACCCCGAGGGCCACCAGCGCGCTAGCTGGTCGTCCTGATGGGCGCGCTGCTGCGTCCCACGTGTCGACCGCTGAGTTCGGCGTCGAGCGTCTCTTGAGCCACACGCATGGCCTCGGCGTATACCGGATCCTGGAGTCGCTTCCACATCTCATCCTCGGAGACGTCTTCAACGCTGCTGACCACCCACCAGATGTTGCCGAAGGGGTCCTTGACGCGTCCTCCCCGCTGTCCGAAGGCGTTGTCCGCCAGAGGGGTGACGACATGGCCGCCGGCCGTAATGGCTTGTGAGAACGTCTGATCTGCGTCCGCGACGAACACGCGCAGCAGGCTCGGATTGTGAGGCCAGTCTGCGTGTCGGTCGAAGGCCAACACGACCGTGTCGCCGATCCGGATCTCACCATGACCGATCAAGCCGTCCTCGGTAGCCACCCGCCCGAGTTCTTCGCCACCGAACGCCTGGGTAACGAAGTCGAGGAAGGCTCCCGTGTCGTCGGTGACGACCCAGGGTGCGACGGTGGTGTAGCCCTCGGGCGCGGCGTTGGTCTGCTTGGGCATCGCTGTCCTTTCGCTGGTACTGCTTGTCAGCAAGGAAAATAGACGCGCAACAGGCCAGTTTCCGTCCTAAATTGTCGATTGGGGTGCAGGGGCCGAGGAACATTGGAGCCGGATCGTGCGACTCCACTCGATCGTTATCGGGGATTGTCCAGCGAACTAGCTGGTCAGCCGTTTGAAGTGGGCTGGACCAGGTTTTTCCCGGTCCGGCCCACGACGTGAAAGGCTGTCCTGGTCAGGGCGCAGCCGGCTCGGTGAGCCGGGCTTCCAGGTCGGCGATCATCTCGGTGAGCAGGCTGGTGTTGTGGTGCCTGACCACCTGGGGGCCGATCTTGTCGATGCGATCGTTGGGGCCTTTGTCCTCTTCTTGCAGGTCAGAGAGATGATCTCGTCCGGGTGTTCAGCCGTTTCGGCCGAAACGGCTTTCATCGCGGGACAACTCCGGAAGGAGCTGGGCCAGGTCGTGACGATCACGACTTCGGTCCTCACCGTACGCGGGCCAGGGTGTTCGGCGCCGCACGCCTCCTTCGTCGGCCCACGGCATCGAGCCAGCGGAAGGCCCAGGCGGTAGAGCACGGCAGCAGTGATCGGCAATCGCAACCGGGGACCCCCGACACGGCACCCCGAGTAGAGGGCCGCCTGGCAGTCATTCACCAGGCCGCTTCTATCGCCGGCGGCGGGGAGTCCGAGAGATGCGGATCTGAAGGCCCGTGGTAGAGCAAGGGGGTGACCCGTCCGTCGTCCAGCCTGCTCAGCGGGTAGAAGTTCCCTACGACCAGCAGGTGGCGCCCGGTAGCGTCGTAGCGGATCAGGTTCCACCAGGCGATGGTCTTGCCGTGGCGGTCCTCGCTGAGCAGCGTGCGAATCTTGCGGCCGTCTGTGACGGAGTACTCATCAATGGTGTAGCGATGCGGTTGCCGGCCGTCGGACAGATGGGTGCGGCCGATCAGCATGCTTCGCCCATCCGGGCTGATCGCCGAAGTCGTGGCCTCCTGCCCCGGGGCCACGACGCGGCTCCCTGCGAGCGTGGTGCCGGTGGCGGCGGTGTCCAGGACCCGGGCCTCGGATTTCACCACGAAACCGAGTACGCGGCGATCAGCCGCCCATGAGAGGTTCCTGATCTGTTCCGCGGCGCTCGTCGTCCAGGTGCGTCTCGTCCCCGCGGGCAGGTTGACGACCGTGAGCTGTGCTCCGGGACAAAAGCGCGGCGTCTTTCCCTGACCGCACACCTTGCCGTCGAGGCTGTAGGCCAGCTGAGTGCCGTCACCGGTGACGGCGAGGGAACTCGCGGTCGTGCCGGTCACCGCGGGGATCACGTCGCGGGCCAGTTCGGCCACGCTTCCCCGCTCATCGACCCGCACCCGATGAAACCAGGTGGTGCTCACCTGTGTCTGGCGGGATGTCACGCTCTGGGCGACGTAGAACGTCGTGCCTTCGCCGGTCCCGGCCAGCAGGTATCCACCGGGCTCCCGGAGGCTCCCCTCGGGGGCTCGGGGCAATCCGACCCGGCCTGTGATCCTCCCGGTTTGCGCGTCGCGGACTGTCACCCCGTCGTTGTGGGCGGCCAGCAGAAAACGCGGACCCGAGAGGGTCTTCGCTGCGGGCCCGGCCGGAGCCGAAGCGCGTATCCCGGCCACCGTAACGACGACCGCGCTTACGACGGCGACGACAAGGGCGGCCGCCAGCGGGATGGCCAGGACGAGTCCGCGCCGCGGCGCGATGACTTTTGCCCGCGCGCTCTCTTCGGCCGGGCGCAAAGTCTCGGCGCGGATCAGTTCGGCGCCGACGGCGAAGGCATCGCGGAGTCGATCTTCGGTCCGTGGGCTCATCGGTTCCCCTCCAGTTTCGCGGTGAGTGCCCTAAGGGCTCGGGAAATGGTCGACTTCACCGTTCCGCGGCTGACTCCCATGGCCTCGGAGATCTCCGCCTCCGACAGGTCGAGGTAATAGCGCAGCACCACGGCCTCGCGCTGGCGACGCGGCAGCGCACGCACGGCCAGGAACACCTCCCGGCGCGTCTCGCCCAGCAGGATGGCGGCCTCCGCCGACCAAAACGGTGTCTCCCGGTCACCGATGAACCTGCCGACGATCGCCCGCCGCCGATGGACCATGCGACACCCGTTCACCACGGCCGTCCGCAGGTAGGGCAGCACCCGATCATGGTCGACCAATCGGCTCCACCGACGATGGAGTGCCGCGAAGGCGTCCTGGACGACGTCCTCGGCGGTCTCCTGGCTCCCTACCAGCAAGAACGCCAAACGGACCAGGCCAAGCCGGTGGGCCAAGAACACCTCGGCCACGACGGCATCACCCGCGCTCTCAGCGGGCGGCCGCCCTGGTGGCGATGGTTTCGCTACCACTCGTTGAATCTCAGATGGCATACCTCTTCCATGCACAACCCACCGTCCAGGTTGCTCCGTAAGGCCAAAGTGACATTCACAGGTCTTTAACGAGGCGGTTCTGGCGCAAAGCCTGTGAAGTGGTGGCGGACGGTCACTGGGCCCGCCGAAGAGAGCATGCGCGTGTGATCGCGATTCTGTAACTCGGCGCGCACGATAACAGCCGCTTTGCCAGGTGTCGCCACGATGGCCGAAACCTCACCGGAAATGATCAACCTCTGCCCCAGGGCGAAGATCCATGATCATTCTCAGCGCCAGCCGCTGCTCCTGGATTCCTCAACCCCGGCGCCGACCGCGCACCTCAACGGCCGGATGACCGCGCGCGAGCGCTCACCCCGCCCGCGGACGAACGGGTGTACGCGGCATCGGCCGTGTCCGCTTCACCACCGGTGTCATCAGGCCGCTTCGTCGTGAACCGACTTCTGGGGCCGGGGTACGGCGTCACCCGCCCCGTCCGGCGGCCTCCGGCCGGAACCGCCGGGGAAGCCCTCGGCCGCGCGTGCGGTATCCACCTAAACGCCCCGAACACGTGGACATGGGCATGATCAGCCCTAATTCTTTGCCTCGATGTCGCCGTTCCATCACATGGATGAAGTGTTCACGTCGGTCCACAGGAGTTGGTTGACAAGTCATCATGGTTGTTTTGAACAGGAGTTAGCCCAGGTGTCTCCTTCTCGTCGTACCCTCCTCACCGGCGGTGCCGTCGGCGTAGGCCTTGCCGTCGCCGGTAGCCTCCCGTCCCTGGCCCAGTCCCACCCGGACCGGCCCCGCCCGCCAGCCGGGAGCGGCCACCCGCCCTTCCCGCCGCTCGTGGACGACCCCGACGGCATCCTGGCCCTGCCCAAGGGCTTCAAATACTCCGTGGTCACCAAGACCGGCGTCACTCGGCTCGACGGCGGTCAGGGAACGACCCCGTCCGACCACGACGGCATGGCCGTCTACGACGCCGGCCGCGACCGTTACACCCTGATCCAGAACCACGAGATCGACCCGGGCGCCAAGTTCGGCGTACCGCACGTCAAGGGCACTGTCTACGACCCCGGCGCCGTCGACGCCGGTGGCTGCACCGTGATCAGGACTGACCGCGCGGGCCGCAACCACGGCGAGTTCGTCGCCCTCTCCGGCACCATCGCCAACTGCGCGGGCGGGCCCACCCCGTGGGGGACGTGGCTGACCTGCGAGGAGGCCGAGGAGCGGGCCGGGGGTTCCTGGAAGGAGAACGGCAAGTCCGGAGTCTTCCAGAAGGACCACGGTTACGTCTTCGAGGTCTCGGCCGACGGCAAGGCGGACCCGAGGCCGATCAAGTGCCTGGGCCGCTACGCCCACGAGGCCCTGGCGATCGACAAGGACCGCACCAAGATCTACCTCTCCGAGGACGCCGACGGGCCCAACGGCCTCTTCTACCGCTGGACCGCGCCCCGCGGCGTCAAGCTCGGCCCCGGGGTGCTCACCCGCCTCGCTCCGGACGCCGGCGTCCTCGCCGCGATGCAGATCATCATGGATGACGGCTCGGTGCTGCCGGACGTCGCCTACCTGACCTCCGCCCAGCTGGGCCGCCCCTTCCCCGTACGGTGGATCGAGGTGCCCGAGCGCGACGCGCGGACCAAGACCGTGCGCGAGCAGTTCGCCGCCGGCCAGGTTACCCGCGGACGCAAGTTCGAGGGCGTGTGGGGCACCGACGAGGGCGTGTACGTGGTCAACTCCTACGCGTGGGACGAGGGTGACCTCCCGGCGGACGCGGCCCCGCACGACGGCATGGTCTGGTTCTACAACTACCGGGCCCAGACCATCCAGCTGGTGACGTACTTCCCGCACCAGACCGCGTCGGAGGAAGGCACGCCGACCAAGTACAGCGACCTCACCTTCGACGGCCCGGACAACGTCACCGTCACCCCGTGGGGAAGCCTCGTGCTCGCCGAGGACGGCTCGGGCGCCTCCCACGTGCTCAGCTCGATCCCGGGCGGCCCGACGTACGCGATCGCTCGTAACCAGCTCAACGACTCGGAGTTCTGCGGCCCGACCTTCACCGCCGACGGCAAGGTGCTCTTCGTCAACATGCAGGACCCCGGCCTCACCCTGGCCATCACGGGCCCCTGGGAGAAGTATTTGGGCTGACGAGCCCGATCGACCGGCAGAGGATGCGGAGCAGCTCGGTCCTGGCACGTTCGGTCCCACCAGAACAGGGTCCTGACCTGCCAGGACTGCTTCGCGCTGGTCGACCGCCTCGAGTCCTGGATCGAGCTCGACCTCGAGGGTGCCGTTGAACGCCTCGGCCGCCGCGTTGCCGGGCGCGCGGCCCGCCCGGTCCGTCGGCCGGACCGGGCGCGGACGGTTCGCCGGCCTCTCACCGGGCACCTCATGAACGGCGGACCAGTGCGCGAACGCTGACCGCGAGCCCGACCAGGCACCAGGCCATCAGCACCACCAGGTCGGGCCAGTTCACCCCCTGGCCGCCCGACACCAGCCCGGCACGCAGCAGGTCGCGGGCGGGCCGGAACGGGAGCACGTCGTGCACCGCCCTGAACCGGTCAGGCAGCTGACTGGCCGGGAAGGTGATCGGCGAGAACACTGGAGCCTCGACACCGTCACGCCGTGTCGAGGCCGGTCAGCAGTGCGGCTGCGGCCGCCCCGCTCCCCTGGCCGCGCACGGACGTGTCCGTGGCGACCAGGGGGGTGGCGGCGGCCGCGGTGAAGGTGGGGCGTGCGAGGGGCCGGTCGATTCCACCGTCCAGGCGACCGTCTCGATGGGGCCCTGCTGGGTCAGCTCGTTCAGTGCCGCACCCAAACCCCGCTACCTCGCTCGAAAGACAAATATCAAGATCAAATAAGTGAGTTATTCTCACTGACAGCACATGCAGATCTACTGACATCTCACGCAGGATGCCCAGGTGAGTGGCACTGACATCTCACTGCAGATTTGCATCCGCA
This sequence comes from Streptosporangium sp. H13245, assembly GCF_055690525.1. Lineage (NCBI taxonomy): Bacteria > Bacillati > Actinomycetota > Actinomycetes > Streptosporangiales > Streptosporangiaceae > Streptosporangium > Streptosporangium sp. H13245. Next base: position 18,782 of record NZ_JBSZKT010000026.1, on the reverse strand, counting down.
CTGTCTCACTGATGTGGTGAGCCGCTTGTCTCACGATCATGGCGGTTTCCTCACCTGCGGGGACTGACGGTCAGGATCGGTCGATCGACGGGGTGCTCGTCGAGGATGTAGCGGATGTGCTCGCTCGTGGTTCCGCTCACCGGCGATCGGAGTCCCTGGATCGGACTGCGAAGATCAGCCGAGCGTGAACGTCCTGGCGCGGATACGGCGCCGGCTGGGAGGGTGGGCCTCATGATGGAGGACTTGCGGGACGCCGAGCGCCGACTCCAGGCCGCGCAGCTCGCTGGAGATGTCGAGGCGCTGGATCGGCTGCTGGATGATCGGCTGATCTTTACCTTCGGCGCGAACGTTGCGACCAAGGCGGACGACCTGGAGCTGCACCGCACTCGGACGCAGGTGGTGACGAGGGTGGCCGAGGAGGAGTTGACCGTGCTCGCCGATGGGCGCACCGGGGTGACGTGGTTTCTCGGCACCGTCGAAGGGACCGTCTCCGGTGCGCCGTTCGCGGCCAGGATGCGCTACACCCGTACTTGGCTGTACGGCGAGACGCACGGCTGGCGAATCATCGCCGTGCACGCCAGCACGACCGATTGACATAGCCGACACGTTGTCCGGCGACCGACCAGCCGGATGGTCGCCGACGAGGTTCGACCGCCCCCGGGGGGGCGAGCCGACGCTGGAAGCCAGGCTATCCCTGCAAGACCAAGGACTGAATCTTGGTATCCCAGCTCCGGCCCATGCACGAAAGGATCAAAGCCAGAGGGATCAAAGACCCCTCTCACAGAAAGGCTGTCTCACCGATCTGGCACATGTGCCAGATCGGTGAGATCCTACAGCGCGGCTACAGGCCGACGTTTCGCATGCGGGTGTTCAGGTCGCAGACGCTGACCATGGCGCGCAGCGCGTCGATGCCGACCGGTGGGGCTTCGCGCTGGCAAGGTCGCGATGAATATCGCAGGCCCTCACGAGCGGGGGCGTCGAGGTCGTGATCGCGATGGTGGGTGTGCTCACGGCTGAGATGTCCACGATCCTCATCCTGTGGCCGCCCTCACGTCTTTGATGGCCCCCGGATCGCCATGGCCAAGATCACCCCCATGAAGGCCCGGTTGAAACGAGCGGCCCACCCGAACCGATATCAACGGAAGGAAGGGGGCCTCCGTGCGGGACGAGGAGATCGTGGCCGCGGCACAGGTGATCCGTACCCGGCTCGGCGTCCTTTTGGGCGAGGACGCGGCCGGAGTGGAGGAACGGCTGTCCGCCTTGCTGGCGCAGGCGATCGTCGATGTGGAGGCGGTCATCGAGCTCCTCGGGTGGCGCAAGGAGACCCGGGCGGCGATGCGGGAGGAACTGGCCCGGGCGCGGTTCGTCCCGAGGGAAGGGCCGCCCGGATACGCGGCGGTGGCCGGGCTCGGCGACCCCGCCGCGCCGATCGTCTACCGGTGCGAGGAGTGCGGATACACCTATCCCGTGTTCGAGGTGGGTGAGCCGGTGCCCGCGTCGTGCGATGAGGGACACGGCCCGCTGGTCAGGGTGGAGTGACGGTGTTCACGTCGGTGTGGACGCCGCTCGGAGGCAAGGTCGCCGACAGGTGGGCCGGGCTGCTCACCTCGCCGGTGATGGTCTTGTGGGGCGGTGGGCTGCTGGTCTGGGTGCACGGGCACGGCGGCCTGACCGGAACCACCTCGGGCTGGAAGGAACTGCGACGGCAGTGGCGGACGGCGTTCCCCGAGCCCGCCGCGCAGGTCGCCCTGCTCATCGGGGCGTTGCTGGTCGTCCTGGCATCGGCCCGGCTGCTGGAAAGCCTCACACTGCCGGTGGTGCGCCTGCTCGAAGGGTACTGGCCCCGGTGGGCGTGGCCGGTCAGCGCGGCGCTGACACGGATTCGCGGGCGCCGGATCGAGCGATCAGCGCGGCGGTGGCGCGACCTCGCGCTGCGCCGCGACGAGCTCACCGCGAGGGAACGCCTGCGTTTCTCCCGGCTCGACGCGGGCCGGGCGGCCGTCCCGGCGGTGCCCGACCTGCGCATGCCGACCGCGCTCGGGGATCTCCTGCGGGCGACCGAGCTCAGGATCCGCCTCCGCTACGGGCTCGACGCCGTCGCGTGCTGGCCGAGGCTGTGGATCCTGCTGCCGGAACAGGCACGCGCCGACATCGGCCAGGCACGCGCGAGGCTCGACGAGATGGCGCGGTTGTGGGCCGTCGGGGTCGCCCTGGCCGGATTCACGGTCCTCACCTGGTGGGCACTGCCCGCCGCGGCCGTCGTCGCGGCCGTGGCCCACCGGCTCCTGCGATCCGCGGCGGCCGACTACGCGATCATGCTCCAGTCGTGTTTCGACCTGCACCGCAGGATGCTCTACGAGGCGGTGGATCTGCCCTGGGAGATGCGGGCGGAGCCGGAGGACGGGCAGCGCATCACCGCTTTCCTCACCCGTGGTACGGCGCTCACCGTCGCCCGGGAGGGCTAGACGTGGACGTACGGGGGTGGACGCGGGCGAGCCGGATCGCCTGGCGGCTGATCCGCGGCCCGGTGCCGTCCTGGCCGGAGGTGGGGCGGCTCCTCGCCGATGAGCCCGCCGACGTCCTTGAGCGGCTGGAGAGACTCCTGCTGGTGGCGCTGCGCCAGACGCGCGCCCAGCCCGGCCAGGACCCCAGGGCCCTCACCTGGATGACGGACCTGTCCTGGACGGTTCAGACGCTGCGCCTGAGGGGTTCGCGTGAGACGCCCCGCCTGCCGATCGACGGGCTGCCGCTGGGCGTCTCGACCACGGTGTCCCATCTGTACGGGCCGCTGGAGGAACTCCTCAACGCCTCCGGCGCCGACCGCGCGGCCGCGATCCTGGCGGCCCATCCCGAGCTCCTCGGACCGCAGGTCGACGCGGCCCTCACCGAGTTCGCGTCCGCGCTTGAGGTCTACCGCAGGTTCGGGGAGGCCCACCGCGTCCGGCGTTACCTGGCCGGGTTGAGGGCGGGCGGCGTGTTCCATCCCGACGAGTTCATTCCCGCCGAAGCCGCCCTGCGCCGGGTCCGCGAACTGTCGGAGCGCTTCGGCCGGTTGTGCCGGGCAGCGCACGACCCCGCGGTGGCCGACGCCGCGATCGACGACGGCGAGCGGCTACTCCTCCACCCGCGGTGGCCGGGCCTCCACGACGAGGTCCGTATCCTGCACCTGCACGAACTCGCGAACGCCTACACCGACCGGTTCGAGCGCACCGGACGCACGAGCGACGCCGAACGCGGCGCGAAGCTCAACCGGGCCCTCGGCGACCACACTCCGCTCGACCACCCGGAACGGCCCGGCTACCTGGCCAATCTCGGCAAGTCCCTGCACGTCCTCGGCCAGATCGAGGAGGCCGTCCCGATTCTGCGTACGGCCGTCAAAACCGCCGGGCCGCGCTCGCCCCACCGGTTTTCGTTCCTCAACAGCCTCGGCAACGCCCTTCGCGACCTGTCGGCGCTCCACGACGACGACGTGACCCTCGACCGGGCGATCGCCGCCTGCCGCCTGGCGGCGTCCGAACAGGCGCGCCCCGACGCCCTCTACCCGACCTACGTCGCGAACCTGAGCCTGACGTCGCTGGCCCGGTACCGCCGTCGTCGCGACCCCGCCGACCTGAGCGCCGCGATCGAGACCGGCCGCGAGGCGGTACGCCTCGCCCCGGAAGATCACTACGTACGAGGACGGCTCGCCGAGACGCTGATCGACGCGGGCCACTACGGCGCCGCCCGCGTGATGATCGAGGAGGCGCTCGCCCGGGTCCCGTACGGGGCGGCCATCGGCGAGCACTACCGCGCGGTCCGCCAGACCCTGCGGGAGGTCCGCGATCCGGGCCCGCGGCCCGGCGATCCGGCGGCGGAGGCCCAGCGCGTCGTCGCCGTCGCGCTGGCGGAGGACTCCTCCGCCGCCGACCGCCGTGCCGCGCTCGACCGGATCGTCGAGGCGCTCCTTGCCGCGGTCTCCCGCGCCGGCTCACCTCAGGAGCGGAACGAGCTCCTTGACCGGCTGGCGTCGGCGTTTCACACGCGGTATCTGGAGTTCGACCGGCTTGAGGACCTCGACCAGGTCATCGGCATCAACGCCGCGCTGGTCCGGGACGAGGCGACGTCCGAGCGGCTGATCCGATGGGCCGCGCGGCTCTGCGACCGCTACCGGGAGGTGCCTGACGTCGAGACGCTACGCGAGGCCGTCGACGTCTACCGGCAGGCTCTCACCGCGTCTTCGCCCGACGAACCGGACCGCTGGGAGTACGCCCGGGAACTCGGCGACGCGCTCAGCATGCTTTATCGCGCCAGCGACGACGTGACCCTGCTCCGGGAAGCCGTACGCCTTCGGGCCGAAGCTCTTGGCGAGCTCACGGTGGACCACCCAGAAAGACCCTCGGTGCTGCTGGAACTCGCCGTCGACCGGTACGAGCTGGCCGCGCACGACCCGGCCACCACCGACGCGGATCTGCGCGGCCTCATCACCGAGGCGGGCCCCGACCCGGCGGCGCTGGCCGGCTTCGGCGACCGGCTCGTCGACCGCTATCTGCGGTACGGGCTCCCGGCCGACCTCGACAACGCGATCGTCCTGCTCCGGGGGGCGCTCGCCGGGACCGGCGACGACATCGAGGCGGTGTACCGGACCGCCCGGCTCGGCGGCGCCCTGCGCCTGCGGGCGACCGGCGCCACCCGGCCGAAGGACCTCCACGAGGCCGAGTTCCTGCTGCGCGACCGGCTCGCGACCACCACCACCCCCGGCCTGACCGCCCGGCTCGGCTTCGAGCTGGCCGGGACCCTGTACGAGGTGTACACGGCCACCGGCGACGCTACGGCCCTCGACGAATGCGTGCGCCTCGACGAGGAGGCGATCAGATCGGCGGGCCGGGCCAACTCCCAGTACATCGGTGGCCTGTGCACCGCGCTCATCACCCGGTACGAGCTTCTCGGCCGCCGGGCCGACCTCGATCGCGCGACCGCCCTGCTCCGGGAGGCGACCGCCCGGGAGCTGCCGCGAACCCCCAAAGCGGTCATGTTCAACACGCTGGGCAGTGCGTTGCGCCTGCGGGCCGAGGCCGAGGAGCGTCCGGAGTTGCTGGCCGCCGCCATCACGGCGATCCGCCAGGCGGTCGACCTCCTGCCCGCGACCGCGCCCTACCGGGCGCAGTACCTGGCCAATCTGGCCGGTCTGCTCGCCGTCCAGGACCGCGACGCGGGCGTTCTCGACGCCGCCGTCACCTCGGCCAGGGCGAGCCTGTCGGTCGCCCCATCGGACGAGGTCAGGGCCCGCCTGCGGCTCACGCTGGCCGATCTGCTGTCCGCCCGGGGCGACGACGAGGAGGCCGGGGCCGAGCTGGCCGCCGCGGCGCTGTTCGCCGACCCCGCCGTCCGGGCGCGCGCCAACCGCAAACGGGGCGACCTGCTGAGCGCGCGGGAGTCCTGGCGGCCTGCCGCCGAGGCGTACGCGGCCTGCGTCGCGGGTTTCAATGACGTGTTCGCGATCCAGCACACCCGCCACCACCGGGAGGCATGGCTACGGGAGATCTCCGGCGTGCCCGGCGCGGCCGCGTCGGCGTTCGTCAAGGCGGGTGACCTGGACGCCGCGATCGACGTCCTCGAGACCGGCCGGACCCGGCTGCTTACCCAGGCCCTCGCCGAATTCCCCCGTGACGGGGAACCGGGGCTGCCGCTGGTGCACCTGATTGCCTCAGGCGAGGAGTGCCTGGCCGTGATCACGCCCTCGGAGGGAGAAAGACACGCGCTCCACCTTCCCTGGGGCGGGTCGGCCCTGCTCGACCGGGCGCTGGAGTACACCACGGCCCTGGTCTCCGAGGACGACGACCACTGGGCGCGGGTCCTCGACGACACCACCGGCTGGCTCGGTGAAACGATCATGGGCCCGGTTCTCGACGCCGCTGGAACACCCGCCGCCCTGACGCTCGTCCCCACCGGCGGCCTGACGTTCCTTCCCCTGCACGCCGCGTGGACGGCCGACCCGGACGCTCCCGGCGCCCGCCGATACGCCCTCGACACCACCACGATCCGCTACGCCCCGAACGCCACGCTGCGGCCCGCGACTCCTCGCCCGCCGGGCTCGGCCCTGAGCGTGGCGGACCCACAACCCGTGACCGCGGGCCGCCTGCCCTACGCCGAGCTGGAGGGCAGGGGCCTGGCCGCCCTCCTGCCCCACACGGTGACCCTCCACGGTCCCGCCGCCGACAAGGACGCCGTCCGTGCCCACCTGCCGTCGGCCCAGCTCGTCCTGTTCTCCTGCCATGCGACCACGGACGTGCGCACCGTCGCCGACAACGGCTTCCTGCTCGCCCATGACGAGGTCCTCAGCCTGCGCGACTTCCTCGCCCTGCCGCTGACCGCCGACCTCGTCATCGCCTCGGGCTGCCAGACCGCCTTCCCCGACCTCTCCGCCCTCGACGAGGTGATCAGCCTCCCGACCGGTCTCCTTCAGGCGGGAGCCGGTTCCGTCCTCGCCACCGCGTGGAAGATCTCCGACGGCCCGTCGATGATCGTCGTCCTGGCGACGCTCCGACGGTGGCTCACCGATGACCTGCCACCCGCCGAGGCCCTGCGCGCCGCCCAGTCGTGGCTCCGCACCGCCACCACCACGGACATCCTCACCCGCTTCACCGACTGGTATCCGGCTGAGATCACCTTCCTGCGCCGTCTCCTGGCCTTCGAGGACCCCGACGCCGTCCCCTTCGCCCACCCCGTGCACTGGGCGGCCTTCGCCTTTCATGGTGGCTGACCCACAACACCAGCCCGGTCTCCGGCCTCGGTACTGGTGAGCTCGCCTCTTCGACTGTCACGAGTCGTCGGCCTCGACACGGAGGTTGCCCGGAAGCCACGTGCTGTGCGACAGAGTCACCGGGGCGGACGTAGCGGGTGTACCACCGGAATACGGCAGAATCGGCCCGCGAGCTGCGGAGTTGCTGGTCCGCGTTTGATCAGGGTGTCCCCCGTAGTGGTCTTCCTGATTGCGGTACCAGCGCTCTTCCTCATCCCTGTCCGCCCTGGCAGTGTCCAGGCATCGCCTGTACGTGGCACGATCCGGATCGTCGCAGATCACGTCCGCGACGGCGGCCCCGCGACATAGCGGTATGACAACGCCGTTCTTGACCTTGCCTGCCATGTGGACTGCGCGCTCCGACGACTCGCTCATGCCCGAGACGGTAGCGCGCAGGAATCTGACGATCACCCCCGTGGCGGACGCAGGCCGACAGATCCATCCAAAGCCCGCTCAGTATTCACAGCTACTTTCCGGCTGGTGACACGGACCCGAGTGGAGGGGCCGGAAGTCGGCTCCAGTACAGGCGGGTGGGGGCGCAATCGACCGGCTCCGCCCCCGCGACGGATCCAATCAGAACACCATGCCCAACCTGCTGGAACGAGCCGCCGATCCCATCGGATCCGATGTCCGCCTCCGCTTTTCGCCCCCTGCGATGGCCGCCACAGCACGCCGCACGGGCAGAAGATCGGAACATCATGAGCCGCGAACCAGACCCAGCCGTCCTCTACCCGGACGTGGCCGCCCACGGCAGTCTCGCCGCAGCGCTTCAAGCCGTGGCCGCTGACCAAGGCATGTCCCTCCCATTGGCCGTCACCCCGTCCGATCCACTGCGTCATGCCACGATCGCCAGCGTCGTCCCACATCGCCACGCGTCCTACGTCGTAGCGTGGCATCACGAACGGCGCTGGAGTATCTGGGGCTCGTCCAACAACAGGCTCATGATCTGCAGTGACACCAAGGACCTCCGTGAGCTTCCCCAAGTGATCCGCGGTTGGGCCGAGGGAGCCGGCCTCGACGAGATCGGGCAGGCTGCGCCCTTCGACCTCCTGACTGGACATTTCGAGGTCCCCGACAACAACGTTACCGACGTCATCGCCTCACAGTGGCAGTGGCTGCTGAAGGACGCCGACGACGCCGACTGGCCGCAGTACCAGGCGCTCATCGAGTCCGCCCACGCCGAGCGCAAGCTCCGCAGGCTCTACCCCTTCACCAGCCACTGGGCGCTGGGCTTCTCCCACACGCCCCACCACCCGTTCTCCCCGGCCTTCGTCTGGATCGAATCACCACGGGGAACCGGCGACTACATCATCAGGGAGGGGCGGAACAGCGCCGTTCTGCGCCACGTCACCACAGCCGCCAAAGCGATCGCCATCGCCGTCGGCCGACGCCGCCCGCCTGTTCCGCTCCGTCGCCGACATCCTCGCCCTGCGCCCCGTGCTCATCCGCCGCGGCCTGCACCTGCGGGTCGAATCCGGGCTCCTGTCGGGGATCGACCTGGCCAGCGACGATCCCAGCACCAAGATGACGGTCTCGGTCCTTGCCGCAGTACTGGAGTTCCAGCGCGACATGATCAGCGAGAACACCCAGGAAGGCGTCGCCGCCGCCGAAGCCTCCGCCAAGACCCTCGGCCGCCCCGCTGCTCTCGCCGCCGAACAGACAATCGCCGTCGTGGCGGCCTACCGGGAGGGCACCGCCGTCAAAGCCCTGGCCCGTCAGCACCGGGTCGCCCCCAAAACCATCCGTCGCGTCCTTGACGCCGCCCGTGCCCGCGAGCTGCCCGACCAGCTCGACACACCCCCGGCCATCCCCGACCAGGACCACCACCTGCCCATGCCTGACCAGCAAGTGGCACTCGACCTGCCCGGTCTGCTCGCCGACCGCCTGCGCATCGTCGGCGACGAGGCCGTTCGTCGCGTCATTGCCACCGGGCGAACTATCCGACGTGGCCAGGGCCACACGCTCCGCGTCACCGCCCCGCTCGCACTCCACCGCGCCGCACTGGAGCAGATCGCCGCTCTCGCCACCGCCGGACCGGCCGAACGCAAAGCACACCGCGTGTACGCCGCCCGCATCACGAACGCCGATCAGCAATGACTCTCGGCAACTGACCCCCGAAAGGCGATTCGAGGCCATCGCGGTGATGGCCACCGAAGGACTCCCCACCCAGGTCCGCTGCCGGATCATGAACGTATCGGAGTCGGGCTTCTACGCCTGGCGCAACCGACCGCCCTCTGGTCACCAACGCGCTCGGCATGGCCATCCATAACCGCACACCTCCGACCGGAACGCTGATCCACTCCGATCGCGGGGTTCAATTCACCTCCTGGGCGCATCCCCAGCGCGCCAAAGCCTCCGGTCTGGTGCCGTCCATGGGATCGGTGGCTGCTTCGCAGGCGCGGTCATCGAGTCGTTCTGGGGACGGATGCAGACCGAACTGCCCAACCGCAAGCAGTGGAAGACCCGCATCGCGCTGGCGAATGCGATCTTCGAGTACCTGGAGATCTTCCACAACCGGCAACGACGACACAGCGCCCTGGGGATGCTCACCCCCGTCGAGTACGAAATGCTCTGTCCGAACGTCCAGCCGGCATGAGAGTCAACCAAGCCGACTCCACCGAACTCGGGGTACATCACTCTATGAGTTGACTCCAGCCGCCGGTCAAGTCCGCTCCCTCGCCGGCGCTCGGTCGGCGGACTGGACAGCCGGCCGCGCGCCGGCCAGCGGTACCAGCCGAGATCCGGTCCCGACGGCGACCGGCGAGTAGTCGGTCTGCTGAAGCGATCCGCCGGGGTGCGCGAATTCGATGGGCATTCGCTCTCCCCGTCCTACTGCTGCTGCCTGCAGATGTCCCCCTGAGTCCAACCTGTGTTGTCGGAATGCAGTCAAGACAACGGCCGGTGGGACACGCGGATCCCGGCATGTGCGAGTTGACCATGTTGTCGGAACACGGTTTTCACTGATCCGCGTGGCCGTGCGGCGAAGGCTGGGCGGCCGTGTGAACGCATTGTCGAGGCTCAACCGGGGGATGCGAACGATGCACTGGTGGACCCGCGAGTCGTCACGACAGCTCCTGTCCGTGCCGGCGATCGTATTCGGCCTGCTCGTCCCCGGCGAGGTGGTGGTGAAATGGCTGGCCGCCTGGGATTTCTACGCCACGACGTATCTGGTACTTACCTGGCTGGCCTTCCGCGGCCGCACGCCGGGCGAATCGCGGGCGATGGTCTTGGCCAAGCGCCGCCGGAGCATGACTGACCGTCTGCTGGTCGCCGCGCCGGAACAGTTCTCGCAGGCGGCCGCGGCGACCGCGTTGGTGGCCACCGCCGTCGCGATCCCGCAGGCCCGGCAGTTCGGCGCGCCGCTGCCGGTGGTGCTCGCCGTGTGTGCCGTCGCGGTGCTCACCTGCTGGCTGGTGCTGCAGGCCGGCTTCGGCATGAGCTACCTCCGGATGTACGCCGAGCGCGGCGGCCTGGACTTCCCCGGGGAGGAGGAGCCGAACACCGTCGATTTCCTGTACTTCTCGGTCGCGGTCGGCACCACCTTCGGCACGACGGACGTCAACGTCACGCAGAGCCGGGTGCGCCGCCAGGTCCTGGCACACGGCGTCATGGCGTTCATGTTCAACACCCTGGTGCTCGCCGTGACGGTCACTTCCCTGAGCTCGTACGTCGCAAGGCCGTAACCGCCCGTCCCCCTCCGATGCCGCTGGGGCAGAGCGGCTGTCGTAGGCATCCGGTCACTGGGCGCACGCCCATGAGCGTGATCAAGGCGACGGCGTTAGCGTGAACCCTCGTCAGCGCATGATCGTCGTGTCGGTTCCCGGGGCCCCGCGCGACGCCCGCGCCGATCGGGCCGCCGAGCGCGAGGCGTGGTGGCTCACGACGAGGGAGTTCGCCGCACGGCGAGCGATCCGGACAGGGCCGAGCGCAGGCCCGGCAGGTCGCGGTCGATCCGGGCGGTCAGCGCGCGTACCGCGGGCTTGTGGCCTCTCAGATCCGCCCACCCGAAGACGGTGCTCACGTTTCCGTCGACCGCGAGCACGGCCAGCACGGCGTCGCCGATGGCCACCGGCTCGGGACCGGGCTCCCGTCGCACCGCGTCGCGTACCCGGGCGCGGAGAGTCTCCGCCGTCGCGGGATCGGTGACGTGGATCCGTTTCGTCCCGATGGGACCGAGGATCCGGCGATGCTCGATCGCGATGACTCCGGCGGCGACGAGCTGGTCACGGACGACCTTCTCGGCCTCGAACCATCGCTTCTCCAGTACGTCGAACCAGCGGCGTGGACGATCCGCCGGGACGTCGTCGAGCACCTGGGCGAGGAATGGGTCGAGCGGGGCCGTCACCGCGGCGTTCGTTCGTTCGGCCTTGCCGTCGTTGTCGCGCAGGTGGCCGGTGATGCACAGCTCGGCGAGTACGGCGGCGGACAGCAGCGACCCGCGGACCGCGGCGCTGTCGTCGTCGAGCTTCGCCTTCCCCGGCCGCAGGCTCAGAAGGAAGAGCCGCTGCGGCAGCGACAGGGGCCCCGACGCCGGCAGCGGACTGTTTCGCTGGGAGATCGACATGGCTCCAGTAGAAGGGCTGTGGTCACCACACAGTCCAGTCGAGTCGCAACGTGGTCGAGTCCCGCTCTCCGGTTGACCCTGTTCCGACAACACGTGCTCTGCCGGGGCGGCCGGCCCGTTACGTCATGGCGCGGGCGTTCGGTATCCCCGTGCACGCCGCCAACGGCCTCGGCCGCGCCGAGATCGTCGCCCAGACGATGCTTTTCTCTGACCGGCCCGTGCCGTCGTCCTCAGCCGCGGGCGAGGCGCAGTTGCCGCTGGGCGAGGACGCTGGCCCGGCCGAGCACGTCGACCTGCGCGGTGTTGTAGAGCGCGACCACGGCATCGACGAAGACCTGCTGGGTGACGTGCTCGCTCTTGGACAGGTGCCCGGCCGGGTCGCTCAGCCAGGGATAGTCGATGAGGTGCTGCACGAGGATCGGTGCGAGCCTCTCGGCGAGGTTCTGCCGGGTCACCTCGTCGGCATCGGCCGGTAGAGCGTCCATGTCGGCGTTGACGGGGTCGGTGTCGGCCTCGACCATGCGTCGCAGGTCCTGCAGCGCGTCGACGTCGTACAACTGGGTGAAGACGTGGATGAGCGAGCTGTCGGACGCGGACAGGCGGAGTGCGACGGACTCGAAGCCCGCGGGCGCATCGGCCGGGGCGCCGTCGCGCAGAATGACGGCGATGTCGGAGCGGGTCCTGCGTAGGCGCTCGACCTCGGCCAAGAGATCGACGTCGACTTGGCGCAGCACTTCCGCGGGGATGTCCCCGTCTGACCCGGCCGCGCCGATCTGAGACAGCGACACCCCGAGCTCCACGAGCCGCCGGATCCGCAGCAGGCAGACCAGATCACGGACGCCGTACTGCTTGTATCCGTTGTACCGGCGCTCCGGCTCATCGAGGAGGCCGATCCGATGGTAGTGCCGGACGGTGTTCACCGTGGTGCTGGCGAGCTCGGCGAGCTCCCGGGTGCTCCAGGACACGTCCGCCCCTTCCCGAATCAGGCCGGGCCTGATGGGCCTGGTGGTCGGCGGTGGGATCCACGCGATGATCTTCAATGTGGGTCTCCGGATTTGCCATCGTACTCCCACAACCGAGTCAGAACTTCTGTCCCGATCGGTCTACCACGAGGACGACGAGGCGTATGCGATCTGGCGCGAGGTGATCGGCTTGGCGCGTTCGTCGAACGCGGCCTGCGACTCCAGCGAGGCGCTGGCGGCGGCCTGCGAGAGGTTCGTCACCGCGAAGGGTGGCGTCGCCTTGCGGATCGAGATGGCCACCTCCGGGCGCGCGATGGCGTAGCCGACCCACCACAGCCCCGCGAGGCCGTACGCCTTGGAGAACGTCCGCAGCACGACGACATTGGGATGATCGGTGAGGGCCGCGAGGCCGCTCGCCGCCTCAGGGGCACAGACGAACTCGACGTACGCCTCGTCGACGACGACCAGGAGGTGCCCGGGCACCCGCTCCGGGAACGCCGTCACGACCGGGTGGGGTTGTCGGGCGTGCGCACCAGGACGACCTTGATGCGGTCGTTCACCGCGGCGGCCATCGCGTCGAGGTCGTGCGTCGCGTCCGGACGCAGCGGGACCCGGAGGGCCGTTGCTCCCGGTCAGATCGGCTGAGATCGGGGAGGAACGCACTCGACGCGTGGCTTGAGGAGTTCGACGGGGTCGTCGGCGACTGACCTGATCCGCATCATCCCTCGCGCGCTGCGGCGCCGTTGCCCGAGGCGGATGCGTACGGATGGCGGCAATGCGCACACATGCGAGGATGATGACGCGGTCGGCACGCGTCGACCGGATCGGAGCCGGGTGATGCAGCGACCGCATCAGGTGGTGGTTCTCGTACTCGACGGGGCGCTCCCGCTGGACGTCGGGATCCCGGCGGAGGTGTTCCATCCGGAGTCGGGGTTCCCCTACGAGGTGTCGGCCTGCGGGGTCACCGCCGGAACGGTGCCGTCCCACGGAGGCTTCGGCTACGCGGTCCCGCGGGGCCTGGACGCACTGGCCGACGCGGACACGATCGTCGTCCCGGGGTACGCTCCGGCGGGTCGGCCGATACCGGCGCAGGTGCGCGAAGCGCTCCGGAGCGCCGCGTCCCGCGGGGCACGCATCGCGTCGATCTGCTACGGCGCGTTCGCCCTCGCGGATGCCGGCCTGCTCGACGGCCTGCGGGCGACGACGCACTGGGACGCGGCGGAGAAGCTCGCGGAGCGGCATCCGCAGATCACGGTCGAGCCGAACGTGCTCTTCGTCGACGAGGGACCCATCCTCACCTCGGCGGGGGCCGCCGCCGGTCTCGACCTGTGCCTGCACATCGTTCGGCGCGACCTCGGCGTGAGCGCGGCGAACGAGATCGCACGAGGACTCGTCACCGCGCCCTACCGGACCGGGGGGCAGGCCCAGTACCTGCCGAAGACCAGCTCGGCAGCCCATGGCGAAACCCTCGCCGCGACGCGCGAATGGGCCATGACGCGGCTCGACCAGCAGCTCACGATCGCCGGACTCGCCGCACACGCGCGGATGTCGCCCCGCACGTTCCTGCGCCGCTTCGCCGAAGAGACCGGCAGCACCCCGCTGCAGTGGATCCTGCGGGCGCGGGTCGACACCGCCCGCGAACTCCTGGAGAGCACGAGGTTGCCGATCGACCGCATCGCGGACCAGGTCGGCCTGGGAACCGGATCGAACCTCCGACTGCATTTCCGCCGGCTCCTGGATGTGTCCCCCTCGGAGTACCGCGCCACCTTCTCCGGGCGGAGCTGACCACCGCGATCACCGCCCGAGTGCCTGGAGCGTTCCGCTACGGGATGCGAGGAGGAAGCGCGACGGTTTCGCCCGCCACATCGATCGCGACCTTGCCGCGGAGTGCGTACGAGCGCCTGTTCTCCAGGAGTTCGTGAGCCTCGCCCATTCGAGCGAGCGGGAGAGTCGCGCCGATGACCGGCTTCACGAGACCGCGCTCGACCAACGTGGTGAGCGCGTCCAGCTTTCCTCGGTTCTGTCGTGTGAAGACGAAGTGATAGGCGGCGTTCCTGTCCCACGCCTCGATGAGGTTCTGCGGCTGCGCGATGTCGACGATGCTGATGACGCGTCCGAAGTCGGCGAGCGTCAGCGGGCTTCGTGTGAGCGTGTCGCCACCGATCGTGTCGAAGACGACCTCGACCCCCTTGCCTCGCGTCAGCTCGGCCACGGCGTCGACGTAGTCCGTCGAAGTGAAGTCGATCGCCGTATCCGCTCCGAGAGAGCGCACGAACTCATGGTCGCCGGCTTTCGCGGTGGTGATCACTCGTGCGCCGATCGCCTTCGCGATCTGGATCGCGATCGTGCCGACACCGCCCGCGCCTCCATGGATGAGGATCGTCTCCCCCACGGTGAGCTGAGCCCGCGTCACCAGGGCCTCCCAGACCGTTCCGCCGACGAGAGTCAGGCTCGCCGCCTCCAGGTGACTGAGATTCTCCGGCTTCCGGCCGACGAGGCCGACGTCGGCGACGTGCTGCTCGGCGTAGGAACCGGGGCCGCCGAAGATCCGGGGCGTGTAGTACACCGCATCGCCGGCGCGGAACTCGGTCACGTGGGATCCGACTTCCTCGATCACGCCGGAGACGTCGTGCCCGATGATCGCCGGGAGCGGCACATGATCCGCGTAGTCTCCGCGACGGATCTGATAGTCGAGCGGGTTGACGGCGGTCGCGTGGACGCGCACCCGTACCTGGCGGGGTTCGACGTGCGGTACGGAGACGTCGCGCAGCTCGAAAGCATCGGCCCCTCCGAAACGGGTGAGCACGACGGCCTTCATCGGATCAGTCATATCGGTGTTCCTCATCGTGGTTCTGGGTGCGCGACGCGCCGGGATGGGCGGTTGTCTCTCAGGGTCGCGCGCACGATCCCCACACTCCAGTGGCGGCAATGCCAATATCCGCGAGGATAGTGACACGCCTGCTGCACGGTGCCCGGGCGACGCAATGGCCCTTGGGGGCTGGATCCGGCGCTAAGGGTGTTCTTCTGGCTCACCTCAGACCGGCTCAATAAGCATCGGGCGGCGTACGCGTCGCGGCTCCAAGTCGTCCCCATCCTGGACGCGACCGCATCACGGCGACCGGGCGGCGGTCAGCGCCATTAACAGCGGGTACGCCCTCAGGAAGCCCGCGCCCCGGGGGCGGCGACGTTTGTCCCCTACCCGCAATGGGCTGAGTCGGGGTGGGTGAGCGAAGCGGTCGCGCTCGGCACCAAGAAGCGCCGCAGGTCGTACCCGCCGGTGGAGCTGACGATCGTGGGGGCGATCCCCGACATCATGCGGTACGTGACCGCCACGTCCCGGCTCGCAGGCGATGAGCAGTTCACAGGAAAGCATCCGGGCTCTGACGGCCCGGCTCCATCGCTGGCCCCCCTCACCCCGCCTCGGATCCGATTCCTGACAATCCTTCCGCTGGTGCGCAGACGACTGTCCAGTCCGGAGCGGACGAGCGCAGAGAGGATCATCCCACCGATTGGTGCGACGGCGTGGCCCCTTGTCCGGGTTGCCCCGGTCTACGGGTTGCTGTCCGCGCTGCCGCCGGGCGCGGGTGCGGCGCCGGGCTGCGCTGCGGCCCGGTCGGCGTGGCGGCCGACCGCCTGCAAGGCGGCCATCGCCTCGGGATCCATGACGGCCACCGTCGGCCACCCGGCGCAGGCCGTCGACGAACTCGCTGACCCGGCTCACCCGGTCCTTGAGGAGGTAGCCGACGCCGCCCCGGCCGTCGGAGAGGAGTTCGCGCGCGTAGACGTTCTCGACGTACTGCGACAGGACGAGCACCGGCATGCCGGGATGCGCGCGCCGGATCTCCAGGGCGGCTCTGATGCCCTCGTCGCGGAAGGACGGAGGCAGCCTGACGTCGACGATCAGCACGTCCGGCCGGTGGCGATCCGCGGCGTCGACGAGGCCGAGACCCGTCCGCGTCGACGAGTCGTGGTCGCACTTCGCTCAACTGCAGCCAGGCGGCCCGGTTCTTGCCTGTGCCGTGACCGCGTTCGGTGTTGACCTTCTCATCACCGCTGCGCCGGTAGTGGTCCACGACCTTCTTCCAGTCCTGGTCCTGGTAGTCCTGCGAGGACCAGACGCTGGCCATGAACACCGCTCCCAGGCAGTCGGCCTGCAGCTCCAGGCGGCGGCTTTGGGCCAGTGCTTCCGCCTTGGTGGGAGCCGGCATGGCTCACCGAGATGACTGGATCTCCTCAGCCCCGACGCAGGGGTTCTCCAGCGGGTCCGCTCGGTCTGCATGCGGGGAGAGCGGTGCTCGCTGAGTTGAGGTAGTGGATCTTTCCCTTGCGGCCGGGGACCGGAAAGCCGTCAGTGTTGAGGCGTTCCCGGCGGTGAGTGGGGAGCGCTGAGTTGCTCGCGGACCTGAGCGTTCACTGTGGGATGCGTGTCACCGCTGTCCGCGCTCAGGCCCGCGAGCAGGCGCAGCCCGTCCTCGGCGGGGCTTCCGGGGGCCGCGGACAGCACCAGCAGCTCAATGCCCGATTTGTCCGGTAGTGAAAAGTTTTCCTGATGCAGTTCCAGCAGTCCGACCAGCGGGTGCCGGTACGCCTTGCGTCCATGGGTGCGGGCGCGCACGTCCGCGCGGGCCCAGAGGCGGCGGAAGCGCTCACTGCCCATCGCCAGCTCGCCGATGAGCGAGGCCAGGCGGGGGTCCTCGGGGTATTTGCCGGCTGCCAGGCGCAGGTGCCCGACCACGTCGAGGGTGCATTTCTCCCAGTCCGCGTAAAGGCCGCGCTCGGCCTCCTCAAGGAAGATGTGCCGGGCGGTGTTCAGGCCCGGCATCGGCCGGCCGAAGAGGAGCCCGGCGAGGCGGTTCCCGGCGAGCACGTCCAGGCGGTGGTCCATGATCAGCGCGGGTGCGTCGGCGACCAGGTCGAGGACGCGCAGCAACTCCGGCCGGACCCGCCCGCCCGGCGCCTTCGCGCGGCGGCGGCGCTGCCGGGCGAGCCGGTAGAGGTGCCCGCGTTCGGTCTCGTCGAGACCGAGGACGCGGGCGAGCGCGTCGAGGACCTGCTCGGAGGGCTGGGTCGCGCGGCCCTGCTCCAGGCGTACGTAGTAGTCGACGCTGACTCCGGACAGGTGCGCGACCTCTTCGCGGCGCAGCCCTTCGACCCGGCGGCGGCTGTCGACGGGGATGCCGGCGGACGCCGGGTCGACCCGGGAACGCCGGGTCCGCAGGAAGCCCGCGAGATCGTCCATGCCCCCACTATGGCCTCGGTGGTGCCCGTGAAGGTGGTCCTGCCGTTACCAGGAAGTCCCGTCCGATGGAAGAGGCGCCCCTGAACGCCAGGCGCCGCGGCTCCCAGAATCGAAGCCACCCGATCCGAGGGAGTTCCCATGAAGACGCTGATCGTCTACGCCCACCCGGAGCCAAAGTCGCTCAACAGTTCGCTGAAGGACCTCGCGGTGTCCACATTGGAGACCGCCGGGCACGAGGTACAGGTGAGCGATCTGTACGCGATGAACTGGAAGGCGATCGTGGACGCCGCGGACTACGGCCCCGACGCCTCAAGTCCGCTGAAGGTCGCTTTGGACTCGGGCCGGGCCTTCGACGCCGGGACGCTCACCCCGGACGTCCTCGCCGAGCAGGAGAAGCTGCTGTGGGCCGACACGATCATCTTCCAGTTCCCGCTGTGGTGGTACGCGATGCCCGCGATCCTCAAAGGCTGGGTGGACCGGGTGTTCACCTACCACTTCGCGTACGGCGTCGGCGAGCACAGCGACACCGGGTACGGCGAGCGCTTCGGCGAAGGTACCCTCGCGGGCAGGAAGGCTCTGCTGTCGGTGACCGCCGGCGGCCCGGAGTCGCATTACGCCGCTCGCGGGATCAACGGCCCCATCGACGATCTGCTGTTCCCGATCCACCACGGCATCCTCTACTACCCGGGCATCGAGGTGCTGCCGCCGTTCGTGCTGTACGGCACCGACCGGATGACCGGCGAGGACTACCCTGACGTCGCCAAGGCCTGGGAGCAGCGCCTGCTCACCCTGGAGTCGACCGAGCCGATCGCGTTCCGGCGGCAGAACTTCGGCGACTACGAGATCCCCTCGCTGCACCTGAAGAAGGGACTGGAGCCCGCGGGCCGAACGGGATTCGGGCTGCACGTGCGCGGCTAACCCGGGTGGTGGTCATATCCGGCCGAGATTTCCCGCTCGCAGTCCGGCCGCTGTTCTCGGAAGTGTCGAGCTGGCCGTACGTCTCGCTCCGGCTCTCGTTCTCGGAAGCCCTCCCGATGAGAGCTTCCGAGAAGATGGTCTTCTCGGAAGCCTCTGGCCTGCGATGGCGGCCGGTAACGGGAGTTTTTGGCCGGATATGACATACGCCGACGCCCGCGAGGAGGAGTGCGTGTGACGCGCGGTGCTGTTTGGCAGGGTTTCAGCGACGTTATTTGGCAGAGTCAGTTGGTGCCGATGACGAGGGCGTCCCGTGCGGCATCG
>NZ_JBSZKT010000025.1:0-112850 GCF_055690525.1 Streptosporangium sp. H13245 | reverse complement strand
CTTTTAGCGTGCCCCCTGTCCCCCCTCAGCGTGCCTCTCCTGCCCCACCCGCCCACCTTGACGTGTCTCCCTGCCGTGTCTTGCTCCTCCGCTTCTCCTCTCACACCGCTTCCCACCCCTCCGGCCCCCACCATCGAGCCCTGTCTTCCCCCGACACCACGACGCCTCTGACGCCCCTCCCTTCCCAGGAAACACCGGTACGAGCGGCGCTGTACGCACCAAAAGTCCTGATGGAACCGGCTATCGGGGGGTGCCCTCCACCGATGTCACGTCACACCCGGAAGTCCGCTATTCTTCTTCCTGTCGCCGCCGCAAGCGGAGGACATGGCAGGTTGCCCGAGTGGTCAAAGGGAGCGGTCTGTAAAACCGTCGGCTCAGCCTACGCAGGTTCAAGTCCTGCACCTGCCACCAGCCAAACTGGCAGCTCAGAGGCCCTCCGGGGCCTCTTTTGCGTTTCCGGGACATGCAGCCACAGGCAGCCAGAAGCAGCCGCATGTCAGCGTTCGCGGGATATACGCGGGATGGATCATGAGGCATTTCCCCAGGTAGCGCCGGGGGTTGCGGGACATGCGCGGGATGGACCCCGGAACGCCGAAAGGGCTCCGGGAGTGTGTCCCAGAGCCCCACAGCAGAGGTGATCTTCACGCGGCCAGCGCGTCATCAATCCTCCGGTTGACCGTCTCCTCCTGGCCGTCGATGCACTTCGCGTAGACGCGGAGGAGAACGTCAACGCCGTGACCGGCCCGCCTGGCGATCTCCGGGGCGGGCACCCCGGCATTGAGCCAGAGCGACACCGCCGCGTGCCGCAGGTCGTACGGCCTGCGAGCCAGGGGAGAGGCAGCTTGTTCCGGTGTCAGCGCGAGGAGCCGAGCCGCGGCCCACACCTCGGTATAGGCCGTCGAGGCGACCACGCCGCCGCGCTCGCTCTGGAACAGCCGGCCGTCCTTGGCGGTCCCGAATTCGTCGAGGTGCTCGCGGAGGATCCTCACCAGGATGGGCGGGATCGGGACAGGCCGCGTGTCCTCCTGCGCCCGATGCTTGAGCCCGCGCGCCTCGTGGGCATCCCCGGAATCGGTCCACCGGGTGTTCACCTCGGGACGGGAGACATCGAGGCTGAGCCGACCCCAGCCGGTTGCCGGAAGACGACAGTCCTGCTTGCGCAGCGCGACCGCCTCACCCGGCCGGATGCCCGCGTAGTACATGCAGGCGAACAGCGCCATGAGCCGACGACCCCGGCCGCGCCTGCCCACGTAGGTCACCATGGTCAGCAACTCGCGAACCTGCTCGGGGTTGACGACCACGCGGGGATCGACCGTCTCGGCGACCTTCACCGGCTTCCAGCGCACTTTCGTCACCGGGTTCGCGGGAAGTTCCTCCAGCTCCACCGCGTACTGAAGGGCGTTGTAGAAGACGGCCCGCTTACGCCGGATCGTGTTCGCAGCCGCCGCCTTGCCGTTGAGGAGCAGAGCGAGCGCGTCGAGCCCGGCCCGGACGGTCTTGGCCTCCTGAAGCTCAGACAGAGGCACAGATGCCGTGTCGAGCCAGCGCAGCGCCTTGGCGATCTCAACAGGCCGCGCCTTGTCCCGAGCGTTGGGAGGTAGCGCGTAGTGACGCAACGCCGTACGGAGGACGGAGACCTCTGGCTTGCCGGGGATGTCTCGCGTTAGCGCGGGGACCACCGTCGCCAGGGCATCGGTCATCGCATCCCGAGTCTTGGCCGCCGCGTGGGGCCACTTCATGTCGATGTAGGCCAGGACGAAGGCGTACCAGTTCTGCGCCTCCTTGGCCTGGATCATCGACTCGGGGAGGCCCGTCTCCATGTCGAAAGCTTCGCCCCGCTTGGCAGCCTGCCGCAGGTCGGACAGGAAGTTCTCGCCGAGAGCCTTGGTCCGGTAGCTCTTGGACTTCTCCCGGCCGCCCACCTTCCACCGGACCTCATAGGACGCGGCCTTACTGGACTTGTTCCGGCGGATCTCCCAGAACTTCACGTCGTACGAGGTGTTCACGCCGCCTCCCTGAGGCTCTCAAGCCACGCCTCGAACTCACTGCGATAGAGGCGGATCTCGTCGTTGGGCAGTCGCAGGCCGCGGGGGAACTTGCCGATCTCACGCCAGCGATAGAGGGTCCGGACGGAGATCCCGCCGAGCCTGTCGAGGATCTCGGGGACGGTCATGAGCTTGTCGTCGTCCTTCTTCTTCACGCCGCCTCCCTGATTGCCGAAAGATCTTGTCCGGTCGCCTTCTCTCGGAGTGCGAACAGGGTTGCTCGCCAGCGCTGGCGTTCGGCGACCATGCGCAGCAGCCGCAGGGCCAGAGAGGGGATGTCGCTGTCACCGGCCGGGACGGGCTTCCAGACATAGCGGTGCGGATCGGGGACCTCGTCAGCCAGGCCGAGCGCCTCCATGACCCAGGTACGGCGGTCGCGCTTGTGCTCGGACAGGGTCTTGTTCGACCACTTACGCGAGACCAGGACGCGACGGCCCGCGTAGCCGAGGTGTTCGGGCTTGTGCGCCTTGCTCCGGCACCGGCCCGGAGTCATGCCCTGCTTGGCGCCTTTGGGCTGCACGCCGTAGCGCAGCCAGTTCGGACAGGCCGGAGAGCAGGGTTCGTAACGGAGTGCTTCGGCCATCCGCGCGGCATGCGCTCGCTGAGCAGGGTTGTCAGGGTCGAGGGCGTCGCCGAGGCTCTTGGTCAGATACTTCGACAGGTAGCGGACGCACTGGTCGGCATCCGGGGTGCCGGACAGGACGCCCTGAACGTCGACCTGAGAACCGAAGCGGACCACATGCAGAGGTTCGGCCTCGTCGTCGGTGCCGAGGTGGTCGAGTGCCTCATGCCAGGTCGGGAGGAGTTCCCCCGTGGTCGGGTTGAGATAGTCGCCGGTCTGTCCGTCTGGATAGGTCTCCTCGTCGGGGAGGTCGGTCCGCTGCGTCCACACCGGCAGGTGGTCGCCGTCGAACTTGATCTCATCGGTGGATGGCCACCACACCTGGTGATAGGTCGCAGCCGCGATCTGCTTGACCTCAGCGCGAGGCATGGTGCCGCGGACTGCCATGTGCAGGTGAGGAGCGAGCCGTTTCTGCGGTTCGACGGAGGAGAAGTACTGCACGTCATAGCCCGCGACTCGGCGAAGGTTTTGCACGAAGCGGTCGACGAGCTTGGAGAAGTGCAGCGCGTCCCGAGCGGCCCGCGTGTAGTCGTAGGCGTCTGGATTGACGGGCACGCCTTGCCCTGCCCGGATCTTGCCGTACGAGGGAAGCGTGAGGGTGAGGAACAGCGACGGCCGGTAGGTGGTTCCGTCCGAGCCGGTGAAGGTC
The DNA here is from genome assembly GCF_055690525.1 of Streptosporangium sp. H13245. NCBI lineage: Bacteria > Bacillati > Actinomycetota > Actinomycetes > Streptosporangiales > Streptosporangiaceae > Streptosporangium > Streptosporangium sp. H13245. The sequence goes on along the minus strand of NZ_JBSZKT010000025.1, from coordinate 109,534 downwards.
CGCCCGAGCGTGGTGTTCTGCCGGACTCGTTTGGGGAGATCAGGGGCGTCCTGACGCCGCCGGGTCGAGCGGTTGCGCTTGCCCGCAGCACGACCGAGCAGGGTGCCGCGCATCCCGGCAGCGTTGATCTCGTCGTCGAGCCCGGTGAGGATCGCGTCCAGGTTGGTGGTGTCGGCGCTGGCCTTCTCTGCGGCATCGCGCTGGGCCTGCATGTCGGCGCGGAACTCCACCAGCCAGAGCTGTTCCTCGTTGGGCTCATCCGGGGTGGTCGAGGGTTCGGCTTCCAGGTGCCAGCCTTCCCGGCACTGGGCCATCCGCAGGTAGCGGTTGCGCCGGGCGCAGGAAGGACACTTGGCCTCCATAGTGGCCCCGCAGGGCACGTTGACGTCCTCGGTGAGCCCGGTGCGCGTGTCCAGTCGTCGCAGGACCACCGGCCGGATGCACACCCCGTTGTGCTTGGCGATCTCCACCGCCACATCCAGCGCGAGCGGCATCCTCTGACGCTCGGCGCGCGACAGGCTGCGGTCGTTCGGGTTGCTCACACGCCCTCCTCGTACGTGTCGCCGGGGTCGAGGAGCGCGCCCTGTCCGCATTCGCGGCACTCGACCAGCCCGCGGATCAGGTCCAGCCACAGCGTGTTGACCGCGTGGCAGGCCGAGCAGCGCAGGCCGTCGAGGATGTAGGCCAGCTCAGTCATGGTCGCCCCTCTCCTGAACTTCGGACAGGTCGGCCACCAGCCGGAACGTGGTCTGGTACGGGTCGGCGGTGACGCGGACGTTGAACAGTTCGAAGGCCAGGACAGGCTGAGCATGGTGCCGTCCTAGGAGGGCGAGGATGGGCCGCTCGCAGATGCGGGTGATCTCCTCGTCGGTGCCGTAGAAGCAGACCCTCACGCGGTCACCTCCATGGCCATCGCGCGGATGTCGCTGTCGGAGACGTAGGCGGCACGGACTCGGATCGGGTCGGGTGAGGTCTCCAAGCGGACGTAGGCGACACCCGCGCCCTGCTCGGGGATCGGGGAGATGTGATCAGCCAGTGCCCCCCGGTCCCGTGCGCCGTCGCCGAGGACCATGTCGACCTGTTCGGACTCGTCGAGGCGGAGCGCGATCTTGTCGGGGAACAGGTTGCGGATGTTCATGACCTCCTTGCGCGGGTCCTGGAGAGCGGCCAGGACACCGAAGCCGACCGCGCGGCCCTGCGTGGTGAGCGTCGCCAGGGCGGCGGAGATGCGGAGCTTGAGGCCCTTGTCGGACTGGTAGGCGGTCAGGAACGCCACCTCGTCAACCACCACCAGGACGAACGGGTCATCGACGGAGGGAGTGTGGGAGCGCTGGAGTCCGGCGTAGCGGTCGGCCCGCTCCTGCATGATCTTCACCGCCGCTTCCAGCAGATCGGCGCAGTCGGCCGGGCTCGCGGCGTAGCGGTCGCTGAACAGGTCACGCCCGTAGGACAGCTCCATCCGTTTGGGATCCAGCGCCCACACCTGCGCCAGGCCCGCACGGGTGGCGGGCAGCAGGCCGCGGATCGCCGACCAGATGACCGATCCCTTGCCTGCCCCGGTGGCCCCGGCGACCAGGACGTGAGTGCCGTGGACCTTCAGGAGCCAGGGATTGCCGTCCTCGCACTTGCCGACCTCCACCGGCCCCACCGATGCCTCATCCGGGATCGGTACGGCCGGGAGCGGAGTGGCGAGGGGATCACGGCGAGGGAAGACAAGCAGCAGCCGGCCCGAACGCGCGATGGAGACCCGGCAGGAGCGAGCGCCGAACCCGTGGGCGAGGTGCTCGGTGCGGTCGGACCAGTCCTTGACCGCCTGCCCGGTGAGCATCCGCACCGTGACCACGTCGGCCCACGAGGTGCAGCTGACGCGGACGACGCGAGGCAGGTAGTCCCGGCCGCGTAAGTGACGTCCGAGTCCAGAGATGATCATCACCGGTTGCCAGTGCCGCCGGTAGATCCACACCAGTCGCCACCAGGCCAGCAGTCGCCAGCCCAGCAGGTGAAGAAACGAGGGACGAGCGAGGAAGAACCAGGCGGTGAGACCGAGAGGAGTTGTGGTGACCAGGCCGAGGCCCCAACGCCAGCCGTACCAGTAGGTGACTGCAACGGGGGTGAGCGCGACGGCCGAGGCGATGGGGTGGCGCCACAGCAGCCGCAGGGCACCGGCCAGCAATCGCCACGCAAAGATCACAATGGTGACGATCGCCGGGGTGCGGAGGACGGCCGGGCGGAAGACGACGGCGGTATCGGGGGTGGTGGAGACGAGGTTCTGCGCCTCGTCGCCGGGCAGTTTTTTGAACATTAGGCTGGGGGCCTTCCTTGAATTTGCGTCCGAGGGAGAACCGAGGGGCCGCCGGAAGTTGGCGCTTCTGGCGGCCCCGCTTACGTGTCAGGCCGCGACCTCACCGGGCGGTGTGGTCTGGTCGGTGAGGTTGGTCGGCTGTTCCGCGTGGAGGCGCTCGCAGTTGGCCAGGTAGCGTGCGGAGGCGGTGAAGATCTCCCGCGCGAGGGTCACGTCCTGCTCGGTGACCGGCCCGCCGCCCGTAGTGGTGATCGTCATCTGTGCCTCAGTGCTGGACAAGGTCAGGAACGGTCGCCCACCGTCGCCTCCGAGTGCCTTGGCCGACATGTCCGAGGTGTAGAAGGAGACGTTGAATCGGGTGACGCCCTCGTGAATCGACGCGGTGACGTAGGTGTAGGGCTCGTGTTCGCTCACGCCGTCACGCCCTTACCGGCCGTCTCCTTGATCGGCGCCGGAGCGCTCTGCCGAGTGGGAGCCGCAGCGGTGCGGGGAGGGCGCATCGTAGTTGCTCGGATGGACCAGGCCAGGCGTCCGGTGTTCTGGGCGACGTAGGCGGTGGCGGTCATGCCGTCGAACTCCACCGGTACGAACGGCAGGCCCGGCAGCGCGGCCGGAACGGTCGGCTGGATGGGGGACAGGATCTTGACCGAGACCGTCTTCTGGCCGGCCTTCACGGTCGGGTCGGCGTCCATGACCGCGACCTGCCAGACCAGTTCTCCGGTGTTCTTGTCCTTGGCGTAGACGGTGCGGCCCTTGGACGAGGCGTCGAAGTCCTTGACCTGCTCGACCTCACCGACGATGAAGCAGCCGTGCGGGAAGACTTGTCCGAAGTGGACGGGGATGGGGCCTTGGATGGCCATGTCGCTTCCTCTCGTTCAGCGGCAACCAGATGTCCGGTTGTTCACTTGTCCGCTTAAGTTGAGAGTAGCCTATACTCACTCGTCCGCACAAGTGAATGAGTGGGTCGATGGAGAGGGGACGGCCGGATGTGCCAGCCTGCCCCTCGGGCGTCCTAACGGTGCTCGACGCTCAAGGAGGATGCGCGATCATGTCGGTTATGGTCTCCATGACTTCACTGGATCACGACACCACCGAGAACAACCGGATCAAGGTCTGGTTCCGGTTCGTGCCGCGAGAAGGCTGGCTTCCCTACAGCACCGAGGGGATCTGGGCCACACGGATGAGCGAGGACACCGCGCGTCTGGAGAACGTCCCCTTCCTGCAGGAGGGGGTGGCCGAGGGAGATGTCGTGCGGTTCGTTACCGATGCCGACGGTCTTCACTGGTCCGCGGAGCGGGTGGAGGCGTCGGGAAACTGCACCGTTCGGGTCCTGCCCGTTCCCAGCGGTCCACTCGGGGCAAGCGCCGAGGCCGTGCACGAGCGGTTGGCACCGTTCAGCCTGGGCGGAGAGGTCTTCAGTAAGGAACTGCCGCTGGTCGCCTTCAACGTGCCTGCCCGCGCAGAACTCGGCCGGATAAAGGCGCTACTGACACGTGGCGAGGAAGACGGTTGGTGGCACTTCGAGGCGTCTTGCGTCACTGATGCTTGGCGCAACGCCTAGCTAGCTCACCGGGTAGATGTCCTGAAGTTCGTGCAGGTCACCAGGCAGTGCCACGCTCATCGCCAGGAGCACAGCCCCCGCAGCGTCGTGCACGGTGGCCAAAACCCCAAGGACAGGCTTGGGGGAGGCGAGCAACTCGGCCTCTTCCTTGGTGGGGTTGCGCGCGGTCAGCCGCTCGATGACGTGATCGAAGCGCAGGTGCTTGACCGCCTGGAGATGGTGGCGCACTCCCCGGGGCAGCGGTTCAGGCTTGTCGACGTCGGTGCCCAACGCGATCTCCAGCGGGAACCACAGGGTTTCCACCGCCGACAGCCGCCCTCCTTGCCTGACCACCCGCCGACGCGAGATCACCGGCGTCTTGTCTTCGATGCCGAGGAGACGAGCGATGTGGCGGGGAGCCGGAACGCGAGCAACGTCGGTGACCGTGTCGCCGCTCTCGGCCTGCTCGGTCACGGCCAGCCCCGGTCGGATGCGATCAGCGGCGCTCTCCGGGCGGCCCTTCACGAACGAACCGCGGCCGTGCTCACGCTCGATCCAGCCTTGCATGGCCAGCGTCTGAAGCGCCCGGACTACCGTCGTGCGACCTACGCCAAACTCACGGACGAGCTGTGTCTCCGAGGGCAGCATGTCACCGGCCGCGTACTGCCCGGCTTCGATGCGCTCCTGAATCGTGCTCATCACCTGGGCGTACTTCGGAGGGGCGAAATCCTTGCTCATCTTGACCGCCTGATCGCTCTTCCACTTGTCTGCATAAGCAGACTACTGGCTGAGATTAGTTCTGTCAGGACCCGCACCAACAGGAAAACAGCTATCGGGCCAGCCCAGCCAGAACCTTGATCCACACCACCCGCGCCTGAGCAGGCGGCCACGGATCGCTGTGAAGCACCGTCGCCTGCCCCTTGCCCTGAACCGTCTTGCGGATGAACGACAGTCCACCCGCGTCGCACAGTTCGTAAAATGTCACCCGATGCTCATGGCAGGTCCAGGCCACCACTCGGACTCGCCCGAAGCGCTGCGCCTTATGCCAGGTCAACGGCATGCATCCGGGAGCGGCCGGCACGAGATGCTCAGCGAGGCACGACGCTCCCCGCTGGGGAGGATTCCCACTCATGGTTCCTGCCGTTCGAAACGCACCGACCCTGCCAGATCCACGGTGGCGTGAAAGATCACCTCTCGTGACCAGTCGCCCGGCGCCAAGCCGAAGTCATAGACCCGCCGCGTGACCCGTCCCCACAGAGCCGGTTGCGGCTCCATCCTGCGCAGCGCCTTGCGCAGCTCGTCCATCGCGGTCGCCTGCCCCGAACTGGTGCCGCACGGCCCGAGCCGCTCGACGCCCTCAGAGGTGAAGACCTCCCACTCGAACATCTCGACAATGGGCTCGGGACCATCGCAGTACAGGCAGTCCTCCTGGGAGGAGACCGCACCTCCTAGAAACGAGGTCGCGACATGTCCGCGCCGCGTGACGATCTTCCAGCCGCGCCCATCGCATTCCTCGCACTTAACCGGCGTTGTCATACCGGAAAGGATCGATGGAAGAACTTCTCAGACCTATCCCACGCGTATATTCCACCACGGCATATAGGGTCTTGACATGTAGCGACGCACCACCTCGGGAACCGATGACCGGAGGGCGGAATGCACGGGAGCGCTTTCGCGCCGATCAAGATCCCGGCCGAAGTATGGGACCGCGAAGACAGTAGAGAAATCCTCAAAAATCGTGACGTAGCCGGTCTTTTCAAACTCGCCGCAAAGTATGCAGGCGCCAGTCAGGTAGACATCGGCGCGGCAACCGGCCTGTCCCAGGGACGCGTCAGCCGGATCAGCCGAAACCAGTCCCACATCACCGAGTTGGACGTCTACGAACGCATCGCCACCGGTCTCGGCCTGCCCGACCACGCCCGCATGCTCTTCGGCCTGGCCCCTCTCGACACCGCATCTCCCACCGGAAACCACGGCGACTACCACCAGGAGCAGAGCGAAGAACTGACGGCCCGGATCGAGGCAGCCGCCGCCGTCGACCCCACCATGGTCATGATCCTCACCACCGACACCAACAACCTGCGCCTCATGGACCGCCGCCTCGGCGGCATCGCCATCGCCGACAAGATGCGCGCCCAGATCTCCCACGTCGAAGACGCCCACCGCCACGCCGTACGCCCCGGCATCCGCGCCCAACTCGCCCACGTCTTGGCTGAGACCGCCTCACTGGCCGGATGGCAGGCCATCCACACCGGAGCGCTCAACGACGCCTGGAACCACTACGAGCACGCCAAAGCCGCCGCCCGCGAAGCCGGTGACCCCGCCCTCATCGCCTACGTCTCCGGCGAACAGGCATACGTCCTGATGGAACTCGGCCGCCCCGCCGAAGGCACCGAACTCCTCCAGTACATCCACGCCACCTACCGCGACCGCATCCCCGCCCGGCTCCGCACCTGGATGTCCGCAGCCGAAGCCGAAGGCGCCGCGATCCTCGGAGACGAGACGACCTGTCGCACCGCTTTGGAACAGGCCGCCGCACTCCTGCCCGATGGCGACGCCGACCCCGACATGCCTTACCTGTCGGTCAACGCCCACCACCTGGCCCGCTGGCGGGGGAGCTGCCTGGTGCGCTTCGGCGATCCGGGAACCGTCGAGGACCTGCGCTCAGCACTGGCCGGGATGGACGGCACCTACAACCGCGCCGAATCCGGCGTCCGCTGCGACCTGGGCCATGCTCTTCTCGCCCGCGGAGAGCCAGACGCCGCCCAACCCCACATCCAGCGCGCCCAGCACCTCGCCACGATGACCGGATCCAGTCGGCAGCGCCGACGCGTCGAGGAACTCGCCCGAGCAGTCAGCCGCTCGTTGCGCTGAGCCGATCCCGCGCCGCGAACAGACCGATCAATGTCCCCGACGTCCAGATGTCCCCGCGGGCGATCATCGCCGGGATCTCCGCCATCGGCACCCACTCGATGAGATCCGCCTCGATCTCTCCGGTAGGACTCCCGACCAGATCGGCACCCCGTACCAGGAAGAGACTGTGCTCGGAGTCGACCATGCCCGCCATCGGCTGGTAGGTGATCAAAGGCTCGATCTCCTTGGGCCGATACCCTGTCTCCTCCTCAACCTCACGAGCAGCCGTCGTGATCGCATCCTCGCCGGCGTCGACCAGGCCGCCGGGCAACTCCCAGCCCCACCGGTCGAACAGGAACCGGTGCCGCCACATCATCAGCACCCGGTTCTGCTCGTCGACCACCACGGCGATCGCCGCCCGATCCAGATGCACCGCATGATGCTCGAACCGCTCCCCGTCCGGGATAGCCACATCGACGAGGCCCAGCCGGATCCACCGGTTGTCGTAGATGAGCCGTTCCCCGTGCACGATCCACCGCGACCGCTCTTCGTTGGTAGCCACACAGCGAAGTTACAGGCCAACATCCCTGACGTACACAGACATCAGCACAGAATCATACGTTCTACGAAAACCGGTAGTCGAAACGAGAGCCTTCTCGACAGTTTATGGCGAGATCCGCTAGGCGGTGTGGACTGCACTGCAATTGGTCGTGGTCAGCACCGCTAACGTTTCAACAACTGAGGTGCTAACAGGCTAGACGTCGGTAGTTGCTTTCCAGCAAACCATACCAAAGGCAAAGTCATCAGGAATTCGGCAACTGCTTTTCGAGAGTTAAAATATGTCCATCAAACTCGCCAGCCCATGATGCGGTCTCATTTTCTATCAGACTATTCAGCTCCTTGGCAAATTCACGCAACGCACTTAATGCTAGATCAATATCAGTGCTGTTGTTTGGAATTTCGCGACCATGATTGACTGCCCACACAAGTTGAAAATCTATAAGAAGTTTTTGAATTGCAACTGCTGTACTCATGTACCGCGTCCAGGAAGATGTGAACCCAAACGCTCGATCTAAGCCGATGGCAGCAGCGCCTGCCCCTAGAAAAAGATATCCCCAGAGAGCCCATTCGGGTTTAACTCCAGCTGTGGCGGCGAGTGGAATTAGAGTACCTGTAGTGATAAATACTGAAGCTAATACCCGTAAACGACGCGACCAGCGCGCCTTTTTGCGCTTCTCCTCATAATACCAGTTCAGGTTGGCAATAGCCGTATCCTCTAACCAGCGGAACAACATATCCGCACATACATTTATACCCGAATGCCATGGAAGTTCCGGTAGAGGGTGAAGTATGAGATCTCCATTGGCAGAAACGCGGCGCCCAATATTTTCTATTTTGGGTTGCAGGACCTCATCCAACGAACTGATCTCCCTCGGGCTGCCACCGTCGCCACTTGCGCGTATCGAAGGCCTCCCACTTTTTCGCTAGACAGATGGCCGCGAATTTTTCCCAATCGAAGAAGTCATCGAGGCCAAAGCTCAACAACCTCCGCCCGACTTCATCTAACTGGCGAGGTTGGGAACTCATAGCAAATCCTGCAAGTAAGGACAGTGCAATTACTCGGTTATCCGTTGGGGATAGACCAGCCGAATAGTCCAAGCTTTCGCCGACATCTGACAGCATCTCTTCCCATGGATGTCCTGGCAAGAGATAGTTTCGGTCACCAATAACGACTGCGATCTCGTTCGGCTTGAAGCCGCTCGCAGACACAGGGCCGATAGGAACAAACCATCGCGAATATCGAGCGTGTTGCAAAACGTTATCCCGCTCCATTCTATCAATGATCCGCGCCCACTCTGTATCCCTACTAATGGCGCGCATATCGCTCCATGAAGATTTACGCGAGTATGTCTTAATCCATCGCGCGTCGCATCGTCGCTGTTCTTGATTTCCTCGAATTTCTACAATCTGCCATGTAGAAAGTAGAAGGTCAGCGGGTATAGATCGACCTATACGAGTGCACAGTAAGGGTCCTTCCGGAAAAGCTTTCGTTTCACCACCAAAAATCTTGACGATGTCAGAGAATGAAGCGTGTCCGGGCGCCTCTCGGAGTAAGTATTCAATGTGTTCGGCAATTCCGCTCTCAGTCGTCCAGAAGGCATCATTGAGCTCTAAGTCTTCAGCTGAGCATTGAATGCGCCTGCCGTCATTTTCCACGACAAAGAGAGGGACCTTACGTACAGCGTTGCGCAAAATATCAGGCGCAACAGGCCGCCCTTCTCTGTAATTAAGTAAAGGGCTTAATAGGTAAGGCGCTTCATCGGTAGCCCATGTAAGAGAATGCGACCTTGTCTCGCTTATACTGGCCACCTCATCAATCACGTGACTGCAGTAGGATTTATAGATTGTACTGAGAGTCTCCTTATACTCATCGGTCATTTCAAGGGCAGACCGTGCCACGTTGGTTTTGGGCGCAGTACGTCCTGTTGCATTAGCGATCGCATATATTGGCGATCCATTTGAATAGCCTGGACTCTCGAACCCTACGCGGATACCCTCTACACAGATTCCAATCACAGGATCTGTTATCCTATTTTCACGCAGTAAAGCACTGGGGAATGAGAAGAAGCTCCATTCCTTAAAGTACGGGTTCCAAACTACGGCGAAAGCAACGGCGACCCCGCCTTCGCATCGCTCTACGACCCTAATATTGCGCCCTTTGTCGGTGACAGGCCCAGTGCTAGTATCGACCGAATAGCCAAGATCTTCCAGGGAGCAACGCAGTGCTTCCGATACCGTAGAGAAGCCGACAGAAACAGGGGATTCATTATCTATTTGAACAACTAGATTGCAGCCAGGGATTACAGCCCACCTACGCGCTAAACTAAGAACATCTGGGATCTCAGCGCTCGGCCTTATTCTAATCCGCACCATAGTTCCATGCGGTCCGATGCTTTTCGCGAGCTCGTCTTGCTGCTTGTGCAGCAGGCGAATTAGATACTTGCCGTGGACAGACCGCAGGGACAAATATCGCCCTTTGGGATCATCCTTATGACACGTGACGACTTCAACTCGATCTGCCACCATGAAAGCCGAAAGAACGCCGATCCCAAACCTGCTAATAGGGTTGAAATTTGGTTTTGACTTACGAAATTGTGGATCTTGGTAGAGGCTTGAACCTGCTCGCAGAAAGTTGCCCTCGATAATCTCCTGCGTCATCCCAGTTCCGTTATCCCAAACCTCCAGTGTCCTCTCAGCGCTGTTCCACCGCACTTCCACTTTCCCGGCAGTACGGGAATCGTTTTCATGAGCCAAGCGAACTGCGTCTATGGAGTTTTGCAAAAGTTCACGCAGCACAACGCTGGAATCGTTATAAAGCGTGTGCCCGGTGAGAAGGTCCAATATTTTAGAGTGATCGAGAGTGAACTCGAATGGCTGAGAAAGGAAATTCTTGGTCTCAATATTTTCGGTATCTATTCTCCTCCACGGGAAATAATGCTTCGTCCCTTCGTTTTTGTTAGTCTGACTGATCCATTCGTGGCTCGCTTTAAGCTGATTCTCGGCATATGATAGATAGGATGTTAGTCCAAAGAACCCTTCCGCGTCCGAAAAGCGTGCATGCACTTCCACGGTGTCACGAGGGGCGTCTTCAGAAACATTCCCATCCGCGTCCTTTCCTACCTTCGATCTAACTTCTCTGACTGCGCACTGCTTAGCCCATTCTGCCTGGCTTACGGGATCTCTTGGATTAATTACGCGGTATACGACGGAGGGGGTCCGATCACTAGTGATGTGGAGTAGATCTATAGTTCTTAGTAAAACGGCTGCGTACTGAACATTCGCTGTCTCTTCCTCGTGTTGACCATAGCTGCGTCGCACTCGGTACTTTCGAGTGTCGTGAAGGTCGTCTAGGTGATGGCTCTCGCATACGATTGCCAAATCATCACGAAAGACTTCATTCAACGGACTGAGTAAACGTTCAACTTCGCTTGCCACAGCCTGCGTTATGCCTAGATCAACCGAAGGTTGCCCTTCGATCCAGGTTCGGACTCTGGAAGCGTGATTGTGTCTTACGAATTCCTGATAAAGAAATCGCTCACGAGTGTCGAAATCAAGGCGTTCAATGCGTGCCTTGTAGTCGCGTGAGATATCGTCTTTGCTATTTAAGAGTTCATTGCAATATTCAGGAAACGCAGACTCCTTGCGTCGCTCATACTCGTCTTTAGTAACCAGCATCCCAAAGTCATGAAAATATGCTGATAGGACGATGAGGAGCCAGTCAGCGCGAGTCATTACATTCAGAGTTTCCGGAGGCACTATCCACTTAAGATTAGCCAGCATCGCATCTACGTGACTAATATCATGCTTTGTGTAATCCTCAAATATGCCGAGCCCGCCTATCCTGTTCATTAGCTCAGCTAAGTCGCGTCGAGTCTGTGTCAGACTAAAGCCTCCGAACGCTGGGAGGTCACCAGCTAGGGCAGCTTGCTGCTCTGCTTGTGAGGGGAAAAGCGAGCTCATTGTGAGAACCTCCGGCAACCGTGTTGCGTACACCTATTTGAGTAACTCTCAGTATGACTCGTGTCCCACCCTCGCGTAGGCCAAAACCTAATTTTCACAGTTTATATACATATGAACATGTAAGTCATAGTTACGCATGAAAAGATGATTGAACGAGGTTTGTCCGGTTCTCGCCGAACAGATGCAAACGTGCTGCCATGAGGCTCCCTCTCTTCGGGCTAGCAGTTCCATGAGGCGGGTTCTCTTGCTGTAAGTGATTTGGTGGCCCAACTTAGCGGGCATGGATCTTGAAAGTGGCACCGGCTGCGCGAGGCGTTCGAGCAGCTCACGCTACGTAAGTCGACTGCACAGCCCGCCCTCTTAATGCGAGTGTCCCCAGACCATTGCCGAATTGTTCTCATAGGTATCAAGGGGCGGCGGCGCTGCGCGCCGTCGCCCGGCCCTGCGCCTGCGGCGCACGCCGGGCATGCGGCCTGGGGGCCGGTCCCGACGCGCGGGCAGGACTCCGGGCCGTCGCCGCACACGCGCCGCGCCGTACCCACGCCCCCGCCGGCCTTTGGTTACGCCGCCGCCCCGATGCAGCCCGACGATCGCCTCATCGTGGTTGAGGTCTGCCATGGTCGGGGGCGATCGAAGATCCAGGGTTCGTTCCTCACCCTGGCTCACCGGGGAACGAGGTTGAGCGCCTTTGCACCGAGAGGGATCGAGAAGTAGGAGCTTCCGGCGTAGGTAGTCCGATCCCGGTGGATCGCCCAACACAAGAGCATGTGGGAGCGCATACCAAGATCCGGGATACGTGCGGGATGATCTCGCCCGCCAGGACTCCGAGCGGAACCGTACGGCCAGTTCAAAGGCGCGCCGCAGTCGGAATCGTCGGCCCGCTGTAAAACCGTCGGCTCAGCCTACGCAGGTTCAAGTCCTGCACCTGCCACCAGCCAAACTGGCAGCTCAGAGGCCCTCCGGGGCCTCTTTTGCGTTTCCGGGGTGTGCAGCCATAGGCAGCCGGAAGCAGCCGCATGTCAGCGCTCGCGGGATGGACCCCGGAATGCCGAAGGGGCTCCGGGAGTGTGTCCCAGAGCCCCACGGCAGAGGTGATCTTCACGCGGCCAGCGCGTCATCAATCCTGCGGTTGACCGTCTCCTCCTGGTCGTCGATGCACTTCGCGTAGACGCGGAGGAGAACGTCAACGCCGTGACCGGCCCGCCTGGCGATCTCCGGAGCGGGCACCCCGGCGTTGAGCCAGAGCGATACCGCCGCGTGCCGCAGGTCGTACGGCCTGCGAGCCAGGGGAGAGGCGGCCTGTTCCGGTGTCAGCGCGAGGAGCCGAGCCGCGGCCCACACCTCGGTATAGGCCGTCGAGGCGACCATGCCGCCGCGCTCGCTCTGGAACAGCCAGCCGTCCTCGGCGGTCCCGAATTCGTCGAGGTGCTCGCGAAGGATCTTCACCAGGACCGGAGGGATCGGGGCAGGCCGCGTGTCCTCCTGCGTTCGATGCTTGAGCCCGCGCGCCTCGTGGGCATCCCCGGAATCGGTCCACCGGGTGTTCACTTCGGGACGGGAGCCGACCCCGGCCGGTTGCCGGAAGACGACAGTCCTGTTTGCGCAGTGCGACCGCCTCACCCGGCCGGATGCCCGCGTAGTACATGCAGGCGAACAGTGCCATGAGTCGACGACCACGGCCGCGCCTGCCCACGTAGGTCACCATGGTCAGCAGCTCGCGAACCTGTTCGGGGTTGACGACCACGCGGGGATCGACCGTCTCGGCGACCTTCACCGGCTTCCAGTGGACTTTCGTCACCGGGTTCGCGGGCAGTTCCTCCAGCTCCACCGCGTACTGAAGACGGCCCGCTTGCGCCGGATCGTGTTCGCAGCCGCCGCGTTGCCGTTGAGGAGCAGGGCGAGCGCGTCAAGGGGCGGGGGTGCTGTGCGCCGTCGCCCGGCCCTGCGCCTGCGGCGCACGCCGGGCATGCGGCCCGGGGGCCGGTTCCGACGCGCGGGCAGGACTCTGGGCCGTCGTCGCACCCGCGCCGCGCCGTACCTCGCCAACCCGTCGTACGCAGGCCGCGCCGCCGCAGCTCTATGTCAATCCTTCGGAAGCGCCTATCGCTCGTGGAACATCGTGCTTTACGATCATGCGCTATGTCCGACTTCGAACCGACTCTTCTTGACTATGTGGCGAGATTCCTCCTACGTGAGTCCTGGCCGTTCCACTTGTCGATTATCCTCCTCCCCTTTTTGATTACGCTTATCTACCGCGTTCGCAGGAGTTCATGGCCCTCTGTGCTTCGGGTAGTTGCGATGACTTTCCTGATCATCGGCTTTTGGCTGGTGTTTCGAGCTCTCTATGGATATGAGCTTGTTCTCAACCTTGCCGCCATGAATGTTCTGATCAATGCTGGGACAGCATTTCTCATCGGAGCCGGTGTCTGCGTATTGGCTGATCGACGTCGTGGTGAAGTGCCTCCGGCGGGGGCGCTCCAGCTCCAGGACGATCGCCAGGAGCACGAGTCGGGTTCGTAGATGGCTGAGGCCGGACCTTCCCGTCGTCGTCGTCCCAGGGCAAGCCGAGCAGGCCGGGGAACAAGGGGGAATGACGGGGACCCACGGACAGGGTGAGGCGGGTTCAGAGCACGATGTCGTGACTGTGCGGCACCACCTGATGCTTGACGGTCGGCCTGGGATCGTTCGTCATCCGTGACCACAGGCCCCGCGAGGGAGTCGCTATGTCCGCTCGTGCCGTGATGCCGGTGAGGCCGCGGTCTCGTCCTGGTCGAAGGCGATCACGATGTATCTGCCGTTGGCGTAGCTGATCACGGGCCGCTGGAGCATGTCACCCACGTTGCGGGCGACCCTCTGCCACAGCTCCACCATCTCCGGGGTGTCGGCGGTTATCCTGAACCGCCCGTCGGCGACGAGGCTCTGGGCGACCAGGGGGGTGAAGTTCGCCTCGGCCCTGGCCTTCTCTTCTGCGTCGAGAGGGGTGCGCCGGAGCGCGGGTTGCGTGCCGGGAGGGTGGGGCATCGCTGATCTCCTTGTGATCGCCGGCCTCCCAGCATGCCATCCGCGAACCACTGCCGCCCGGCGGTTATCCGGGTTCCCGCTCGGGGACCGCGTAGCCAGGGATCGAAGGCCAGCGCACCGTGAGCACCACCGACTCCTCCTCGGCGTACCAGGAGTGATCGACGCCATGACCCCACACGACGTACTCCCCCTGCTTGGCCAGCAGCACGCTACGTCCCGGCAGTTCCACCCGGAAACGGCCGCTGATCAGCATGAGCAACGCCGTACGTTTCTCGCCGGTGACCCACTGCGCGCGCTCGTCGCCACGCGGATGCACGCCCCACTTGATCTCGACGCCGTCGCTGTGCCGAACATCGCCGACCGGCTTGAAGTGCCCGAGTAGCCAACCGCGGTCACCGGCCGCGTCCACGTCGGCGCTCCCCACATATACGTTCTCCAACACGAGCCGCGACGCTAGCACGGCAGCCGTCCGACGCCGCCTCTGACCAGCGCCGCAGCAGCTCACAGGTCGCGTACCGAGATCTTGTAAATGTAGGTCGGTCAGCAGCCACTAGGCTAGATAGAGCGGCACACCGAGTCCGAGGTTCGCCGGAACGGGGCCCCAGAGGCCGTTTCTTGCTCTTTCCTCGCGCCGGGCATGCGCATCAGTCCTGTATCCGGGCATCGCCACGCTCTTCCTCATGCTTCTGTCAGGCTCCGAGGAGGGGCAGAACCACCTCGCGCGGTACGCGGTGATCGGCCACGTTACTCGGTGAGCCGGGGTGCGAAACGAACCTCCTGGATCTTCGATCGCCCCTGCCCCGCCCCCGGCGGACATCGGCGGCTACCCCGTGGCGATCGTCGTGCTGCATCGGGGCGGTGGCGCGGCCAAAGGCCGGTGGATGGCGGAGGTATGAAGAGGTACGAAGCGGTACGTGTGCGGCGACGGCCCGGAGTCCTGCTCGCGCGGGGACCGGCCTCAGGCCGCATGTCCGGTGTGCGCCGCAGGCGCAGGGCCGGGCGACGGCGCGCAGCGCCGCCGCCCCTTGATACCCAGTCGCCCCTTGATGCCCGTAGGAACAATTCGGCAGTGCCTCAGGTCGTGCTCAGTTGGTGTGTTGTCGCTCAGGACTTTGTGCAGAGATTCAGCACGTCGGCGAAACCGCTGGTCGGGATTGAAGCATTGCTGACAAGCACCGGCACCGGGATCGAGCCGGTACGGCCCCCCCTACGCCTTGGTGACGAGTCGCTCATCCCCATTGAAGGTTGTTTCAGGGTGTTGGAAGCGGATGTCGGCATTCCGGATGTTCGCCGGCCGACCGCCGCGACCCGTTAAGCCCGCGTACGGGAAAGTCAGCGGCGTGAGTAGGTGAGGCGCCGCAGGGCGGCCTCGGCCGGTCCTCTTCGCCCGCCGGGCGCCAGCAGCGCGGCGAGCACCACGGTGGCCAGCCAGGTCACCACGGCGATGCCGGACGCCGCGGCGTCGCCCACACGCGTGCCGAGCCCTCCGACGTACGGTGCGAACACCGCTACGAAGACCACTGACTGGAGGAGATAGCAGGTCAGCGACCATTGGCCGCACGCGGCCAGGGCCCTGACGACCGGGCCGGGATGGCCGCGCCGCATCCGGCCGACGGCGAGTCCGATGATGGCCGCGTACGCGAGCCCGCCGGCGATGCCGGTCACGCTGTGCAGTGCGTACATCGACACGGCCACCATGTCCGACGGCGTCCAGAGGCGGGTGTCGATCAGCATCAGCGGCACCGCGCCGGCGACGGCCAGCCCGGTGCCCAGGACGGCGACCCGGGAGAGCAGGTCCCGGTGCGAGACGGGGTCTTCCAGCAGGCGGCGCCTTGCCGCCCAGATTCCGAACAGGAAGGCCGGTACCACGCTGGCGGCGAAGTACGTGGGCGTCATCCCGGTCCATCCGATGAGCCGCATCACGGTCGCCTCGATCGGGTCCGCCATGGCGGCGGGCGTGTCGCCCTTGGGGGCGGAGATGGTGAGCAGCCCGAAGCCGAACAGGATCACGACGTGCAGCACCAGCCCTACGACGG
Source organism: Streptosporangium sp. H13245 (assembly GCF_055690525.1). NCBI lineage: Bacteria > Bacillati > Actinomycetota > Actinomycetes > Streptosporangiales > Streptosporangiaceae > Streptosporangium > Streptosporangium sp. H13245. Next base: position 93,261 of record NZ_JBSZKT010000025.1, on the reverse strand, counting down.
CGGCCCGCAGCACGACCCTGTCCTCGCGCCGGATGAACCCGACGAGCACGAGCCCGACCAGCCCGTACGCCCCGAGGATGTCACCGAAGAACAGCAGCAGCGCGTGGCAGAACCCGAACGCCAGCAGCCACAGGCTCCGCCGGCGCAGCACCGTGCGCACCTGTGGCCAGCTCCTGCCCGTGGCGAGCTGCCGGTCGGCGATCTGCACCAGGCCGTAGCCGAACAGGGCGGCGAACATGGGCAGCGCACGTCCGTCCACCAGCAGGATCTGCACCCCGGCGACCAGCCGGTCCAGGGGGCTGCCGTCGAGCGCGTAGCCGCGGAAGCCCGCCTCGTGGCCCGACAGGTACATGTGCGAGTGCGCCAGCGCGATGAGCAGCAGCATCAGCCCGCGTGCGAGATCGGGCGCGAGCGCGCGCTGGGTGATGGGAGTGGCCCCGTGAACGGGGGCCGGTGGGGCGACGAACATGGTTGTCCCCTTGAAATTAGATACAGAGGTGTAGCTAATGCTGAGAGTAAGATACACCCGTGCAGCTAAGCAAGGTGGGGCGATGAGTGATCACAACGCCCGGATGCGCCGGCGCGGAGAAGAACTGCTGAAGGCCATCCACGATGCGGTGCTGGAAGAGGTGGTGGAGGTCGGTGCGGGGCGGCTGACCATGGACGGCATCGCCCGGCGCGCGGCCACGCCCCGTACGACCCTGTACCGCCGCTGGTCGGACCCGCTGGAGGTGCTCCTCGACGCGCTCTACCACCAGCACCCGGTCGAGGAGCCGACGGCGGGGGCCGACGACCTGCGCGGTGACCTCATCCGCGCCCTGCGCCTCATGGCGGACTGGGCCCTCAGCCCGGCGGGCCGCGCCGTCGCGGCCATCCTCACCGACCCGAAGAGCGCCGCGCTGATGTCCGAGGCCCTGTTCGAGCGGGTCTTCGCCAACCGGGGCGGCACGTTCACCCGCACCGTGCTGCGGCACTACGCCGACCGGGGCCACTTCCCGGCCGAGCTGCTCACCCCGGTCGTGGCCGACATCGGCGAGGCCCTCGTCACCAAGCGACTGATCGACTCCGGGACACCGCCCGGCGACGAGGACCTCGCGGCGATAGTCGACCAGGCGATCCTGCCCGCGATCGGGCTTTCCCCCGGCGGCCGGTCCGGCCCCGGTGAAGGATCGCGTTGACGATCTCGTCTTCCGCTCCACGCTGACCGGCGGATCGCCGGTCGGCGGTGTGCTCGGACGCGATCCGGAGTTCTCGCCGGGCGGGACCGAACCTTTCGACATGTCACCGGCGTCGGTAACGGTTGAAAGGAGTCGCCTTGGACCGCAATGACAGCTTCCGCGGGTTCGTCGCCGACCATCAGCAGGCGCTGATGCGTACCGCCTACCTGCTCACGGGAGACGCCCACCAGGCCGAGGATCTGCTGCAGAGCGTCCTGCTCAAGGTGCTCGGACGCTGGTCCAGGCTGTCGCGCGTCGAGCGCCCCGAGGCGTACGCGCGTAAGGCGCTGCTGAACCAGTACATCTCGTGGCGGCGGCGCCGGGTCAGGAGCGAGCTCCCGACCGCCGACCCGCCTGACCGGCCGTACTCGGGCGAGGACTCCACCATCGTGCGGCTCGTCATGCGCCAGGCTCTCATGCGGCTGCCGCCCCGGCAGCGGGCGGTGATCGTACTGCGCTACTACGAGGACAGGACCGAACGCGAGACGGCCGAGCTGCTGAACTGCTCGATCGGGACGGTGAAGAGCCAGGCCCACTACGCGCTGGCCCGCCTGCGCGACCTGGCGCCCGACCTGGCACCGAAGCTCGCCGACCTGGAGACCGAGGAGGTCTACCGATGACCTGGCTACGGGACGTGCTTGTCGACCTGGCCGACGACTCCCCACAGGTGGACCTGGCCGAACGTACGATCGCGACGCGTGACCGCAGGCGCCGTACCGTGATCTCGCTCCTCGCGGCGGCGATGGTCGTGGTCGTCGCCCTTGGTACGACGGCCACCATGCGGCTGCTGCCGGACGAGCCGCGGGAGGTCGCCTCCCAGGGCGACCTCCCGGTGCGCGGGGTGGGGCCGCTGAGCCACGCGTACAAGACCTTCTGCGGGCCGGACGGCGGGAAGGTGCCGCAGGACTGCCGGGACGGAGGCTGGCGGGTGGTCACCCGGAGCGGCAGGACCTACCACGTGCCGGAGGCGCTGCCCAGCCTCGCCCCCGGTCGCACCGGCCTGCGCGACAGCCCGCTCGCGATCAGCAGGGACGGCCGGAAGATCGCCTACTACAGCGCGGAGGAGGGCACCTTCCAGGTCCGTGACCTGGCCTCGGGCCAGAAGACGACGGCCGCGAGCGAGGTGCCGCAGGCCTGGCTGGGAAGTGTCTCGCGTCTGATGCTGTCGGACGACGGGCGGTTCGTGGCCTTCAGCAAGGTCCCGGATTTCAAGGATCCCGCGCTGCTCATCGACATGCGCGACGGGGTCTTCCGCGAGCTGCCGAACCGCTGGGTCCCCGTCGGCCTGTCACCGGACGGCGCCACCATCACGCTCGCGGAATACTCGCCCCGATCACAGCTGCGGACGATCTCGAACCTGTGGCCGAGCTCTTCGAAGGGCGACTCCACGTCGGTCATCCTGCCGGTGGACTACCACTTCAGCCCGCTCGCCCCCGACGGGAAGACCGTCGCGGTGATCGAGAACCGCAGCACCGCCGAGCGGCCGTGCCGCAGGGGCGACCTCGCCCTGATGGACACGCTCACCGGCAAGAGGCGCAAGGCGACCGCCGTCAGCGGGCTGCCCTCCGGCGTCTCCCAGATCTCGCTGCGCACCTGGCTCAGCGCCGAGGAGGTCACGGCTCTGACCATGTCCGGGCGGTGCAGGCCGTCGTCCGAGGTGCCGGACGACGAGCCCACGGTCATCGATCCGCCGTACCGGACCATAACCGCCTACGCGGTGAACGTCAGGACCGGTAGGGCCAGGAAGCTCGCTACGTACAGGGCGCAGGGCTTCTTCGAGATCGTCCTGCCCGGCCCCCCCGGGGCGCTGTGACCTCAGGTCCCAGCCGACCCCGGCCGGGCAGGGGTCCCCGTGGGCCGCGGCGCGAGGTGTCTTCGCGGGGTCGGGTCACCGGTGTACGAGGTCGCTCGTACACCGGTGACCCGGTTTCGGGGCTGGAAGGCGGTGGCGAACGGGAAGGGGGACAGGACCGTGAAAGGCGCCGCCGGGGTCCGCGTCCTGGCCACACGGTCATGCTCCGGCCGTGTGGCTTCAAGGACGGCGACGACGGGTCAGGGGCAGCCCAGGGCGCGGTACTCCCAGCCCTCCGCGCGCCAGACGTCCGCGTCGAGCGCGTGCCGGCCGTCGACGATCCGGGGGTGCTTGACCACCTTCGCCAGCGCCGAGGGCTCGATCTCGCGGAATTCGGCCCACTCGGTGAGCAGGACCACCACGTCCGCGTCACGGGCCACGTCCATCGCGCTCGTGCCGTACCTGAGCTCCGGATAGGCGCGGCGCGCGTTGTCCAGCGCGGCCGGGTCGTACACCCGGACGTTGGCGCCCAGCCCGTGCATGGTCTGGGCCACCTTCAGCGCCGGGGCGTCCCTGATGTCGTCGGAGTTGGGCTTGAAGGCCGCGCCGAGGCAGGCGACCCTCTTGCCGTCGAGCTGGCCGCCGAGGAGTTCCCTGACCAGGTCGATGGTCCGGGAACGGCGGCGCCGGTTGATCGCGTCGACCTCGCGGAGGAAGGACACGGCCTGGCCGACGCCGATCTCCTCCGCCCGGTGCGCGAAGGCGCGGATGTCCTTGGGCAGGCAGCCGCCGCCGAAGCCCAGGCCGGGCTGGAGGAACCGGCCGCCGATCCGGTCGTCGTAGGCGAGGGCCTTGGCCAGGTCGCGGACGTCGGCCCCGGTGGCCTCGCAGACCTCGGCCATCGCGTTGATGTAGGAGATCTTGGTGGCCAGGAACGAGTTGGCGGCCACCTTGACCAGCTCCGCGGTGGCCAGGTCGGTGACCACCACCGGGGTGCCGAGGTCGAGGATCGGCTGGAACGCCGCGGCCAGCCGCTCGCGCGCCCACTCCGAGGTGACGCCGAACACGAGCCGGTCGGGCTTGAGCGTGTCGTCGACCGCGAAGCCCTCCCGCAGGAACTCCGGGTTCCAGGCCAGCTCCACCTCGTCTCCCGCCGGGGCCAGCTCGCGCAGCATGCCGGCCAGGCGGGCGGCGGTGTTCACCGGGACGGTCGACTTGCCGACCACCAGGCAGCGCCGGGTCAGGTGGGGGGCCAGGTCGCGTACGGCGGCGTCGACGTAGGTCAGGTCGCAGGCGTCCGAGCCCGGCTCCTGGGGGGTGCCGACGCAGACGAAGTGGATGTCGCCGTGCTCGGCGGCCTCCTCGTAGGAGGTGGTGAACCGGAGCCGGCCCGACTCCAGGGCCTTGCCCAGCATCTCGGGCAGGCCAGGTTCGAAGAACGGCACCTGCCCGGCCTGCAGTTTCGCGATTTTCCCGCTGTCCACGTCCAGGCCGACCACGTCGTAGCCCAGCGACGCCATGCAGACCGCGTGCGTCGCCCCGAGATAGCCGGTTCCGATCACAGTCAATCGGGGGAGCTCGGCTTCGCCCATATCCGTATTCCTATCTACTTGTCCGTGGGCTCGTCTTCAGGAGCAGTTGTCGGCCTTGGAGAGCGCGCCGCCGGTGACCTTGTTGTCACAGGCGATCGTGTTTCCGCCGGCCGTGTCGTTGATGCCGATGCCGCCTGAACTGCCAAGGTCGATGATGTTGGCCCGGAACACGTTGCCGGTGCCCCAGCCATCCACGATCTTGTGGGTCTGGAAGCCGTCCGCGTTGGTGTTGCTGCCGGTATTACCTTGGATCAGGTAGCCGTTGCCCTTGACGTCGACCCAGGAATCGTTGTGTTTGGAACCGCCGAGGCTGGAACCGTCGAAGATGTTGCCGACGATGTGGCCGTCGGAGGTGCCCTCCTTGATGTCGATCGCCTCGGCGGTGGCCCGGATGACGTTGCCACGCACGATGTTGCGATCGCTGCGGTCCATCTGACCGCCGGAGTATTCCGCCCAGTTGCTCTCCGCGGTGCCGAGGTAGACGCCCTCGCCGAACTTCTCCCGGCGCAGGCCGGTCGCGTAGATCATGCAGTACTGGACGGTGTTGTCGGTGCTGAAGTTGCGCAGGTGAATGGCCTCGTCCCCGATGTGGTGGACGGTCAACTGCTGGATGATCGTGTTGGTGGTGCGGTCGGCCATCACTCCCTTCTGGCTGTTGCGGACGGTGAAGCCGATCAGCCGCCAGTGGCTGACCTCGTTGAGGTGGAAGGCGTAGCCCTTCTTGACCCCGCCGCCGTCGATGATCGCCTCGGGCGGGCCGCAGACGAAGATCGGTTCGTTCTCCGTGCCCGGGACCGCCGCCACGAACCGGCCGCCGTAGACGCCGGGCTCCAGCCGGATCACCGTGCCGGGCTCGGCCGCCTCCAGGGCCTCGGTGAGCCCGGCGGCGTCGGCGACGGTCACCGTGGCCTCGGGGCAGTCGATCAGCCCTTTCCCGACGGGGACGGCGATGTCGGGCGGATCCTGCGACGCGACGAACTCCTCCACGTCCTCTTCCTTCTCCTCCGCCTGTCTGGCGTCGTCCCCGGAATTCGACGAGTCCGACGAGTCCGACTCCGACGACTGCGAGGCCGGCGCGTCCGCGCTCCTCGGCCTGATGTCCTCGATCGCGGTGCTCGGGCCGTCCGCGCCGCCGAACAGCCCGCGCAGCAGCACCACGACGACCACCGTGATGGCCGCCCCGGCCAGCATCCCGACCAGGGTCTTCCTGTCAATGTCCAGGCGCATCGCTCGCTCGGCTCCTCTCCGCTGGGGATTTGGCGCCGGCGGTCCTCAGGAACTTGGCCGGTCGCTCTTCCAGCAGTGTCTGCTTCTCGTACGGATGAACGAATCGGTGGCCGACCCTCGGGCCGTCGCCACGTAGTGCCCGGAGCGCCGAGAGCACGATCAGAGAGATCACTCCCAGCCAGATGAGGTTCATCGGTTTGGCGATCCGCTTGACCGTCGTCCAGAAACCGGCCGTGTCCTGCCAGCCGGCGGTGTTGTTCTGCGTGACGGTCGTGGTTCCCTTCGCCCGGCTCGTGTCGAGCGCGCTGCGGCCCGCACCTCCCAGGGTGTTTCCGGTGATCTTGGTGCCCTTGGCCGTGCCGAGCAGTGAGATCGCGTGCAGTGAGGCGGACTCGACCGTGTTGGCGGAGATGGTGGCCTCGGAGTTGCGGAGGTAGATCGCGGTCTGGGTGTCCCGCACGATGTTGCCGCTGATCCTGGCCCCCCGAACCCCGTCGCGGAGCGCGATTCCCTGGCTGCGCTGGCCGTTCAGGCGGTTGCCGGAGACCCGGACCCCGGTGGCGTCCTGGCTCACCACGATGCCCATCTCCCCGCCGATCACCTCGGTGGTCTGCACGACGAGTTTGACGCCGCCCTGGATCTCCACGCCGTAGCGGCCGTTGTCCCGCGCCGTGCTGCTCGTCACCGAGCTGCCGCCGAAGCTGCGCAGCGACTCCCCGGACGCCGACGGCCCCCTGGCCAGCGGCAGGCCGCTGATGGTGAAGCCGTTGCCGCTGTTGCGCGCGGCCTCCGAGCCGGTGATCGTGACGTTCTGCGTGCCTCTGGACAGGACGAAGCCGTCGCCCCTGCTGTCGGTCACGGTGGTGTTCTCGATGGAGGCGTTGCGCGCGAACCGGTGCAGCAGCACCCCGTGGACGAGGCTCCCGGTGACCGTGACGTTGATGATCCGGGTCTCGTTGGAGGCCGTGATGAAGATCCCGTACGCGTTGCCGGTGATCTTGGTGTCGGTGATGTCGCCGGTGACCAGGTTGGCCTCGGGCAGCCGGTAGGTGACCCTGCCCTTGGCCGCCCCGTTGGTGATCTCGATCTCGTTGCTGCCGCCCCTGCTCGGTACGAGGAGGCCGTTGGGCAGGAGCGCTCGCGGCTGGGAGGCGGTCGGCTTCGGCGACGCGGTGGGCGACGACCTCGGGAGGGTGGCGGCGACGGGGGCGGTCACCAGGTCCGCGTTCTGGGTCGTCCGGTCGCTGCCGGTCAGCGCCAGCCCGCCGGTCGGGCCGCTCCAGAAGCCGAGGTGCTCCACCTGCGCGTGGCTCATCGTGAGCTCTCCGCCGACCACGCGCAGGTAGGCGCGGCCGTCGGAGACCTTGGTGTCGGCCGTCCTGTCCTGCGCGTTCCAGCTCGTTATCCGCACCGGGTTCCGTGCCGAGCCGTTGATCCGGATGTTCGAGCCGAAGCCCACGATCGAGACGAAGCCGCCGGGGTCGCTGCGCATCCGGATCACCAGCGGGCCGGTCGCGTTCTGGAGCACCAGTTTGGCCCCGGGGCCGGCGAACAGGTTGATGCCGAGCACGTAGGAGTCGTCCGACTGCTTCTGGAAGTACTCCTGGCCGAGGCGTTCCAGGTCGGCGACCCGGTACGGCTCGCGGCGCTGCGGAAGCACGAGCGTCTGGCCGTTGGCCGAGCTGGAGATGTGCGGCACGCGGGATCTCGCCGCGGCGGGCCCGCCCCGCGCCAGCGCCGAGGACAGCGTCGCGCGGGTCTGCATGATCCGCAGATCCTCCTGGTCGACCAGGGCCGACTGCTGCTGGGCCTCCGCCTGGGACACCTCGTTGACGCCGGGGATCGGGACGGCGCGATCGGTGTAGGCGAGGTACGCCCAGGTACCGGCCGCGGACAGGCTCAGCACCAGGACCATGAGGAGGGTGCGGCCCTTCTTCCGGCGCGGGCGGCTCATCCCCTGCCTCCCACCGGGGCCGAGTCGGCGTGCGGCGACGCCGGTTGCCGGCGCCACGCGGGATGTCCGGTGGGAGGCGCCGGGAGGTCAGGCGCGGGCGGAGCGGCGGGGCGCAGCTGTACGAACCGCCCCTCGGTGAGCAGCCGCTGCTGCTCGTACGGATTGCGGATCTCCCGGCGTCGCTGCCGTCGTTCGAGGACGCCGCGGGACCGGATCGCCGACACGACCACCAGGAGGATGACCCCGGCCCAGATCACGTTCATGGGCTTGACGTAGCGTTTGGCCTTGACCCAGAACGACGACGTGTCATTCCACTGTTCCTCGTCGTTGTTGTGCTTGTTCACCGTGTCTGCGGCCCGTGCGACGCTGATCGCGCTCGTCCCCGCGCCGATGACGGTGTTGCGGGTGATCTCGGAGCCCGTGGCGTCGCCGACCACGGTGATCCCGTGGGCCTTGGGCGTCGACAGGGTCGTGATCTTGTTTCCGACGATCATGCCCGCGGAGTCGCGGAGATAGATCCCGGTGACGGTCCCGGTGATCGTGTTACCGGCCACGTGCGCGCCGGTCGCCCCGTCGCGCAGCGCGATCGCCTGGCGGCGCTGGTTCGTCAGCTTGTTGCCGGAGATCTGCACCCCGCTGGCGCCCTCGCGGACCACGATGCCCATGTCGCCGCCGATGATCTCGCTGGTCTGCACGGCGAGGCGGCTGCCGCCGAGCACCTCGACACCGTACCTCCCGTTGTCGCGGGCGGTGCTGTTGCTGACCGAGCTGTCGCCGTAGACGGCGAGCGACTCGCCGCTCGCGGACGGGCCGCTCGCGAGCGCCCGCCCGTTGAGCGTGAAGCCGTTGCGCTTGTTCTGCTCGGCCACGCAGTCGATGACCTTCACCTTCTCGGTCGCCCGTGACAGCACGAAGCCGTCGCCGCCGCTGCCGATCACCTCGGTCGCCTCGATCGTCGCGTTCTTGGCGAACCGGTGCATGAACACGCCGTGCACCAGGCTGTTTATGATCTTGTTGTTGATGATCTGCGTCTGGTTCGAGCCGGAGACGAAGATCCCGTAGGCGTCGCCGGTGATGACGCTGTCCTTGATCGACCCGGACACCAGCTCGTCGGCGAGCACGTGCGAGGCGGTGCCGGGGCCGATCGGGATGGTCTCCACGTCGCCGAAGTTGCTTCCGCTCCGCTCGCCCTTCTTGGTGTTCGCGAGCCGTTCCTGCTTGTCCTGGTGGCGCTGGTCCTTCGTCCGGTGCCGGTAGACGCTGGCCGGTCGCTCGGTGCCGGTGAGCGCGATGCCCCCCGTACGGCCGCTCCAGAATCCCAGGTCGGAGACCTCGGTGTGGGTCATCTCGAACTCGCCGCCGACCGCCCTGATGTAGGCGCGGCCGTCGGTCGTGGTCGTGTCCGGCTTCTGGGTCCGTACGTCCCAGCTGGTGATCCGCACCGGCCGCTTGGCGGTGCCCTTGATCTCGATGTCGCCGCCGAACGCGATGATCGAGCTGAACGAGCCGGGCAGGCTGCCCATCCGCAGCGTCAGCGGGCCGCGCAACTGCAGCCGCGCCCCGTCGGCCACGAAGACGTGGACGCCGAGCAGGTAGGAGCCGTCCTTCAGCCGCCGCAGGTAGCGGCCCTTCTCGACGGCCATCAGGTCCTTGAGGGTGTACGGGATCTCGGTGGCGCGCGCGGGCAGCACCAGCGTCCTGCCGTGCGCCGACACGAAGACCTGGGGCTGCTTGCGCTGGGCGGCCGCGATGCCACCGGTCTGCAGCATGGCCGTGAGCGCGGCACGGGTCTGGATGATCCGCTGGTCCTCGACGTCCACCAGGGTCGCCTGCGCCTCGGCGTCGCCCGCCGTGAGGCCCGCCTCCAGGATCGCGTCGTCCGCCATGATCGCGTCCTCGACCAGAGCGGGGGAGTCCTCCGTGGCCGGGTCGGCCGTCCGGGCCGGGCCGGAGGTCGGCACGGGGCCGGAGGTCGAGGCGGGGCCGGTCGTCGGTCTCGCGCTGTTTTTCGGGTCCGGGTCGGCCGTCCGGGTCGTGCCGGTCGTCTGGGTCGGTCTGACGGTCGGGGTCCGGCTCGCCTTCGGAGGAGGGGTGTCCTCGGGGGAGGGCTTGTTCTCGGGAGTCGGCTCGTTCAGGAACGGGTTGTTGTCCGGGGTCGCGCTGCCCGCCGGAGACGGGCTGGACGCCGGGAGCACCTCGGACTCACCCGCCGGGTCGGGGGAGGAGAGGGCGACGGCCGGTCCGGCCCCCAGCCCGGCCGCCAGCACCGCGGTGCCCAGCAGCACGGGAACGAGACGTCTCATCTCAGGCCATTCCCTTGAGGGTGGCGGCGCTCTGACCCGCTCCGCCCACCTGGTCGGAGGTGCGGGTGAGCCAGCCCTGCTTGTTCATCGTCAGGAACGCGTACAGCTTGATCGGCAGCGCGATCATGATGACCACCAGGCAGAGCAGCGGCAGCAGCAGGATCTCCGCGGGGTGGCGGCGCAGGTGCGACCAGCCGCGGACACCCCGGCCGAGGAGCAGCCAGCCGACGGCGAGCCCGATGCCCAGCGGGGTGAGCTCAAGCCTGCTGAAGAACAGGTAGGCGAGCGTGACGCCCATGGTCACCGGGGTGAGCAGGATCTGGAGCACGGTCACCTTGGTGACCAGCGGGGTCTTCCACAGCCACCCCTTCCACAGCGCGGTCAGGTAGCAGCGGTAGGAGTTGCGGCTCCACCGGACGCGCTGCTTGACGAAGGCGCGGAAGGAGTCGGGGAACATCGAGATGGCGCGGGCCGAGGACTGGTGCACGGTCTTGTACCCGGAGGCGAGGACCAGCCAGGTGAGCCGGCCGTCGTCGCCGGCGATGCACCGGCGGCCGAGGAAGAACTCGTTCTCCAGGTGGGTGAGGACCGGGAGGATGGCCGCGCGCCGGTAGGCGGCGGTCCTGCCGGACAGGCAGGCCACCCCGCCCCTGCTGCCCATCGCCGGTACGTAGTCGTAGTAGCGCAGGTTGACCAGCCAGTCCGCGATGCGCCGCCAGACGCTGCTGGTCCGCTGGAACACGTTCTGCTGGGTGCCGACCCCGCCGACCGCCGGGTCCTCGAAGGGCATCTGCACGGCGGCCAGCAGGCCGGGCTGCCACCAGGTGTCGGAGTCGGCGAAGACCACGATCTCGCCCCTGGCCGCGCGGATGCCCACCCCGAGCGCGGAACGCTTGCCCGAGTGCTCGTACACCAGGACGCGTAGCCGGGGGTCCGTCACCTCACGCAGTTTGGCATGGCAGTCGGTGTCCGCGACATCCACAACTATGATCACTTCTTGCGGGTCCTGGGCCAGCCAGCTGTCCAGGCAGCGCACCAGGATCTCGGCGTCCTCCCGATAGGACGGGACGACCACGGAGACCGTGGTCCGGTAGCCGTTCACGATCGGCCTGGCCAGCCGGGACAACACCACCCGATAGATCCACAGGCCCCAGACGAGCAAACCGGCCAGACCCAGGGGGATCAGGTCCCGCCAGGTCCCGTTGGCGCTGGAGCGAACGACCCATTCATAGGCAGCATCAAACCAATCGAACACCGACTCCACCGAATCCTCCTGGGCGAATCGCGCCAACATGCCCATGCGGCCAGGGGGAAGATCCGTGGCCGAGTAGGTGGGGACATTACTGGTCCCACCTCTCTAAATATCTTGGAACGGTACAAATGTTACAGGATTGAGGGAGTTTGCACAGGGTGCGCCAGGGGTCGATGAGGTGTCGTTACGGTGCCGCTGAGCAGGGCGGCTTCCGCAGGTCGGACCGATACGTCCTGTTCCGGCTCCTCTGGCGCGGCTCCCGCGAGCCGGTGTGGTATAGATCACACAAAATAGCTCACCGCGCCTCATACCGGATGGTTCGCTACGGCTTACATCGGATGTTTTGGCGCGGCTCACGCCAGCCGGTCCTCGCATCGGGGCAGGTCCGGTACGGCTCGTCTCAGGACGGCGCCGGGACGCGAAGGGCCAGGATGGCCATGTCGTCGGTCATGTGCCCCTGGCTGTGGTCGCGTGCGGCGTCCCCGATCCGCCGCACGATGTCGCCCGAGTCGAGGTCCCGGCATCCCGCCAGCAGGGCGATCAGGCGTTCGTCGCCGAACAGGTCCTGCCGTCCCGGCGGATGCGCCTCGGTGACGCCGTCGCTGTACAGCACCAGCGTGTCACCGGGCCTCAGGTCGAAACGGACGTTCCCGAGCCTCGTCTCCTCCATGATGCCCAGCACGACGCCGGGTGTCCTCAGGGACTCCACGCTCCCGTCGGCCCGTCGCAGCAGGGCGGAGGGGTGCCCGGCCGTGGACAGCATTCCCGTGAAACCGTCCCCGTCCGGACGGAAGATCGCGCACACCACCGTCAGGAACCGTCCGTCCCTGACCCGCTGGGCCAGCAGGGCCCGGTTCAGCTGCTCCAGCGTCCTGCTGGGCGAGACGTGGCGCGGCGCGTCGGCCCGCAGGGTGTACCGGGCCAGGGCGGTGATCTGCGCGGCCTCCACACCGTGCCCGCACACGTCGCCCAGGACCGCGCACCAGCGCGAACCGCTCGCCAGGAACAGGTCGTAGAAGTCGCCGGTCACGTCCACCTCGCCCGCGGCCGGGATGTAGGTGGCGGCGGCCTGGAGGCCCGGTACCGTCGGCATCATCGGCGGCAGCAGGCTGTCCTGGAGGGTGCGGGCCAGCCTCTCGGACACCTCACCCGCGGCCCGCAGCTCCAGCACGTGCCGCTCCGAACGGGCCAGCGCGTCCCGGAGCCGGATCTCGCCCGACACGGCGCGCGCCAGGGTGGCCAGCGTCTGCGCGTCGGCGTCGGACCACACGCGCGGCGCCGAGTCCACCACGCAGAGCCCGCCCAGGACCTCGCCGTCCGGGCCGTGGATGGGATACCCGGCCCACGCGCCGATCCCCAGCCGCTCCACCGCGGGCAGGTCCCGTACGCGGGGGTCGGCGACGGCGTCGTTCGCGAGCAGCGGCTCGTTCGTCGCGATCAGGATGTGGCAGGGGCTGTCGGACACCGGGTTCTGCCGCTCGGTCACGGACAGCTCTCCCATGCCGATGGCGCTCTTCCAGAACGACCGCCGGTCGTCGACCAGGGTCACGAACGCCCGCTGCGTCCCGGTCACCCGCGCGGCCAGACGGGCGAGGTCGTCGAACGACGGCTCGGGCTCGCTGTCGAGCAGGCCGGTGGCCCACACCGCCGACAGGCGTTTGGGGTCGAGCACCGCCGAGGGGATCTCAACACCCATGCGCAACCGCTTTCTTCCGGAATACCGGGTACCGGGTACGTCGTCCACGATCACGCCGCTCATACCCGAAACCGCCGGAATCAGCCCGGGGCAGACGGTCGCGCCCAACAGAGCAGTACGAACAAAACTGCCGGTCTGACTCTAGGTCAGCGCCCGGGGGACGGCGACGTCCCCTCTCGGCCCGGGGGGTTGTGGATCCAGCGCGCGGTGAAGAGCTCGTCGCCCGGCGGATATCCCGGGAGGGGCGTGGACGGGCCCGCCCGCAGGCCGTCCAGGGCGATGGCGATGATCCGCTCCCTGGCGTTGAGGGCCGCCCCGGCGAGCTCGACGTGGCCCTGCCGGTTGAGCTGCTCGATCAGGGGGGACGTGCCGAGCTGTTCGATCAGGAGCGAGATGTCGACGGACGTGACGTCCGGCCTCAGGACTCCCGCGGCGTGCGCGCGGGCCACGAGCGCCTCCGCCACCTCGTCGGACCTCCTGACCTTGGCCTCCATCTCCTCGGTGACGGCGATGGAACCGGCGATCGGCCCGAGGGTTCCCGCGCCCGAGTTGACGCTGGCGGTGACGTACCAGGCCAGCCCGGCCCACGGGTCGTCGTGCGTCAGGGCGACCTCCGCGGCCTCGATCCACTGGTCGAGGGAGAGCTCGCACAGGCGCTGGAAGAGCTCGTCCTTGGTGCGGTATCTCCGGTACAGGCTGCCGATCCCCACTCCGGCGCGGGCGGCGATCGCCGCCACCGAGGCGTGGGCGCCGTCCATGGCGAGCACTTCTCTCGCGGCGTCGAGCAGGGCGCGGTCGTTGCGCTCGGCCTCGGCCTGCCGCGGGGCCCTGCGGGCGTGCTCGGTCACGCGCCCCACTTTACCCGCGTTGCGGAACGAATCACTCCGTTATATTGTCCCGCTAATCGGAGTGGTTTAATCCGTTTTGGTGTGGAACGGGAGGCCCGTCATGCGCGCGGTGGTGATGGAAGAGTTCGGGGATCCGGGAGTCCTCCGGATCCGGCGGGTCGACGACCCCGTCCCCGGTTCCGGGCAGGTGCTCGTCGCGGTCGAGTTCGCGAGCGTCACCTTCGTCGAGACGCAGGTGCGCGCCGGTGGCGGACCGGCCTTTCCCCGCAGGCCCGCGCTGCCTCGCGTACCGGGCAACGGCGTGGGCGGCCGGATCGTCGCGACGGGGCCGGACGTCGAGCCCGCCCTGGTGGGCACCGTCGTGGTGACGACCACCGGAGGCGAGGGCGGGTACGCCGAACTCGCCCTCGCGGGGGCGGCCGACATCGTGCCGGTCCCGGAGGGACTCGGGCTCGGGGACGCGGTCGCGCTGCTGGCCGACGGCCGTACCGCCGTGGGCCTGCACCGGCAGGCGGAGGTGAGGCCCGGCGAGTGGGTGCTCGTGGAGGCCGCCGGTGGCGGGGTCGGCAGCCTGCTCGTGCAGCTCGCGGCGGGGGCGGGGGCCCGCGTCGTCGGCGCCGCCGGGGGATCGGGGAAGGAGGGGCTGGTCACGTCCCTCGGCGCGACCGCCTACGTCGACTACTCACGGCCCGGCTGGGCGCGACGGGTTGTCGAGGTGACGGGCGGTACGGGGGTGGACCTCGTTCTCGACGGGGTCGGCGGCGACATCGGCACCGAGGCGCTGACGACCCTGCGGGAAGGCGGACGGGTGAGCGTCTACGGGATGGCGAGCGGCTCGTGGTCCCGGGTCGGCGACCGTACCGACGCTGATGGCATTGGCGGCGCTGGGGCGCGTTCGATCACCGTCGTCGGCAGGAAGGCGCCCCCCACTCCGGCGGAGCTGCGCGAACTGACCGTGGAGGCGCTCGCTCTCGCGGTGGCCGGACGGCTGCGGCCGACCATCGGCCAGACGTACCCGCTCGCCGAGGCGGCCGCCGCGCACCGGGCGATCGAGAACCGCGAGACCGTCGGCAAGACCTTGCTCGTGCCGTGAGCGTTCGTACGGGGTGATCGGGGCGGGCGTGGGTTTCCCCGCACCCGCCGGTACGCGCCTCCGGCGGGAGGCGGAGTGGCGGGTTCTAAGGGCAGGACGACTACAGGCCCATCTCGCGGGTCAGCAGCAGGCGCGCCTGTTCGATGTCCTCGGTGGTGTAACCGGGAATGCTCCGGTCAAGCTGCTGGAGAAGGTCCATCAGGGCCTGTTTCTGTGCCATGTGCTGGACGGGGAGCTGGTCGAGATCCACGCTCAGGAGCCAGTCGAACAGCACCACCGCGTCGGCGGTCCACAGGCTCAGCGCGGTCATGTCCGAGGCTGCCATCCTCAGGCCGGGCGTTCCGCTCATGCGAGCAACTTACTCCTATGCATATATGCGAAATAACCCACTTTGTCATCCCGATGTGGCGATGTTATGGCGCAGCCGGAACGACGGCTTACCAGTGGTCGAAAACAGTCGAAAACAGATGGAAAGAGATAGCGAATAGCGAGCTCACCCCAACCCGATGTCGCGGGTCGCGGACTCGTTGTGACTCGCCGGTCTTGGCTCCGAAATGGAGAGGCCCCCTGGCGGAAGGGTCGTCGACCGGGATCAACCTGTAACCGGAGGCTTCGAGGTGCCGTTCTGTCGTGACTCCTTCCACGCCGGGCTCCGCCGCGCCGACGCCGTGTCGAAGACCTGGCACATCGTGCGCGCGGGTCGGCTTGTCAAAGCCACCCTCGTCCCCCAGGCCCGCGAAGCGGGAGACTCATCCGCCGGTCACCGGGTAGCGGCTGAGGATCTCGGCTCGCTGCGTCGCCGACGGCCGGTGGAAGTAGAGCAGCTCGCCGGGGGTGTCCACGCACTGGACCAGACCGGCCAGCTCGGCGCCGGGGGTCTCGTCGATGATGAGAAGGTCGCTCGTCGCACCGCGAGCCACCAGCTCCGCCGTCGCGGCGTCGACCGTGTCCTCCTCGACCACCACGAGCCGGTACGTGACGGGCACCGGCAGCCGGCCGTCGAGGGCCCGCGCGGAGACCTCGAAGCAGCGCATCGCCTCCACCCAGCCGATCCGCTGACCGGCGGGGTTCATGGCCAGGCCGACGATCGACTGGATCGCCACTTCGGGCGCTTGGTGCTTGGCCATCATGTAGGCGAGATTGCGGACCCAGTCGTTGTACATTCCGGCGTCTATTCCCCGGCGCCGCTGGTGGTAGGCCACGGCCGAGACGTTGAAGGCGAAGGCCAGTCCCGCCTGCCGCAGGCGATACCCCAGGTCGGTGTCCTCAAGTCCCCAGCCGAGAAACGCCTCGTCGAAACCACCGAGCCGGCGCAGGTGCTCGACGCGCACCGAGGCGTTGCAGGTGAACAGGAGATGCCAGCAGATGGCGAGCCGGTTCATGTTGCCCGAGAATTCGGCCAGCACCTTCTCGCGCGGATCACCCCAGCCGACGGCGGGCATGGCGTCAAAGGTGAATTCGCGGCTGAGACGCTCCTCGTCGAATTCTCCTTCTCCGAGGTCCGGGCGGGGGCCGATCACGACGAGATCATTCCTGAGCCGGTGATAACGAACGTGCTCGGCGAGATAGGTCGGCCCGACCACCGTGTCGGCGTCGACCATGACGACGAGCTCCCCGCTGGCCTTGGCGATGGCCGCGTTACGGGCGGCTGCCCGGCTCGACCGGTCGGTGCGCGGGAGGTAGAGGTAGGTCAGGTTGTCACGGCCCGGCAGCTCGGCGACCATCTCGCCGGTGCCGTCGGTGGAGCCGTCGTCGGCGACGACGATCTCGAAGGAGTCCTCCGGATCGAGCACGCTGTGCGCGAGGGTGTACAGCAACAGGCGCAACTTGCTCCGCACGTTGAAGGCTGGAATGACGACGCTGACCTTCACGGAACCTCCTGTGAATGGGCGACAAAGGATGACCGGTGCGGTCACGTCGAACGCCTTCTCAACCAGAATTATCAACCGTCCGCAAGTTCGGTGCAATGATTGTGAGAGTGGTTCTACGCGTGCTGAAATCGGTCGATCGGCCGACGGCAATATGCTGGGCAAAGCTCATTGTCGGCACAATCGCGTCACGGACGGTATCGCCGGGTGACCGGCTGTCTCACCCGGACATAATTGAACGTATTTCATTCCGCTTCGCGGGCCTGGGAACGAAGGTGGCTTTGACGAGCTGACCTGCGTGAAGTGGGCAGCGGCGTGGTTTCTTGCCAGTCTTCGACGAGGAGTTGGCCGTCTTCCGCCCCGGTCGCGGTCGCGGACGACCGGGGCGGGCCGTACGTCGGGGGTGTGGCGAGAGTGTTTTCACCCGTTGAGCGCGGCCCACAGGGTGTCGAACTCCTCGGAGGTCAGGGCGTTCAGGCCGAAGTCGCCGGGATAGATCGGGCCCTCGGCCAGGAAGCCGTGCTCGTCCTCGATGTGGCGCCACGAGTACGTGCGGGCGATGCCGTCCGAGCCCAGTTCGGCGTGCCGAACCGGCCAGTACTCCCCGCCGCTGTCGATGACGGTCTCGAACAGCCACACGTGACCGTCGCCGTCCACCCCGTGCCAGTACAGGTGCGGCCGGTCGCTCTCGTCGAGCGCCCGGATCGTGTCCCTGCGGCGATCCTGCGGCATCGTGCTCCTCGGTGTTCGTTGGAAGGCCCGGTCTTCGCCCAGAAAGGCTTGGCGTTCACCAAAAGACGCTGAAGGGCGCATACCCTGCCTTTTGTTATGTTGCGTGTTCTCGGTCCGCTTCAGGCGGAGATCAACGGCCGTACGGTGGACCTGGGCACCTCCCGGCAGCGGGCCGTGGTGGCCAGGCTCGTCGCGGCGGGCGGGCACGTGGTCTCCACCGATCGTTTCATCGATGACCTGTGGCGCGGGCAACCGCCGCCCAAGGCGCTGGCCGCCCTCCAGGTCTACGTGTCCAACCTGAGGCGGGTGCTCGAACCCGCACGGCCGCCGCGCACGCCCGCCACGGTGCTGGTCAGCGCCGTCCCCGGCTACCGCCTGCGGCTGGAACCCGAGCAGGTGGACGCCTGGCTCCTCCCCCGCCTGGTCGACGCCGCCGGGGCCGCGCTCGCCGAGGGGGACGGGGTACGGGCACTGGAGGTGGCGGACCGGGCACTCGCGCTCTGGCAGGGACCCGCGTACGCGGAGTTCGCCGACGACGAGTGGGCGGAGCCCGAGGCCGCGCGGCTTGACGAGCTGCGGACGGTCGCCGTGGAGCACAGGGCGGAGGCGCTGCTGGCGCTCGGCCGCAACGCGGAGGTCGAACTTGAGCGGCACGTCCGCGCCCACCCGCTCAGGGAGAACGCGGTACGGCTGCTCGCCCTGGCCTACTACCGGGCCGGGCGGCAGGCCGACGCCCTGGGCGCGATCAGGAGGGCGCGCGAGACCCTCGCCGACGAGCTGGGGGTGGACCCGGGCCCCGCGCTGCGCGCGCTGGAGGCAGACATCCTGGCCCACGCCGACTCCCTGAACCGGACGGCCTCCCCGAACCGGACAGCGGCCCCCGGCCCCGTACGGACACCGCTCCCGGACACCGCCGGGACCGGGCGGCGAGAGCCGGACCGGACAGGCCCCGACCACGCCAGGGACCGGGACGGGGACCGGGTTCAGGACCGGGACCGAGGCCAGGACCGCGACAGTGTCCGCGACAGGGACAGAGACGGTGACGGGTCCGTTTTCGGTCTCGTGGGCCGTACGGAGGAGCTGGCGGCGTTGAAAGCGGTCGCGGACCAAAGCGGATTGCGCACGGTGTGGCTGGGCGGCGATCCCGGGGCGGGCAAGAGCGCGCTGGCCGCCGCGTTCGCCCGGCGGCTGGCGGCGCGCGGCTGGCTGACCGCGACCGGGCAGTGTCCGGAGACCGACGGCGGGGCGCCGCCCGCGTGGGCGTGGAGCGAGGTGCTGCGCGCCCTGGCCGTGGACCGGCCGCCGGAGGGGGAGCTGGCGGCACGGCTGGCGCCGCTGCTGGACGACGACGCCTCACCGGCCGGGCCGTTCCTGCTGGCCCGGGCGGTGGGCGACTACCTCTCCCGGGTCGTCGGGCGGGGCACCCGGCTGCTGGTGGTCATGGAGGACGTGCACCGGGCCGACAGCGAGACCCTCCAGCTCCTGCGCCACCTCGCCACGGGGGTCGCCGGGGCCGACATCATGATCGTCGCGACCTACCGGCCCACCGAGGCCGTCGACCACCTGGGGGCGACCTGGGCGGCCCTGGCCGGGCGCGACACCCACCGGCTCGACCTGGGCGGGCTCGGCGACGAGGACGTGGCGCTGCTGCTGCGCGAGCGTTCTGGGCGGGAGGTGGACGCGGCGACCGCGCGGACCGTGGCCGAGCGGACCGGCGGCAACCCGCTGTTCGTCTGCGAGACCGCGCGGCTGATCACCACGGACGGCACCTCGGCCGCCCGCGCGTTGCCGCCTGGCGTGCGTGACCTGATCCGCCGCAGGATCGCCCGGCTGCCCGCGACGGCCCAGAGGATTCTGCGGGACGCGGCCGTCGTCGGGAGGGACGTCGACGTCGACGTGCTGCTCGCCCTGGAGGGCACCGACGAGGACGCCGCCCTCGAAGCGCTGGAGGCGGGCGTGGTGACCGGGCTGCTGACCGAGCCCGCGCCCGGCCGGGTGCGCTTCGCCCACGTCCTCGTCAGGGAGACCCTCTACGAGGACACGCCCGGACTGCGTCGTACCCGCCTGCACGGCAGGGTCGTCGGCGCGCTGGAGCGGGTCCGGCCCGGAGAGATCACCGCGCTGGGCCACCACGCGCTCGCCGCGGCCACCCCGGCCTCGGCGGGGCGGGCGGTGCCCTACGCCAGGGCGGCGGCCGAGCAGGCGCGGGGCATGCACTCCTACCGGGAGGCGGGGGCGTTCTACCGGGGAGCGCTGGAGCACGCCGACGACGACGCGCTCCGGCTCGACCTGCTCTGCTCGCTGGTGGCCGTACAGGCGCACGAGGGCGACGTGCTGGCCGCCCGGGAGAACCGCGAGCGGGCCGTCGCCGTCGCGCGGAGGCTGGGCAGCGGCCTGAACCGGGCGCTGACCGCGTACGACGCCCCGGTGACCTGGTCGATCCAGCCGAGCCGTCACGTGGACCAGCCGCTCGTCGACGCGCTGGTGGAGGCGCTGGACGGTGCCGGGGACGAGGTCCGCTGCCGGTTGCTGGCCACGCTCGTCTTCGAACTGGAGGGACACGACGACGAGCGCTGCCGGGCCTACAGCGCCGAGGCGGTGGAGATCGCGAGGCGCCTGGGCCGTACGGACCTCACCTGCCTGGCACTCAACGCCCGCTACTTCGTGCTGCTGACACCCGACCGCCGCGACGAGCTGGAGGTCGTGGCCCGCGAGCTGGTCGAGCTGGGCGATCGCGCGGAACTGCCCGGGTACGCGATGCAGGGACACCACGCGCTGTTCATGGTCAGCCTGGGCCGCTGTGACCTGGCCACCGCCAGGCACCACGCGGACCGCGCCCTGGAGCACTCCACCACCGGCCAGCTCGGTCTCGCGCTGGGCGTGCTGTCCATGCTCGACACGCTGGTCCTGTTGATCAGGGGCGACTTCGAGGGCGCGGAGCGGTCCTACCTGGCCATCGCCGAGCGCATGATGGCCGCGGGAGGGGCCAACGCCCACGTCATCGGACCCCTCGGCCGGTTCGTGACCCGGCTGGCGGGCGGCCTGCCGCAGGACATCCCGGAGCTGCTGGCGCTGTACGCGCTCGTCCCCGAGGGAGTGGCGGACATTCTGGTCAGGGCGCTGGTCGCCGAGGGACGGGTGGACGAGGCGCGGACGTACTGGCGGCCCGGCCAGGAGCCCCACCTGGACTACTACTGGCTCTTCTGGCAGGGCCTGCGCGGGGAGAACGCGATCGCGCTCGGCGACCGGCGGGCGGCCGAGCGGTGCTACCGGCTCCTGCTGCCCTGGGACGGCGAACCGGCCGGGATGCACTCCGGTTCGATCACCCTGGGACCGGTCGCCCTGATCCTGGGCGACCTGGCCGTCTTCCTCGGCCGTGACGCGACCGCCCACTACGAGCGGGCGGTGCGGGTCGCCGAGCGGATCGGCTCGCCGCACTGGGCGGCCGCGGCGCGCGAGGCTGCTCTTCGGCCTCCGGACGGGGCGTAGCGGATCACCGTACGGACCGGGGCGGGATCAGGAGGCGGCGAGGGGGCCGAAGACCAGCCGCTGGCGTCGCCGGTGGCCGCGCCGGAACAGGGAGAGCATCACCGTCAGCGGGGGACCGGCGAGCTCGCGCAGCCGGGCCAGCTCGTCGGGCCTGGCGTACTCCTCGATCCTCGGCAGGTCGATCCTGGCGCTCCCGCCCCTGCGGACCGCCGTCTCGATCCGGTGCCAGTCGGCGACGGACACGTACTTCCTGATGATCGGGAACAGCAGCCGCTCCTCCTCCGCGATGTGCTCGTCGAGCATGTCGGCCAGCCGGGTGAGGGAGGTGGCGAGCGCGGAGGCGTCGCCGGTCGAGGCGAACGCGGCGGCCTGGCCGTTGATCCTGGCCAGCAGCGGGTCGAGGTCGGCGTGGTCGTCACTCAGGTCGCGCAGGTCCACCTCGGCTCCGGCGGAACGTTCGAGGACGGGCCAGAGCAGCTCGTCCTCCATCGTGTGGTGGTGGTGGATGCCCTGGTTCAGGCTCGTGATGAAACCGGCGATGGCGGCGGCGCGGGCCCGCCCGGCGGACTGCCTGCCGTCGGCCAGCTGGGTGGCGAGCGTGGCCAGGCGGCGGACCTCACCGCGCATGGCGCGATGGGTGAGCTGGAATCCCAGCAGTTCTGGGGTCATGTCGAGGGCTCCTCGGTCGGTGCGGGCCGCTTACCCGACCACGATGCGGTGGCCCTCTTATGACCTACTTGGCAGCCACTTGGCGGCGCGACGCGACCGGTCTGGCACGCGACCGGTCTGGCACGCGACCGGTCTGGTGCGTGACCGGCTTGGTACGAGATCGGCCTGGTGCGTGACCGGCCGCCCGGCTTGGCGGGCTCGCCCGGCGGGCCCGGCGGAGGGGCGCCGCCGTGGGCGTCCCTCCGCGCGGCCGGTACCGGGATCACCCCGGTACGGGGCCCGCGCCTCTCACGTCCTCTTGTCTGCCCCCTCGTACGGTCCCGGGGCGCGAACGGGGTGTCTACTTCGGCATGAGCACGGTGTCGACGATGTAGACGGTGGCGTTGCCGGTGGGGACGTTCCCGCAGACGACCTTGGAATCGTTGACGGTGTAGTCCTCACCCGATCCCGCGACGGTCAGCGTGCCGCCCTGCAGCGTCTCCAGCGAGGCGTCGCCCAGGTCCGCCGGGGTCTTCCTGCCGGAGACGACGTGGTAGGTCAGGATCTTGGTCAGTGTCGCCTTGTCGGCGAGGACCTTGTCGAGGGTCTCCTTCGGGATCTTGGCGAACGCGTCGTTGGTGGGCGCGAACACCGTGATGTCCTTGGCGGAGTTGAGCGTGTCGACCAGACCGGCCTTCTTGACCGCCGTCACCAGTGTGGACAGCACCGGATTGTTGGACGCGGCGGTGGCGACCGGGTCGTCGGCCATGCCGGTGAAGCTTCCCTCACCCGACGCCGGTACGGCGGAGCAGGAGGCGCCGAACGGGGCGTCGGCCATGGCGTTCTCGGTCGGGGTCTCCATCGGGCTCTGCGTCGCGCTCTCCATGGGAGAGGACGTCGCCGGGGCCGCCGTGCCGCCGGTCGCCGTGGTGTCGCTTCCGCAGGCCGTGGTGAGGGCCAGGATGGCGAGGGTGGTGGCGGCGAATGCCGTGCTCTTCATGGGAATGCTCCTCTTGTCGGTTTTCGTTGGTTCTCATTGGTGTGTGAGGTCGATCACTCGACGGTGACCACGACCGAGTGCCAGCCCGTCGCGCCGTCGGGGAACGGCGTCACCCGGGACGACCGCTGGACGCGCCCGGCCGCGTCGGTGGCGCGGGCCTCCAAGGTGTGGGCGCCGGGGGTGGCAGGCCAGGTCCAGGTCCACTGCCGCCAGGTGTCGGGGCCGGGGGTGGCGGCCAGCGTGGCCTCCTGCCAGGGGCCGCCGTCCACGCGGACCTCGACGGCCGCGACACCCCGGTGCTGTGCCCAGGCGACCCCGGCGACCTGTACGGTTCCGGCCCGCAGGCGCTTGAGAGGGGCCGGGACGTCGATCCTGGACATGGTCTTGATGGGCGCGTCGACGGCCCAGCCGCGCTCGGTCCAGTAGGCGCGCTCGTCGGCGTAGCGGGTCAGCCGGAGATCGACGACCCACTTGGTGGCGGACACGTAGCCGTACAGGCCGGGCACGATGAGCCGGGCGGGGAAGCCGCGCTCGGCGGGGAGGGCCCGGCCGTTCATGCCGACGGCCAGCATCGCGTCCCGGCCGTCCATGACGACCTCCGTGGGGGTGCCGCAGGTCCAGCCGTCGGCCGAGGTGCTCAGCAGCTGGTCGGCACCGGCCGGAACACCCGCCTCCCGGAGGAGGACGGGCAGCGGCACGCCCAGCCAGCGGGCGTTTCCCGCGTACGGCCCGCCGACCTCGTTGGAGACGCAGGTCAGGGTGATGTCGCGCTCGATCAGCCCTCGTTCGAGCACGTCGGCCATCGTCAGCTCGATCGTCCGGGTGCCGTGGACGCGGAGCGTCCAGGTCGCCAGGTCCGGACGGGGTACGACCAGAGCCGTGTCGACGCGGTAGAAGTCGGCGGCGGGGGTCACGAACGGGCTCAGGCCGGGGACGCGAAGATCGGTTCCCACCGGGAGCGGCCGTGCCGGGGAGGCGGGCGCGGGCAGGGCGAGTTCGGCGGTGGCGGGGACACGGGAGGAGAGCAGGCGACCGGCCGTGAAGGCCACCCCGGCACCCGCCCCCGTGACAAGGAAGGCCCTGCGGTCCTTCCCGGTGGCGGGGTTCGCGGGCGGTGCCTTCCCGATGGAGATTCCGCCGTCCTTCGCGGGCGCTGCCGTCCCGGTGGTGGAGGCCCCGCCGTCCTTTACGGGTGATGCCGTCCCGGTGGCGGCGCGGGTGAGAAGGAGCAGGGTGAGGGCTCCCACGCCCGCCGCCACCAGGGACGGCACCACGTCCAGGGGAATCGTCGCGGGCCGCGTTCCCGCCGCGAGGGCGCCCAGGGCGCCGAGCCCGGCCACCCCCGCCGCGGCCCAGAGCCGTCGCCCGGTCCGGGCGAGAAAGCCCAGCAGGACGGCGGTGGTGAGCAGGACGGCGACGATCGTGCCGATCAGGACGAGCTTGTCGTAGGTCCCGAAGGTGCTTACGGCGATCTCCTTCACCGGGGTCGGCGTCAGGTCGATGACCGTGCCGCCCACGGCGACGAGCGGGGAGGACTGCGGCCGGAGCAACCCCGCCGACAGCTCTCCACCGCCGAGCGCGGCCAGCGCCGGCAGGAGTCCCGCCCCGGCCGCCTTTACCGCATGTCTCAGATTCGCCACGCAACGTATTCGGAGACCTCGCGGCCG
Source organism: Streptosporangium sp. H13245 (assembly GCF_055690525.1). Taxonomy (NCBI): domain Bacteria; kingdom Bacillati; phylum Actinomycetota; class Actinomycetes; order Streptosporangiales; family Streptosporangiaceae; genus Streptosporangium; species Streptosporangium sp. H13245. The sequence goes on along the minus strand of NZ_JBSZKT010000025.1, from coordinate 68,883 downwards.
AGGATTGGTGCGGATCCGTCGCGATCTCGGGCGAAGGCGGCGCGTTGAGGAGCGAACCCCTCCTGACCTGCGAGAACGAAGGCGAGATATGCCTACTCGTCGAGCTCGTCGTACCTCGTGACGGGGTCGTGTTCTCCGGTCTTCCCTGGCGGGGTTCGAGGGGGCGGGCCGGATCTTGGATGGGTGCCGTCACGGGGTGCGGGGCGGGCACTCCGGGGGGAACGTGTGGTGGTCCGGGTGGACCTCGATTGATTTCGCATCCCGCTGCGGAGCCGTGTATGGTTACACCTGTCCGCAAGCGAGAGCGACACGGACAGGCCCCTTTAGCTCAGTCGGCAGAGCGTCTCCATGGTAAGGAGAAGGTCTACGGTTCGATTCCGTAAAGGGGCTCAACAGCCTAAAAGCCCTAACCTTCTGGTTAGGGCTTTCGGCTTGGTTGGCCTTAAGGACAGGTAAAGGCGGGCCAGAAAATACTCAAGGTTCCTGACGCGTGAGCGGGCATACTGGGGCGACCCAGAAGAGATCGCCCTGACCTGCACAAGTACGCAGGCACTCTGCGGGTCGGGTATCCTTGCGAGGTCGGTCGATTTTGTCGGCCTCAAGGCGGAGTAGCTCAGCCAGGCAGAGCAAACGGCTCATAATCGTTGTGTCGCCGGTTCAAGTCCGGCCTCCGCTACTACCCACCCGGGACTTCTCCCACCGGAGAGGTCCTTGTGGGTTGTCCACTGTCCCGAACGTAGAAAGGCACTCCCAAGTGGCTGCCACCGACGTTAGGCCGAAGATCACGCTGGCCTGCCAGGAGTGCAAGCACCGCAACTACATCACGCGGAAGAACCGGCGCAACGACCCGGATCGGCTTGAGCTGAAGAAGTACTGCCCGAACTGCAAGACGCACCAGGCGCACCGCGAGACTCGTTAGTCTGCGCGAAGCCTTCCGCCGAGGCGGGAGATGAGTGCTTCATCGGCACGCACATACTCCACGAAAACCGGCGTCCTCGTCCTCAGACGAGGCGCCGGTTTGTCGTATCCGCATAGTTTTCTCCCGCGAGCGTTGGCCTCGGAAGAGAGCCGGTGGGAGAGCGGGCCGGGCTACGGTTTCCTGGTGGCCCGCTTCCCGGTGATCTGTCCGAGAGCGGGTCCTGGAATTTTGTTCTGTTAGTGTCTCGTTCCACCCGCCGGTGTCGGCCCACCAGTTCGGTTATCCGAAAAGGAGCACGATGGCTCTGAACCGTGACTTCGTCGGGCGGGCGTCCGCGCCCTCCTCGTCGTACGAGGTCAGTCGCGTGAAGATCAAAGAGTTCGCGACGGCGATCGGGGACGACAACCCGATCTATCGGGACAGGGAGGCCGCCCAGGCCGCGGGGCACCCCGACGTGATCGCGCCGCCGACCTTCCCCATCGTGTTCAGCCTGGCCGGAGGGTCGATCCTGACCGACCCCGAGCTCGGCCTGAACCTCGCCATGGTGGTCCACGGCGAGCAGCGCTTCGAGTACCGGCGGCCGATCCACGCCGGAGACGAGCTGGTCAGCGTCTCCACCGTGACCGACATCCGCAGCGTCGGCCGCAACGAGCTGATCACCGTCAAGAGCGACGTCAGCACCGTCGACGGCGAGCCCGTGTGCACGACCTACAACACCATCGTCGAGCGTGGAGGGGCGGGCTGACATGGCCGCGACGGTCAAGTACGACGAGGTCGAGACGGGTCAGCAGATCCCGCCCGCCGACTACGCGGTGCGCCGCGCCAACCTGGTGATGTACGCCGGGGCCTCGGGCGACTTCAACCCCATCCACTGGAACGAGCGCTTCGCCAAGACCGTCGGGCTCCCGGACGTCATCGCGCACGGCATGTTCACCATGGCGCAGGGCGGCCGGTTCGTCACCGACTGGGTGGGCGACCCCGGCGCGGTCGTCGACTACGGGGTGCGGTTCTCCTCCATGGTGGTCGTCCCCGACGACGACCAGGGCGCCGTCATCACGGTGAGCGGGATCATCGAGGAGAAGCTTGAGGACAAGCGGGTGGTGGTCGCCCTGACCGCCAAGTCCAACGACTCCCGGGTCCTGTCCAAGGCTCGCGCGGTGGTCCAGCTGTCGTAGGCGCCCCGTCGCGGCCAGGTGCGGCCCGCGCCGGTGCGGGACGTGGTCCATCGGCGCTACTCGCGGCTCGCGGCGTGGTTCGTGGCATGCTCGTGGGCCGGGGCCGAATCTTCTTCCTGTCCGGGGGTAGCTCCCCAGCATGAGCGAAGTACCTCCTAACGTGACCGGCCTGGCCGAGCGGCGGGCCAAGGCGCGAGCCGAGCAGGATCATGCCGCCGCCGACGCGCTCCGTGACGAGATCAGGACCGAGGGCTGGCTCGTCCGGGACACCGCCGACGGTTTCGAGCTCATCCCCTCTCCCTCCTTCGAGGTGTGGCCCACGGTGAGTTCCCTGCCCGAGGGGACGGAGCGGGACGACTCGAACACGGCCCAGGGACGGGCCGACACAGGGGACACCAAAGACGCCGGGCGGGACGACTCGGCCGACGCCGGGCGGGTCGCCGAGGCCGCGGATCCCGGACGCCACCCCGGGCGGCTCGGTGACCTGGACGCGAAGAAGGTCGCAGAGAGCGAGGCGGCGCCCCAGCAGAAGCCCGAGGGCTCCGAGCTGGTCGGCCGGGCCGACGATCTCGACGGCCATCCCGGGCGGATGGTCTCCTCCCAGCTGCTGTGGGACGCCAGCCTGTCCGTCTCCCGGCTCGACGAGACCATCGTTCCCCCGGCCGACGTCGAGGAGCAGCAGGCCCTCCGGCCGACGGTGACCGTCGCGCTGCTGGCCGACGGCCGTCCCGACGAGCTGCGCGAGTGCGTACGCGCCCTGGTCGCCCGTACGGAGGCCAGGATCCTCGCCCTCGACCTGGGAAACGTGGACGGCGCGGGAGAGGTCCTTCAGGAGCTGGCGGAGGAGTTCCCCCGGCGGGTGGAGGCCTGGCACGTGGCCGAGGCACCGCACTGGAGGGGCGGCTCCGCGGGGTGGGGCGAGAGCCGCGACAAGCTGCTGCGCCTCGACACCTCGGACGTGCACGTCGTCATGGACGCCTCCGTGATCCTGGACGGCGACGCCGTCACCCAGCTGGTCAAGGCGCTGGACGACGACGTGACCGCGGCCGGGTGGAAGGGCGTGAACCCCCGCGAGGACGACATGGAATGGCTGGAGGCCGAGCCCGGCGAGGTCCGGGGGCTGCTCGGCCACCTGTTCGCGGTCAGGCGCGACACCGCGCTCGCCGCGGGTGGCTTCCCCGCCGACGCCCGCTACTACCGCAACGCCGACCTGGAGTTCTCGCTCAGGCTGCCCGGCACCCTGGTCGCCCTGGGGAAGGATCTCCCGGTCCACCGGGAGCGGCACCGCCGTGACGACGGCGTGGACCCCGAATACCGCGACAAGGAGTCCCGGCGGACCTATGACCGGGTGCTGAAGCTGCTGCGCTCCCCGTAGGCTGGTCGCGGATTTCGGCCGGGTGGCGGGTGGGGAAGCACATGACGGAGCGGGTGGCGGGGGTGCGGCTGGCGCCGTACACGACGCTGGGGCTGGGGGGACCGGCCGGGGCGTTCGTGGAGGCGGGGTCGTCGGAGGAGATCGTCGAGCTGGTGGCGGCGGCCGACCGGGCGGGCGAGCCGGTGCTCGTGCTGGGGGGCGGCAGCAATCTGGTCGTCTCCGACGCGGGCTTCGACGGCCTGGTCGTGCGCGTCGCCTCCCGGGGCGTCGAGGTCGAGGGGGACCGGGTCACCGCGCAGGCGGGCGAGGACTGGGACGCCCTGGTCGAGCGCGCGGTACGGGAGGGCCGATCGGGCGTGGAGTGCCTGTCCGGCATCCCCGGGCTGGTCGGGTCCACGCCGATCCAGAACGTCGGCGCCTACGGGCAGGACGTCTCCCAGACGATCATCGCCGTCCGGGCCTACGACCGCCGGGCCGGTGAGGTGCGGGACCTGGCCGCGCGGGAGTGCGGGTTCGCCTACCGGCACAGCGCGTTCAAGGATGATCTCGGACGGTACGTCGTGCTCGCGGTCACCTACGAGCTGGCCTCGGACGCGCTGTCCGGCCCGGTCGCCTACCGGGAGCTGGCCTCCCGGCTGGGTGTCGCCCTGGGCGACCGGGTGCCACCGGCGGAGGCGAGGGCGGCGGTGCTGGAGTTGCGCGCGGGCAAGGGCATGGTCCTGGACGCCGCCGACCCGGACACCCGCAGCGCGGGGTCGTTCTTCACCAACCCGGTCCTGACCGCCGCGCAGGCCGCCGAGCTGGAGCTGCGGGCGCCGGGGTTCCCCCGCTGGGACGTGCCGGACGGGACGGTGAAGGTCCCGGCGGCGTGGTTGATCGAGAACGCCGGGTTCCCGAAGGGCTACCGGCGCGGTCCGGCCCGTATCTCCACCAAGCACACCCTTGCCATGACAAATCCGGAAATGGTGGCCTCGACGGAGGAGCTCCTCGATCTTGCCCGCGAGGTCAGGGACGGCGTACTGGAGAAGTTCGGCGTCACCCTGGTCAACGAGCCCGTGATGGTCGGCACCCGTCTCTGAGGATTCTCCGGGGTCCAAGGACTCCAGAGTCCAAGGCTCAGGGTCTTCCGAGAACTCCAAGGCTCAGGGCACTTCACGGCTTTCCAAGGACTCCAGGACCCCCGCGGTCCTCCGGAGTCCTCTGGGGCGGGAATGGGCATCCGATTTCTGCTGCTATGGTCTTTTGGAAAGACCCGAAGGGGAGTAGTCCCAATCGCGTGATCGACATGCTGGCGCCTCAGGTGCCCGGTCGCGCGGGCCCCGGATCCGGCCAGCCCGGTTCCGTGGCGGACGAGACCTTCGGCCTGGCAGGCATTGTTGGATGCCGCCGGGCCGAAGACGTGCCCGAGACTCCCCGGGTATCCCCCTTCCGCCCGGCTGCGTACGCGGAAGGGCACCCTCGTTGGAAGCGTTCTGGATCAGTCTCGTCGTGATCTTCGTCGCCGAGCTCGGCGACAAGAGTCAGCTCATGGCCATGACCTTCGCCACCCGGTTCAGGCCGTGGCCGGTCCTCGCCGGAATCACCCTGGCCACCGCGGTGGTCCACCTGTTCAGCGTCGGCCTGGGCGGGCTGGTCGGCGACTTCCTCCCCACCACGGCGATCACGATCATCGCCGGGATCGCCTTCCTGGGCTTCGCGCTGTGGACGCTGCGCGGGGACGAGCTGACCGATGAGGAGTCGAAGAAGGCGCAGCGCACCACCCGGTCGGCGATCATCGCCGTGACCGTCGCCTTCTTCCTCGCCGAACTGGGTGACAAGACGATGCTCGCGACCATCACGCTCGCCACCCAGTACGGCTGGCTCGGCACCTGGATCGGCTCGACGGTGGGTATGGTCGCCGCCGACGCCCTGGCCATCGTGGTCGGCCGGATGCTCGGCAAGCACCTGCCGGAGAAGGTCATCCGGTACGGGGCCGCCGCGGCCTTCGCCGTCTTCGGGGTGCTCCTGCTGCTCGAACCGCTGTTCGCCTGATCAGGGCCAGTACGGCCGCGCGTGCTCGGCGGCGGCGGCGATCGCCGCCCCGTCGACCTCGGTGAACGTCAGCGGTACGCCGAAGGCGGGCCACTCGACCGCGACCTCGAACGGCTCCGCGGGAGGCAGCGGCCACAACCACAGGCTCCAGCTCAGGGAGATGAAACGGTCACCGCCCCCTCCGCCTCCCCCGCCCCGGTGCTGGAGGACCGGGCCGTCGGGACGCGGCGGGGGCCACTCGCCGTCGTAGTGGGGCCTGCCGTCGACGGTCGTGGCCTTGCCGCCGTCGGAGAAGCGGACGCCGAAGCGGAGGATCTCGTCGTCCAGGGACTTTCCTGGACGTAACCTGCGGTGGCCCCTCTCGAACATCAGGTCACGCTGCTCCCACCACGTGTCCTTGTTCACGCCCTCGACGGGACGGGCCGCTACCCGGATGTAGAGTTTCGCCCCTTCGGGAAAGGCGACGGCGTTGGTGAGCACGATGGCCAGCGCCTCGTTGTGGAACAGCGTCCGGCCGAGGTCGACGCTGCGGCCGAGCACGGTGTCCGGGGGGCCGATCCAGGGGGGAAGCGTTTTCTCCTCTTCGGGCTCCCGGTCACGAGCCGATGGTGCGCTGAAGAATTCCATGGGATCAAGCTACGCAACCGTACAATCTTGTGCGTATATATCGGGATAAGGGTCTTTTGTGCGTCTTTGATGCCTTGTAGGGCTGGGATTCGCCCGGGTGACCGATGTGAAAAGGCCAGCGGACCCATTCCGCCGCGCCGTCCGTCACCCGCCGTAACGCCGCCGTGTTGTCCGTCCGTGATACCGCCTACCGCGTCCGCTCCCGTCGTACCACCGGTCAGTGATCGCTTCCGGGGCGGGAAGCGGGAGGTCAGCCGATCAGGGCGAGGCGATGGGCGGCCGCGGCCGCCTCGCCGCGGGTGGAGACGCCCAGCTTGCCGAGGATGTTGGAGACGTGGACGCTCACGGTCTTGGCCGAGATGAACAGCTCGGTGGCGACCTCGCGGTTGGACCGTCCCTGAGCGACCAGCCGGAGCACCTCCAGCTCGCGCGGGGTGAGCGGCGGCTCCCCGGCCTGCCTGGAGATTCCGGCCTGCCCGATGGTTCCGGCCTGCTCGGTGAAGGAGATCCCGATCCGGCGGGCCAGCGCGTCGATCTCGATGGCCAGCGGCCGGGCCGAGAGCGCCACGGCGATCGGGTAGGCGGCGCGCAGCCGGAGGGCGGCACCCTCGCGGTCACCGGTGCCGGCCGCCATCCGTCCCCCGTGGAGCAGCGACTTCGCCTGGGGGAAGGGGCGGCCCAGCCGCTCCCAGGCGGTGGCCGCGGCGTCGTGGTCGCGGGTGAGACCGAGCCGGTAGGCCTCGGCGACGGGACTGTCCACGGTCATCGCCGCCGTGGCCCTCCCGACGTGGGCGCGCAGCGCCGCCACCCGTTCGGGCGCGAGCGTCTCGACCGTCTCGCAGATCCCCCCGAGCAGGCCGAGCGTCCGCCAGCCCAGCATGGGCTTGCTCGTGATCTGCGCCTCGGAGGCGACCCGCTCGGCGACCTCCAGCGCGGCCAGCGGCTCCCCGCTGAGCATGTGCAGGCCGATCATGAGCCGGGCGTCGGTGGTCAGCTCCTGCATGAACTCCTCGGGGACGGTGCCGAACGCGCTCAACTCGTCCAGGACGGATCTGAGCACGTCCGTCTCGCCGCGGGCGACCGCCACGTCCCCGCGCACCCGCCGCAGGTGGTGGCGGGTGCGCACGCTGGGGTCCGTGCCGAGGACCTGCTCGACCAGCCGGGCCGCCTCGTCGAACCTGCTCAGCGCCTCCAGCGCCTCGGCCCGGTTGTTGGCGATGAAGGTGCCCTGGTCCCGGTATCGGCCGTACTGCCTCGCCAGCCGCTCCCCTTCGATCGCGAGCTCGATCGCCTCGGTGGAACGGCCCATGTTGTTCAGCGCGTCCACGTTGTTGGCGATGGCGCGCAGGACGCTGCGGCCGGACTCGACGCGCTCGCCGATCGCCTGCGCGGTCTCGTTGAGCTCGATCGTGATGTCGATGCGCCCCGCGATCGAGTGGCCCAGCGCGAGGTTGAGCAGCAGCTCCGCCTCCAGGGTCTCCTCCCCGTGCTCGCGGGCGATCCGCAGCGCCTCCTCGGTGTGCGCCGTCCCCTCCTCCAGCTCGCCGCTGAATATCAGGTACGAGCCCAGTTTGGACAGCACCTCGGCGCGCTCCAGCCCCGGTTCGGGGACCAGCCGTTCGGCGTAGCGGAGATCGTCGAGCACCCCGGGCCGCCGCTTGGCCTTCTTGAACTGCGATCTCCGTACGACCAGGTTCGCCACCCGGGCGGGCTCGGTCCGCTCGTCGAGCTCGTGCAGCGCGGCCTTGACGAACTTGCTGCCCCGGTCGACGTCCCCGCACGCGCTCGCGGCCTCGGCGGCGTGCTCCAGGACGGTGGTGTGGTCCACGCCGATGCGTTCGGTGGCGTCGGGGACCTTGCTCCACAGGGTCAGCACCCGCTCCAGGAGCTTCATCATCTCCTTGTGGGCGAAGGTCTTGGCGGCCTTGCCCGCCGCCTCCCAGGCGGAGATGAGGGCCCAGAGGTCGTCGCGGGCGGAGTGCCAGTGGTGGGCGATCTCGATGGCGGCCCGGCCGGTGGGCACCAGCGTGCGGTCTTTGCCGATCTCCTCGGCGAAGCGGGCGTGCAGCCGTACGTGCTCGCCGGGCAGGAGCTCGTCGTGCACGGCCTCGCGGATCAGCGCGTGCCGGAAGACGTAGGCGCGGCCGTCGGCGACCTGCAGCACGTTGGCCGCGATCGCGGTGCGCAGCGCGTCGTCGAGCTCGACGTCCGACAGCGCGCTGACCGCGACGAGCAGGGCGTGGCTCACCCGGATGCCACCGGCGGCGGCGATGCGCAGCACCCGCTGCGTCTCCTCGGGGAGCCGCTCCACGGATCCGATGATCAGGTCGTGCAGGGAGTCGGGGAAGGTGCAGTTTCCGCCGCGCTCCATCAGCGCCTCGACGAACAGCGGGATGCCCTCGCTGCGCTGGAAGACCCTCTCGACCTGGACGAACTCGGGCGCGGTGCCGAGGATGCCGGCCATCTGGGCCGCCACCTCGGACTGGGTGAGCCGGGGCAGGTCCATCCGGACGACCCCGTCCAGCCGGCTCAGCTCGGCGAGCACCGGCCGGAGCGGGTGCTGGCGATGAAGCTCGTCGGAGCGGTAGGTGAGGACCATCAGCACGGGAGCCCCGCGGAGGTTCCGGCTGAGGAAGGCGATCAGGTCGCGGCTGGAGCTGTCGGCCCAGTGGACGTCCTCGATGAGGAGGATCACCGGCTGGCGCTCCGCGAGCCGTTCCAGCAGGGTGAGGATCTGCTCGAAGAGGCGTGCGCGGGCGGTGTCGCTCTCCGTGTCGCCGCTCGGCTCGCCGAACTCGGGGAGCAGCCTGGCCAGGTCGCGCGCCCCTCCCTCGGGGAGCAGGGCCGCGACCCCCTCGGCACCGTACTCGCGGACGAGCTGGCGGATCGCCGCGGTGAACGGCGCGTAGGCGAGGCCCTCGGTCGACAACTCCACGCAGCCCCCGTTGAGCACGTGGGCGCCGTCGGCCGTGGCCCGCTCCGCGAAACACCCGATCAGCCGTGACTTGCCGACGCCCGCCTCGCCGCCGAGCAGCACGGTCACCGCCGCGTCCTTGCGGGCCTGCTCGAATGCCTCGGTCAGGTCCGCGAGCTCCCTCTCCCGCCCCACGAAGATGGGGCTTACCGCCCGACCCACCATGTCTGCCAGCATGTCATGCCTTAAAGGTGTGATCTCCCTATTTTTCGCCTGGTGAAATCAGTGGCTCAGGGAGGCAGGGAGGCCCGGCCGGGCGAGTGGGGGCGGCCGGGCTCTCGGGGCGAGGTCATGCCGGGATGATCTTTCCGAAGAGGCCCCTGCGGCGCTTCTCGGGGGAGTGGGTCTTCTTGTCCTCCTGGGCCTCACGGGCGAGGCGGTAGTTGTCGGCCTGCTCGCGGAGTTCGCTGGTCCGATGGGCGATCATCTGAAGGTGGAGCTCGGGACCCATGATGGGTTCCTTCCTGGTGTGGCGCCTCGCGGCGCGCTTTCCTTACACACTCAAGGTTCGTCCTAAGGCCCCCGGTCCCACATCGGGAGGATGTCCTATCTCCCGGACGCTTCCCGCCCGGCGACTACCTAGGTGGGGCCTAGGGTGTCCCGGCACTACCTAGACGACGCGGATCCGCCTCGCGGGAGGGCCTTACGGAGCCTCGCGGGAGGGCCTCGCGGGAGCCTCGCGGGAGGGCCTTGTGAGGGCTTCGCGGGAGGGTCCGCGGCCCTCGGCGGGGCGTGTCTCGCGGGGGAGCCCCCGCCGCCCCGGCGCGCTTTCCCCGGGGACGGCGGGGATTCTCCGGAGGCGGCGAGGAAAGGCTCGCCCGGTGCGGAAAAGCGAAAGGCGACGGTCGTCGGCGGGATTCTTGTCGTCGATTTACGGTAATCGCCGAGCCCTTATCCGTAAGGCTGCTATTTCATGACATGGCAGTGTGCTTTAACGTGGCGAGCCGGAGGACTTCCCGGCGTTCCGCCGTTCGCCGTTTCCTCGGGAAGGCGTGTGGGATTGGTGTTGTTCTGTCCCCGCCTGTTCCCGAAAACATGGCCCTGAGCTGCAGGTTTCTGTGCGAACGACACCCTGTCGCCAGGTGTTGGGCGTGAATTCGTGTCGCGATGGTCTCATCGGGAAGGCCGACATCTATATGTTTGGCCCGAAATATTGGATCGTCCGGATAAAATAACTCTAATTCATTGCTTCGCGCTCGTTTTCCTTGGCAACGTGATGAGCACAACCAGTGCGGGCACCCAAAGGTGCCCGTCTCGTTGAAAGGGAACTCTCATGATGCGTCTTCAGAAAATCGCTGTCCGCACCGCCGCGGTCGCCGCTCTCGGCCTGGCTGTGCTCGGCACTCCCTCTGTCGCCAGCGCCGCTGCGACTCCCAACCCGGCCATCTCCAGCACCACCGCGGAGGCTCCGAACCCGGCTCTCTCGCAGATTGACCTGTGCGCGACCATCAAGACCGTTGCCGGGCCGATTCTCGCCCTGGTCGGAGCCGGACTGCTCCCTCTCAACACGGCTCTGAACCTCATCGCCGGCCTCACCGGTGTGACGGTGCCCCAGGTTCTCGCCTGTCTCGTCTGAGCACGCCTTCGCGTTGACGCCGTTGCCACCGGGCCCTCGTGTGACACGAGGGCCCGGTGGTGTTCGCGCCGGGCGCGGGCCGATCGGCGGATGTTGACGAAAACCGGCAAGCCTGCTGTGCAGGGTCCAGTTTGGAAGTAATCACACCAGTAGGCATGCTGGAGTGGTGTCAACTATGACGACCTCGCTCGCCGACGTGGCAACGTCCAACGTCACGCTGCGAAGCTTCCTGCACGGCCTGCCCGGTGTCGATCGCGTGGGCGCCGACCAGCGCGCCGCGACGCTCGGCACCCGATCCATCAAGACCACCGCCAAGGCCCGGGCCATCGACCTCGCCATCGGCATGGTGGACCTGACGACCCTGGAGGGCGCCGACACCCCGGGTAAGGTCCGCGCGATGTGCGCCAAGGCCGTCCACCCCGACCCGGCCGACCCCTCCGTGCCCAAGGTGGCCGCGGTGTGCGTCTATCCCGACATGGTCGCCGGGGCCGCGGCGGCCCTGAAGGGCTCCGGGGTCAAGGTGGCCAGCGTCGCGACCGCCTTCCCCAGCGGGCGCTCCTCGCTCGACGTCAAGGTCGCCGACACCACCTTCGCGGTGGCGGCCGGTGCCGACGAGATCGACATGGTCATCGACCGGGGCGCCTTCCTCGCGGGCGACTACCTCAAGGTCTACGAGGAGATCGTCGCGATCAAGGCCGCGTGCGGCACCGCCCACCTGAAGGTGATCCTGGAGACCGGCGAGCTGTCCACGTACGACAACGTGCGCCGCGCGTCCTGGCTGGCCATGCTGGCCGGGGGCGACTTCATCAAGACCTCCACGGGAAAGGTGCAGCCCGCCGCGACCGTCCCCGTGACGCTGGTCATGCTGGAGGCGGTCCGCGACTTCCTGGCCGTGACGGGACGCAAGGTCGGGGTGAAGCCCGCGGGCGGCATCAAGACCACCAAGGACGCGATCAAGATGCTCGTCCTGGTCAACGAGACCGTCGGCGACGGCTGGCTCAGCCCCGACTGGTTCCGGCTCGGCGCCTCCAGCGTCCTCAACGACCTGCTGATGCAGCGCCAGAAGATGGCCACCGGCAGGTACGCGGGTCCCGACTACTTCACCCTCGACTAAGGCGTTCACATGTTTGAGTACGCACCGGCGCCCGAGTCGCGTGACGTCGTCGACATCAAGCCGTCCTACGGCCTGTTCATCGGCGGCGAGTGGGTCGACTCCCAGGGTGAGAACCGCAACAAGACCATCAACCCGGCCTCCGAGGAGGTCCTGGCGGAGGTCGCCTGGGCCACCGAGGCCGACGTCGACCGGGCGGTCCAGGCCGCCCGCAAGGCGTTCGGCGTCTGGTCGGCGCTGCCCGGCTCGGAGCGGGCCAAGTACCTGTTCCGGATCGCGCGCATCATCCAGGAGCGCTCGCGCGAGCTGGCCGTGCTGGAGTCCCTGGACAACGGCAAGCCGATCCGCGAGTCCCGCGACGTGGACCTGCCCCTGGTGGCGGCCCACTTCTTCTACTACGCCGGCTGGGCCGACAAGCTCGGCTACGCCGGGTACGGTCCCGGCCCGCGTCCGCTCGGGGTGGCCGGGCAGGTCATCCCGTGGAACTTCCCGCTGCTCATGCTCGCGTGGAAGATCGCGCCCGCGCTGGCCTGCGGCAACACGGTCGTCCTCAAGCCCGCGGAGACCACCCCGCTGACCGCGCTGCTGTTCGCGGAGATCTGCGCGCAGGCCGACCTGCCGCCCGGCGTGGTCAACATCGTGACCGGCGCGGGCGAGACCGGCGCCGCCCTGGTGAACCACCCCGACGTGAACAAGGTGGCCTTCACCGGCTCCACCGAGGTCGGCCGCCAGATCGCCAGGTCGGTCGCGGGCACCGGCAAGAAGGTCACCCTGGAGCTCGGCGGCAAGGCCGCGAACATCGTGTTCGAGGACGCCGCGCTCGACCAGGCCGTCGAGGGCATCGTCAACGGCATCTTCTTCAACCAGGGCCACGTCTGCTGCGCGGGCTCCCGGCTGCTGGTGCAGGAGTCGATCGAGACGGAGCTGCTCGACGCGCTGAAGCGGCGGCTCGGCACCCTCCGGCTGGGCGACCCGCTGGACAAGAACACCGACATCGGCGCGATCAACTCCGCGGCCCAGCTCGCCAAGATCCGCGAGCTGTCCGACCTGGGGGAGACGGAGGGCGCCGAGCGCTGGTCCCCGGCCTGCTCGCTGCCCGACAAGGGCTTCTGGTTCCCGCCGACCATCTTCACCGGCGTCGCCCAGTCGCACCGGATCGCCCGCGAGGAGGTCTTCGGCCCCGTCCTGTCCGTGCTGACCTTCCGCACCCCGGCCGAGGCGCTGGAGAAGGCCAACAACACCCCGTTCGGGCTGTCGGCGGGCGTGTGGACGGAGAAGGGCTCGCGCATCCTGTGGATGGCGGACCGGCTCCGTGCCGGTGTCGTCTGGGCCAACACCTTCAACCGGTTCGACCCCACCTCGCCGTTCGGCGGCTACAAGGAGTCCGGGTACGGACGAGAGGGCGGACGGCACGGGCTGGAGGCGTATCTCGATGTGTGAGCATCGCAGGGCCAGACGCCGCCCCCGCCGTGCCCAGAGCACCCGGGGCCACGGCTTCGCCCGCGCCGGACGGCCGGTGCTGCGGGGCTGGTTCGCCCACCGGTGCGGCGTGAGCCGCTGCGGTCAGATCTTCGTGCCGGCCCGGCTGGCGCAGCAGGAGAGCTCGTGGAGAGGGCTGGGAAATGAGTAAGGCTGAGCGGCCGAGCCGTGCACGGGCGAGCAAGCAGGACGGTACGGGCGAGGTCGACACGGACCGCACGGACCGCGAGCCCGCCCGGCTCGCCGTGCGCAAGACCTACAAGCTGTACATCGGCGGGGCGTTCCCGCGCTCCGAGAGCGGAAGGTCCTACGCCGTGGCCTCCTCCAGGGGCGACTTCCTCGCCAACGCGTCCAGGGCCTCCCGCAAGGACGCCCGCGACGCGGTGACGGCCGCGCGCAAGGCCTTCGGCGGCTGGTCGGGCGCCACGGCGTACAACCGTGGGCAGATCCTCTACCGCGTCGCCGAGATGCTGGAGGGCCGCCGGGCCCAGTTCACCGCCGAGCTGGCGGAGACCGGGACGAAGAAGGCCGGGGAGGTCGTGGACGCGGCCGTCGACCGGCTGGTCTGGTACGCCGGGTGGTCCGACAAGATCGCCGCTGTCGCCGGGTCCACCAACCCGGTCGCCGGGCCCTACTTCAACATCTCCTCGCCGGAGCCGACCGGCGTGGTCGCGGTGGTCGCCCCCGACGAGCCGCTGCTGGGACTCGTCTCGGTGATCGCCCCGGTGATCGTCACGGGCAACACCTGCGTCGTGATCGCGAGCGAGCGCGCCCCGCTGCCCTCGATCACCCTGGCCGAGGTGCTCGCCACCTCGGACCTGCCCGGCGGGGTGGTGAACATCCTCACCGGCGCGGTCGCCGAGATCGCCCCCTGGCTCGCCGCGCACATGGACGTCAACGCCCTCGACCTCACCGGGGTCGCCGACGAGAGCCTGGCGGTCACGTGCGAGGAGGCGGCGGCGGAGAACCTCAAGCGCGTCTTCCGCCCCGCCCCGGCCGACTGGTCCGCCGACCCCGGCACCAGACGCCTGACGGCCTTCCTGGAGACCAAGACGGTCTGGCACCCCACCGGCGTCTGACCCGCCGGATCTGGCGCGCCCGGCCTGGCGTGCCCGAGTCTGATGCGTCCGGTCTGACCCGCCGGATCTGACGCGTCTGGCTTGGTCCTGGGGCTGACGCGCCCGGTCTGGTACGTCAGAGGTGGCACGTCCGCGCGGTGCGGGATTCCTCCCGCCCGCGCGGCCCCCGCTCCCGCTCCGCGTACCGGTCGGCCGTCAGGGGAGCGGGGCGTGGCGGGTCCAGGGATGGGCGGCCTCCAGCTGCCCGGCCAGGGCCAGGAGCTGCGCCTCGCCGCCGGGCGCCGCGACGAGCTGGACACCGATCGGCGTACCGCTGGAGTGCCTGCCGTACGGGACGCTCATGGCGGGCCAGCCGGCCATGTTCCACGCCGCGGTGGCGGGCGCGTACGTCAGGTTGGCGCGGACGTTGGCCAGGAGTCCCCGGCGGCCCCAGCGCTCGGCGGGCGGCGGTACGGCGGCGAGTGTCGGGGTGACGAGCACGTCGGCGTTGCCGAACCACTGGTCGGCGCCGTACGCGCGCCAGCGGTCGCGGCCCGTCGCGCCGTCCGCCCCGAACCTGGCGAGCAGCCTGCCCACCCTCGCCAGGGACCTGGTGCGCCGCTCCAGCCCGCGCGGGTCGAGGCCCTCGGCGTCGTCCCTGGCGCACGCGAACCAGGTGGCCGCGGCGGCGGCGCCGGTCAGAAGGGACATCCGCTCGGTGTGGTCCACCACGGTGTGCCCCGCCGCGCCCAGGACCTCCGCCGCCCCGGCCACCGCCCGCTGGAACTCGGCGTCCACCGAGAACCCCGGCGGAAGCGGCATCGGCGCGACCGCGATCCGCAGCCTCAGCGGCTCCGACAGGGTCAGCCCGCCCGGGTAGTCGTCGATGGCGCTGCCCACGCCGAGGGCCTCGCTCTCGCCGGGCGTCGCCAGCGACATGTCGTCCGCCATGACGGCGAGGGCGAGGGCGAGGTCGGCGACGGTCGTGGCCAGCGGCCCGTTCTCCGACATCCCGTACCAGTCGCGCTCGGGCGGCGGGACCAGCCCCTGCCCCGGCTTGATCGAGACCAGGCCGCAGCAGGCGGCGGGGATGCGCAGCGAGCCCAGCCCGTCGGCACCGTGGGCCAGCGGGACCATCCCCGCGGCCACCGCCGCCGCGCTCCCGCCCGAGGAGCCGCCGGGGGTGCGCCCCAGGTCCCACGGGTTGCGCGTGACGCCGTACACGCTGTCGGAGAACCCGGCCAGGCACAGCTCCGGCACGTTGGTGATGCCCACGACCACCGCGCCCGCCGCCCTGAGCCTGGCGACCACGGGGTGGTCCTCGTCCGCGGGCACGTCGGGCGTCGCCGCGGAACCGTTGCGCGACGCCTCACCCCGGACCGCGACATTGTCCTTGATCGCGATCGGCACCCCGGCGAGCGGCAGCTCGGACAGGTCCTCCCGCTCCTGCAGGACCCGCGCTTCCGCCAGCGCCCGCTCGGCGCGGACCACGCGGAACGCCCCGACGCGCCCGTCACGCTCGGCGATGGCGTCGAGGTGCTCGGCGACCACCACGGGTGCCGTGACCTTCCCCCGTCGCACGGCATCCGCGATCTCCACTGCGGAACTTCCCACCCACGACATGCACCGAGTGTGGTCCGGCGAATCCGTAAGGGGAAGCGTCCCACATCTCAATCAGATGACTTGTCCGGCTCATCGGCGTTATCCCGCGCCCGGCTTGCCCGGCCCGTCCGGGCTTCCGGACCGCCGGGGTCAGCGCCGGGGGTTGGTACGGCGGGTGGCGGTGGCCGACAGGGGATCGTCGGGCCAGGGATGCCTCGGGTAGCGCCCGCGCAGCTCGGCGCGGACCGCGCGGTAGCCCTCGCGCCAGAACGAGGCCAGATCGGCGGTGACGGCGGCCGGGCGGCCCGCGGGGGAGAGCAGGTGGATCACCAGCGGGACCCCCGCGACGCGCGGAGCCTCGGCCCAGCCGAACAGCTCCTGCACCTTGGCCGCGAGTACGGGCCGCTCGCCCGAGTAGTCGATCCTGATCCGCGACCCGCTCGGCACCTCCACCCGTTCCGGGGCCACCTCCGCCAGCCGGGCGTTCCACGGGACCAGGCGGTGCAGCGCGGAGACCACGTCGAGGCGCTCCAGGTCGGACCGGCGGCGGGCCCGCGACAGCTCGGGCTCCAGCCAGCGGTCGGCCGCGCCGACCAGCGCGTCGTCGTCCGTCGCGGGCCACGGGTCGCCGAGCGTACGGCGGCAGAAGGCCAGCCGCTCGCGCAGGGCCACGGCCTCGGGCGTCCAGCGCAGGATCGACAGGCCCTCCGCGCGCAGGCCCTCCAGGACGGCGGGCCGCACGTCGGCGCCGCGGAGCGCGCGGCTGGACAGCTCGATCGCGCCCAGCCGCTCCACCCGCCGCGCCGACACGTCACCGCGCCGCTCTCCCGGAGGTACGTGCCAGGTGATCTCCTCCCCGGAGCTGTACAGGGAGGCCGCGGCGAGCCTGGCGATCTCCTCGTCGATCACCACCGCCTGCCCGATCCTGGCGGACGCCGCTCCGGCGGGCCGGTCCGCGACCGCGACGGCCAGCCACTCCGCCGTCCCCAGCCGCGACCCGCGCGGCAGCTCCGCGGCCGTTCCCGAGGCCATCAGGTACGACCCGCCGCGCCGCCGCGCCACCCGCTCCGGGTAGGCCAGCGCCACGACGGTCCCGGCCACCGCGTCGTCACCCCCGGCCGCGTTGTCACTTCTGGCCGTCCCGGCCACCGTGCTGCTATCCCGGGTCGTCCTGGTCCCTGTGCTGTCACCTTGGGCCGTCTTGGTCCCCGTGCTGTTGTCCCGGGTCGTCCTGGTCCCTGTGCTGTCACCTTGGGCCGTCTTGGTCCCCGTGCTGTTGTCCCGGGTCGTCCTGGTCCCCGTGTTGTCGCCCTGGGCCGTCTTGGTCCCCGCGTTGTCACCCTGGGCCGTCCTGGTCCCCGCGTTGTTATCCCCGGTCGTCCTGGTCCCCGTGTTGGCACTTCTGCTGGTGTCGCCCCTTTCCGGCCGGGCGGTACCGGCGCTGGCGAGCTTCCGTCCCTGGCGTCGATCGGTGGCGGGCACGGCCCGCGCCAGGCGCCCCGCCTCCTGGCGCCATCGGGCGGAGAAGCCGTCACCACCCTGGCGCGCGGAGCGCCAGACCGCCACCAGGTCGTCACCCGCGTCCCGGGGCAGCTGCTCCGACAGCAGCGCCACGACCTCGGCGGCCCGGGGCCCGGCGTCGATCCCGCTCGCACCCGTGCCCGTACCGGCGTCGATCAGGGCACGCGCCAGGCGCGGATGGACCCCGACCCCGGCCATCCGCCGTCCCCGGTCGGTGACCCGGCCCACGGGAAGGTCCGGCGAGTGCCCCGGTGACTGCTCCGGCGTGCCCGGTGGCCGCGAGGAGCCGGGAGAGTCCAGGGCGCCCAGGGCGTACAGGGTGCGGCGGGCGGCGTCCATCGCGGCGGGTGGTGGCGCGTCGAGCAGGGCCAGGCCGGTGGCCGAGGGGTCGCCCCAGCAGGCGACCTGGAGGGCGAAGCCGGTCAGGTCGGCGAGCGCGATCTCGGGCCGCGCGTACTCGGGCAGCCGGTCGTGCTCGGCCCGTGACCAGCACCGGTAGACCACGCCCGGCGCCTCGCGGCCCGCCCGTCCCGCCCGCTGGGTGGCCGAGGCCCTGGACGCGCGGACGGTGGTGAGCGAGCCGAGACCACGGGCGTGGTCGGTACGGGGTTCCCTGGCCAGGCCGGAGTCGACCACGATCCGCACGCCCGGTACGGTCAGGCTCGACTCGGCGACCGAGGTGGCGAGCACCACCCTTCTCCCGTCGCCCGGGGACAGGACCGCGTCCTGGACGCGGGCCGGGGCCTGGCCGTGCACCTGGAGGACGTCGACGCCGGGGAGCATCGCGGCCACCCGGCCGATCTCTCCGACGCCCGGCAGGAAGCAGAGCACGTCCCCCTCGTGCTCGGCCAGCGCACGCCGTACGACACCGGCGACGTGGGCCAGGAACGCCGGGTCCACCCGCATGCCGTGGGGCGGTGCGATGGTCCCGGCGGGCGGTGCCCAGACGGGCGCGACCGGGTGCATGGTGCCGGAGGCGTGCACGATCGGCGCGGGGTCGTCGGAGGTATCGGAAGAGGTATCCGACGGGGAGGATCCGTCGGCGCCGCCGGGGGAGCCGAGGAGGCGGGCCCAGGGGGCGGCGTCGGCGGTGGCGGAGGTGGCGACGATCCGCAGGTCGGGGCGGAGCGCGGCGCGGACGTCCAGGAGGAACGCCAGGGCGGTGTCGGCGTCCAGGTGGCGCTCGTGGCACTCGTCGAGCAGGACCGCGTCCACGCCTTCGAGTTCGGGGTCGCGCTGGAGGCGTTGCAGGAGGACTCCCGTGGTGACGACCTCGACGACCGTCCTCGGACCGGCCCTGCGCTCGCCGCGTATCGAGAACCCGACCTCCGCGCCCACTTCGGACTCCAGCAGCCACGCCATCCGCCTCGCCGCCGCCCGTACCGCCATCCGTCTCGGCTCGGCCACGATCACCCGCTTCGGCGCCGAACCGTCGAGGAGCCCGGCCAGCGCGAGCGGGACGAGCGTGGTCTTGCCGGTGCCCGGAGGCGCGGTGAGCACGGCGACGCCCCGCCCGTCCAGCGCCGCGAGCAACTCGGGCAGGGCATGACGCACAGGCAGGCCGGACCAGTCGGAACGCACCCGTCCAGTGTCCCCGAGCCCAGCACCAAGTGAGACGCGCCCAGAAACGGCCGGTTCCTGGTCTCTGTCCGTGAATGTCGTGTGACGGTGTGGGTCGGTGATGGTGAGTGGGTGGGCATGAGCGAGTCCGTGTCCTGTGAACGCCGGGTGCCGGTGGGGCCGTTTCGGTGTGGTCCGGTGACGGTCGGTAGATGACGGTGAACGGATGGCGACGAGCGAATCCGTTGTCCGGGACACGGTCGGGGATGAGGATACGGTCGTGGATTCGCGTCCGTGAGGGGGTTCGTTGTGTGTGGTGTTCGTCGGGCCGGGCGGGGGAATGATCCATCTGTGATCGGTCTGACCGCTATGTTCGTCGCCACCGTGACCGCCTACCAACATGCCGCCCGGCTGCGGGCGGAGGACCGGCCGCCCCCCGCCGAAGCCGGACTCGGAGCTGGAACCGGGCCCGAAGCCGGAGTCGGACCCGGGCTCGGAACCAGAGTCAAAGCCGGAGCCAAAGCCGAAACCGGAACCGGAGTCAAAGCCGAAACCGGAGTCAAAGCCGAAACCGAGGCCGGAACGGGAGGCGCTTCCGGGAGTGATGCCTCGCGGCGGTCGCCGAGGGGGCCCGTGGAGGGCCTCCGTGCGATCCGGGGAGGTCAGAAGGCCAGGAGGGCCCGGAAAGTTCGTGATGTCCGGGGAGGGAAGGCCCCGCCCGCGCCCGTGTGATCCATAACACGGAGACGAAGAGTGTGTCTCGTGAACATGTCAAAGGGGTTACGGCGGTTTTAACGTGCGCTGGTAAGGGCCGGTGATACAGGTCACAGGGCCACGAAGGAGCACGTCATGGCCGCAACCTTTCCAGCGGGACTTTCCCGTACCCTCCGCATCCTCCTCACCCTGTCGCTCGGGCTGTTCGGACTGCTCGGCGCGGCGACCGCGACGACGGCTCCCGCGCGGGCCGCGTCGCTCGTCCAGGTCGGTTCGTTCGGCGGCAACCCCGGCAACCTCACCATGTTCAGCTACCGGCCCGACGGGTCGACCGCCGGACGCCCGCTGGTGGTGCTGCTGCACGGCTGCACGCAGAACGCGAGCGGCTACTTCGCCAACTCGGGGTGGCGCAAGTACGCCGACCAGTCGGGGTTCACCCTCGTGCTGCCGCAGACCGGCAGCGCGAACAACTCGTCGAGCTGCTTCAACTGGTTCGAGACCGGAGACACCACCCGGGGCCAGGGCGAGGCCGCCTCGATCCGCGCCATGGTCGCCTACGCGGTCTCCACCTACGGGGCCGACCCGGCGCGCGTCTACGTCTCCGGCCTGTCGGCGGGCGGGGCCATGTCGGCGGTCATGCTCGCCACGTACCCGGACGTCTTCGCGGGCGGCTCGATCGGGGCGGGGCTCGCGTACCGGTGCGCCGCCAGCCTCCTCCAGGCCTCCACCTGCCAGTACGGTCCCGTCAGCAAGACCCCGCAGCAGTGGGGCGATCTGGTGCGCAACGCCCATTCCGGCTACTCGGGGCCGTACCCGCGCGTGGCGATCTGGCAGGGGCTGTCCGACTACACCGTCGTACCGGCCAACGCCGCCCAGCTGCGCGACCAGTGGACGAACGTGCGGGGCGTCTCGCAGAGCCCCACCTCCACGCGGAGCCTCACCGGCGGCACCTCCCTGAAGGTGTACGGGAGCGACGCGGTGCGCGTGTACGAGATCACGGGCATGGGGCACGGCCTGCCGATCGATCCCGGCGGCGCCGCCGACCAGTGCGGCAGCGCGGCGGCGTACTTCCTCGACACCATCTGCTCGGCCTATCACGACGCGCAGTTCTTCGGCCTGACCGGCGGGACGACCCCGCCCCCGACCACCACGCCGACCCCGACCCCCACCCCGACGGTGCCGCAGACCTGCGTACGGGCGAGCAACTACGCCCACACCGTCGCCGGACGGGCCTACCAGTCCGGCGGCTACACCTACGCCAACGGGTCCAACAACGCCATGGGCCTGTGGAACACCCTCGTCACCCACGGTCTCAGGCAGACCGGTCCCAACCACTGGGTCGTCGCCGACGGCCAGTGCTAGCGGGAACCCGAGGGCGACCCGGCCGACCGGCCGGGTCGCGAGGGCCGGGCTCCTAGGCCGAGGGGTCGAGGATCCCGGTGCTCACCAGGGCGATGATGATGATCCCGAGGGCGATCCGGTAGATCACGAAGCCGGTGAAGCGGTGGGTGCTGATGTACTTCAGGAACCACGAGACCGCCAGGTAGCCCACGATGAACGAGATCACGGTGGCCAGGATCGTGGGACCCCACTCCGGCGCCGCGCCCTCGCCGATCTTGAACAGCTCCAGGAAGCCCGCGCCCAGCACGGCCGGGATGGCGAGCAGGAAGGAGTACTTCGCGGCCTCCTCGCGGCGGTAGTCCAGCAGCAGTCCGGCGCTGATCGTGCCGCCGGAGCGGGACACGCCGGGGATGAGGGCGAGCGACTGGGCGAAGCCGTAGATCAGGGCGTGGGTGAAGCTGAGGTGCCGCTCCAGGGTGAGCCTGTTGCGGGCGGTGTGGTCGGCGAACCACAGGACCAGGCCGAAGACGATCAGCGTCATGCCGATCAGGCGCAGGTCGCGGAAGGCGCCCTCGATGGAGTCCTTGAAGAGCAGGCCGAGCACCACGATCGGGATGGTGCCGACGATGACGTACCAGCCCATCCGGGCGGCGTGGTGGGCGCGCAGGGCCGGGGTCCACAGGGACCGGGTCCAGGTGGAGATGATCTCCCAGATCTCCTTGCGGAAGTAGATCACCACCGCGGCCTCGGTGCCGAGCTGGATGACCGCGGTGAACGCGGCCCCCGGGTCCTGCCAGCCGAAGAACGCCGACACGACCCTGATGTGGGCACTGGAGGAGATCGGCAGAAACTCCGTCAATCCCTGAATCAGTCCGAGGACCACTGCTTCGAACCAGCCGATCACTTGAGCACCTTCCGTACCAGCGCGTGCGTAACCTACGCGAGGCTAGCGGAGCGGCGAGGCATCTGTGACCCGGCCGTTCGGCCGACGCCTTTCGTGGCCGGCCGTAAACCGAACCCGCCCGCCAGACGGTAGTCATCGTCGGAGCACCGAGGCGGAGGCACGATGACAGAGTTCGCGGAGTACGTCGAGCAGCGCCATGAGCGGCTGCGAAGGACGGCGTACCTCCTCACCAGGGACTGGGCGATCGCCGAGGACCTGGTGCAGACCGCGCTGGCCAGGGCCTGGCTCGCCTGGCAGCGGATCGACGGCGATCCCGACCCGTACGTCTACCGGATCATGGCCAACACCCATGCCTCCTGGTGGCGGCGGCGCTGGCGGCGGGAGATCCCGACGGGGGAACTGCCCGACCGGGTGGACGAGCGGGACTTCACGAGCGACGTCGGCGACCGGGACGCGCTGTGGACGGCGATCGGCACCCTGTCGGGGCGCCAGCGCGCGGTGGTCGTCCTGCACTACTTCGAGCACATGCCGCTGACCCAGGTGGCGGGGGTGCTCGGAGCCCATCTCCCCTGAGGCAATGCAAAACCTGAAATGTCCGGAAAAAGAAACGGAGAAAACGGGGATGTGCGACGGGCAGTACGTCACCGACGTTCTGGTGAACCCGAAGACGGACGAGCGGGTGCTCAAGCGGATGGCGGCGGAGGTGGGCACCAAGCCCGGCCGCTGGGCGATCGGCATATACGACCGCCCGTCCTCCTGACCTGGGCTCTCGCCTTCGAAACGACCTGGGCTCTCGTCCTCGAAACGGCCTGGGCTCTCGCCTTCGAAACGGCCAGGGTCGCGATCTCGTCAGACGGCTCGGCCGCGGGCGTACCTGGCCGCCATCGTGTGGAAGACCTCCTTCGGCGCCCAGCGCTCCCGGTCGAGCATCCTGACCACGCCGTAGGAGGCGAGGTCCCCGTCCCCGACGCGGCCGAAGCCCGCGAAGGTGAACCAGAGCGCGGTGTCCACCCCCTCCTCCTCGAAGACGTCCAGCAGCTCGGTGAAGTAGCGCACCTGCTCGCCCTCGTCCCGTACGGCGTCCTCGGGCGCCATCCAGGCCATGCCGCCGCGCTCGCCCGCGCCCCGCCAGGCGCAGGTGCCGAACTCGGTCACCGCGACCGGCTTGCCGTGCTTGAACTTCTCGCGCAGCTCCTCCCTGAAGCTGTCGGCGTTGTAGGCGGCACGGTAGGTGTCGGCGCCGACGATGTCGAACGGGCCCCAGTCGACGAACTCCCACGGGGCCGCCGCGTAGGTGATCCGGCCGCCGAAGCGGGGCCTGACGACGGCCGCGCTCTCGGCCAGGAAGCCGCTGAGCCGTTCCAGGACGGGGCCGAGCGAGGACCACCACTCCAGGTCGGCCTTGTCGATCGTCCGCATGCGGTCGAGGTACGTGGCGCCGGGGATGAACCCGGTGCCGAACGCGCTGATCTCGCACCCGGCCACGAACACCACCTCGGCCCCGCCGCGCCGTACGGCCTCGGCCCGCTCCGCGCAGTCGGCGAAGACCGAGAGCATCGCCTCGGGCGGGAGGTCGACGGGGAAGGGGGCGAACCAGATCTCAAGTCCCGCCGCCGCGGCGTGCTCGGCGGCGACGCTCAGCCGCGCGGGATCGCCACCGGAGATCCGTACGGCGTCGCAGTGCAGCTCGTTGGCGATGACGTCCATGTCGTGCCGGACGGCGTCGGGGTCGAACACCTTGCGGGTGTTGTCCTGGCCGGGGAGGAACCCGGTGTCGTAGTTGATCCCTTTGGCGCGCATCATTCTCCCGGTTGGTCGGGGCCGTGCTCCAGCAGGCCGTGTTCCAGTAGATCGAAGGCGAGCTCGACGTCCCCGCAGAGGCGGCGGCCCGCCTCGTCCAGCGAGGCGCCGGAGACCAGGTGGCGGAAGAACCTCTCCTGGAGGGTCAGCACGGAGGCGGTGATCTGGGCGGCCATCAGGGCGGCCGTCAGCTCGTCGCGCTCCTCGGCGAGCACCCGCGCCAGCGCCTCGCGCTGACTGTGGAGCAGGGCGTTCGCGCCGTTGCCGAGCGTGGGGCTGGCGAAGATCACCCGCATCTGGATGATCAGCGTGTCCCTGTCCACGGTCTCCACGGCCTCCGCGGTCCCGGTGGTCCCGGCGGCGAACCCGCGGTAGTGATCCCGTAGCGCCTCCAGCGGCGACCGCCCGGGGGGTCGCGCGGCGACGATCCCCGCCAGGTCCTCCTGGCCCACGCCTCGCAGGACGAGTGACTCCTTGGTCGGGAAGTACTTGAACAGCGTCACCTTCGCCACCTCGGCGGCCTCGGCGATCTCGTTGACGGTCACCGCCTCGAAGCCCCGCTCGGCGAACAGCCGCAGCGCCACCGCGGCGATCCGCCGCTGGGTCTGTTCCTTCTTCCGCTCCCGCAGTCCCGCCATGCGACGACTATAAAAGCGAACCGGGTTCATAAGCAAACCCGGTTCATATTTTTATGTCGGAGGGCGAGCCGGGTTGGCTCCGGCACGCGATTCGGCGAAGGTGACGAAGGTGACACGGTCCTCGGGCGTCGCCCGGGGACGACGATCGGAGAGCTGGGGATGACGATCAAGACGATCGCGGACTTCTGGTTCGACCCCTCCTGCCCGTACACCTGGATCACCTCCCGGTGGCTGGTGGAGGTGGAGAGGGTACGGCCGGTCGAGGTGCGCTGGCACGTGATGAGCCTGTCGGTGCTCAACGAGGGCCGGGAGGAGGATCCGGAGGGTGACACGGAGGGGTACCTCTGGGTGCCCGTGCGCGTCTGCGCGGCCGTACAGCAGGAGTACGGGCAGGAGGCGCTCGGGAGGCTGTACACCGCGATGTGGACCGTCGGGCGCGCTCGCGGGGAGGACTGGGTCGGTTCGCTCCACGACTCGCTGGTCGCCGCCGGTCTGCCGCCGGAGCTGGCCGAGGCCGGGATGTCGACGGCCTACGACGAGGCGGTACGCGCCTCGCACGCGGAGGGCATCGGCCTGATCGGTGAGCACGTCGGCACCCCGGTGGTCGCCGCCAACGGCCCCGACACCGGCGGCGAGCGCGTGGTGTTCTTCGGCCCGGTGATCTCCAGGATTCCCGAGGGTGAGCGGGCGGGCCGCCTGTGGGACGGGACGCTGCTCGTGGCCGGGACACCGGGCTTTCACGAGCTCAAGGGCACCCGGCACGAGCGACCCCGGCTCGACGGTCCAAGCTGACGAGCTGACGAGCTGACGAGCTGACGAGCTGACGAGCTGACGAGCTGACGAGCTGACGAGCTGACGAGCTGACGGGTTGACGGGTCCCGGTGGCGTCCTCCCCCGCGAGGACGCCCGGCCTCACCGCCGCCGCCACCGCGCGCCGGTTCGTCCGGAGGGACTTTCCACGAGGCCCGGGACCGGTCCGCCCGGGATCGGTCCGCCCGTAAGTGGCCCGTTCGAGACTGGTTCGTCCGAGAGGGGTGCGACCCGCGTGGCGGGCCGTCCGGAGGGTGTCCGGACGGTCCGCGGAGGGGAAGGCGCGGGCCGCACCCGGTCTCGTTTACTGCCGCCGGGTCACCCTCCCGCTCACTGGCGGGTCACCTTGACGTCGTCCACCCCGGCCTCGACCAGGGAGGCGCCGGAGGCGTCACCGGCCTCGACGAGGACGCGGACGCTCTGCCCCGCGAAGGCGGAGATGTCGACGTTGGCCGTGCCCCAGGCGCCGTTGCGGTTGGAGGCCGCGCCGAGCTGCTGGAACACCTGGGTGGTGGTGGAGCCGACGACCTTCACCCGCAGGAAGTCGGCGGTGGAGGCGTTGGTGCCGTGCGCGAGATACCAGGAGAACGCCAGCTTGAGCGTTCCCGTCGACGGCAGGGTGACGGCCGGTGACCGGACGCTGGTGATGCCGCCGTCGAGGTCGTAGTCGCCCGCCGCCGCGCCCGCGAGCCTGCCGGTGACCAGGTCGTTGGTGCCGCTGACGGTGGTGCCGAGCTGCTTGGCGCCGCTGGAGGTGGTGGCCTCGGGGTCACCGCGCTCCCACAGTCCGGAAGTCGCCGTGTCGGTCCCCGAGGGGTTGGTCGTCCAGCCGGTCGCCGTCTCGAAGGTGTCCTGCCAGACGACCGTCGGGGCCACGGCGGTCGCGGTCGTCCACACCGCGTAGGCGATGGCGTCGGCGTTGCGGTTCAGCGCGGTGTCGCTGATGTTGGAGGTGGTGTCGCACGCCCGGTGGTAGCACGGGTCGAACGCCTGCCCCGCCGTACCGCCCCAGAGGGTGGCCTGGGCGCTGGACTTGATGCCCTCGGCGCCGGTGAAGGTGCCGCCCGCGGGGATGCCGACGGCGATGAACGGCCCGTAGTCGGAGCGGCCGTCGAAGTCGGTGCCACGGGTGGCCACGCCGATCGAGGTGAAGTACGCCTGGAGCGTCGACTCCAGCTGCGCCGAGCCCGCCGGGCCGGGGCCCGAGCCGACGCCGTCGGAGTTGTCGCCGTCGTAGAGGAAGTAACCGGCGTTGGGTGAGCCGACCATGTCGAAGTTGTAGTAGCCCTTGATCTTTGCCCGCTCGGTGGACGAGAGGCTGTTCACGTAGGCCTGGGAGCCGCGCAGGCCCAGCTCCTCGGCGCCCCACCAGGCGAAGCGGAGGTGCTTGGTGGGTGCCAGCGACTGGCGGGAGACCTCGAGGGCGGTCTCCAGGATGGCGGAGCTGCCGGAGCCGTTGTCGTTGATGCCCGGTCCCGCGGTCACGCTGTCGAGGTGTGAGCCGACCATGAGGATGTCGTTCGGGTCGCCGCCCGGCCAGTCGGCGATGACGTTGTAGCCGGTCGCGCCGTTGTAGGTGAACGACTGCAGGGAGGTGGTGAACCCCGCGCCGTCCAGCAGGCCCTTGACGTAGTTGGCCGAGGCCAGGTAGCCGGGGCGGCCGTGGGCGCGGTTGCCGCCGTTGGCGGTGGCGATGGACTGGAGCTGGGTGAGATGTGCCTTCACGGCGGTCAGCGAGATGTCCGGTGGGGCGGCTGCCGACGCCGATGGTGCGGTGAACGCCAACGGGATGGCCAGGATCGCCGCCATGCCCATGGTCCACAAACTGCGCATCATGCTCCTCGGGTCTGAGGGTGTGTGGGTCCCCCGAGCGGCGCGCACCCGTGCCGGGTGCGCGCCGTACAGCGTGGTGGTGCGCTTGCGGAGCAGTCCCTAGCGGGCGGCGCCCTCGGGAGCCGCCGCGGTCCTCGCCGCGGACTTGGCGAGTGCCGCGTTGCGGTCGGGAATGCCCTTCAGGTCGTAGGCGAAGTACGCGGTGGCGTAGCCCACGGCCTTGGAGTTGCGGTCGAGTGCGGCGGCGTTGATGTTGTTGATGCCGTCGCAGGCGGCGTGGTAGCAGGGGTCGTAGGCGACGCCCGCGGTCCCGCCGAACTTGGCGGCCTGCTCGGGGGTCTTGATGCCCTCGGCACCGGTGAAGATACCGCCCGCGGGGATGCCGTTGGCGATGAACGCGCCGTAGTCGGAGCGGCCGGTGAAGTCGGTGCCCTCGAACGGCAGGCTGCGCTTGGCGTAGAACGCCTCAAGGCGCTTCTCGATCTCCGGCGATCCGGCCGGGCCCGCGGGGGCGCCCTCGGCGTCGGAGTCGTCACCGTCGTACAGGAAGGTGCCGTCGTTGGGCGAGGCGATCATGTCGAAGTTCAGGTAGAGCCTGATCTTGTCCTTCTCGGCCTGCGACAGGCCCGCGACGTACTGGTCGGAGCCGAGCAGGCCAAGCTCCTCGGCACCCCACCAGGCGAAGCGCACCTTGTACTTGGTCGGCACGTACGCCAGCTTCAGCGCGGTCTCCAGGACGGCGGCGCTGCCGGAGCCGTTGTCGTTGATGCCGGCGCCCTCGGGCACGCCGTCCAGGTGGGCGCCGACCGCCACGATCTCGCCGGACTTGCCCCAGCGGGAGTCGGCGATCAGGTTCTTGGTACGGCCGACCGTGGTCTCGGCGTCGACCTTCAGGCGGACGGTGGTGTTCGGGCTGTCGGCCAGGTCCAGGCCGACGGCCGTGCTCGCCATCACGATGGGGAAGCCGAAGCGCCACTCGATGATGTCGAAGGAGAGCGGGTCGGTACGGCCGGGCTGGCCCTCGTTGAAGAAGATCACACCGGCCGCGCCGGCCGCCTTGGCGTTGGTGGCCTTGTCGACGAACGGGCAGGTGCCGCGCTGGATCAGCGCGATCCGGCCGGGGACGAACCCGGCGAAGTCAGCGGTCTCACAACCCGCCGTCGAGGTGTTCGCGGTCGGCGCCGGAGGGATGACGGGGTCGACGACCTGGATCTGCGCGGTGACGTCGCCTCCGCTGGAGGAGATGACGGTCACGAAGTCGGCCGGGTTGGCGTAGGTCTTCGCCTCGGGGGCCGTCTGCTGCAGGACGGAGGGGCTCGCCTCCTCCCAGCCCAGCGGGAACTCGACGTTGGTCGTGGAGGTCTGGTAACCGGCCTTGCGCAGCTTGTCCTGCACGTAGGCCAGGGAGGCGTCGTAACCGGGGGAACCCGCGGCGCGGTTGCCGCCGTTGGCGGTCGCGATCTCCTGGAACTTGTCCAGGTGCTTCTTGACGTTGCTGCCCTTGATCTGCGTCGCGAACACGTTGGCGAGGACGTCGGTGACGCCCGGCGACGTGGTGGCCGCGATGGTCGCGGTCGCCGGTGCGGCGAGGGTGAGAGGGAGGGCGATGGCCGTGACCAGGGTGGCGGTCTGGACCATGCTGCGTCGTAACCTCAGGCGCATAGCGCTCCTCGGGGTGGAACGGAGGGGGGATCCCCTATTACGTACATGGCGGAACGTACCGTGATCAACTGGTTTCGCCTAGATGTGCCGACGCTCAGGTGCACGAAAAGTTATCAAGCCGACCCTGACAGGGTTTTCTCAGGGGTGTCTCGGGAACGGGTGAGATCCGGTCGTTCGTTTGAAGAGACGAAGAACACCGATTCGGGGAGAGGTATCGTGCACCGTTCGAGAAACCACAAGATAATCGCCGGGGTCTGTGGCGGGATCGCGGAGAGCATCAACATGCCGCCCACCCTTGTCCGGGTGTTCTGGCTGTTGCTCTCGCTCATCCCCGGCCCCCTGTGGGTCGCCTACGTGCTCATGTGGATCTTCGTCCCCAAGGCGCCGGCGGTCCGCTACTGAAAATAGGCTGGGGGCATGAGGCGACGCCCACTGTCCCTGGTCCAGGACGACCTGGTCGACTACGAGAAGGCGATGGAGCGGATGACCGACCTGGTCGGTCATCGGCAGCGCGACGAGCGCTCCGACACGCTCTGGTTGCTCAGCCACCCGCAGGTGTACACCGTGGGCAGGCGAACCCCTGAGCAGCACCTGCCCGACCCCGCTCACGGCATCCCGGTCGTGAGCACGGGTCGCGGCGGGCAGCTCACCTACCACGGGCCCGGCCAGCTGGTCGGATACCTGATCGTCAAGCTCGGCGAGGACGAGGGGATCGTCGACTACGTCCGCGAGGTCGAGCTGAGGCTCGTCGCCGCGCTCGGCGCGCTGGGCGTCCCGGCCGAGCGCCGCGACACCCCGCCCGGCTCGGAGCTGCTGACCGGCGTGTGGACGGCCGACACCGGCCGCAAGATCGTTTCGATCGGGATGCGGCAGAGCCGGGGCGTCACCAGCCACGGGTTCGCCCTCAACGTCGACGGCGACCTCACCCCGTGGGGCTGGGCGGTGGCCTGCGGCATGCCCGACGTCGACATGACCTCCATGGGCCGGGAGGCCCCCGCCGCCGCGGCCATGGACCGGGTCCGTGCGGCGGTGGCGGAGGCCTTCGAGGCGAGCTGATCCTTCAGCCGATCTGCTCCTTGCCGGTCGGGCCGGCCGGGTCGAACGCCTCGGCCATGTCGACCGTACGGCGCGGCCCGGTGAACCAGTGCCTGGCCGACAGCACCCACCACAGGCCCACGGCCAGCACCATCACGCCGACCACGATCGGCGCGTAGTTGACCGCGGTCCAGGTGAAGTCGTCGCTGAACGGCACGGCGGCCGGGACCAGCGGCATGATGAAGTAGATCGAGACGATGACGATCTCGACGATGGCGATCCAGCACATGACCTTGTACTTCGACCCCAGCGTCCAGGGGCCGGGCTGGAACCGGTCGCCCATCCGCAGCCGGAGCCAGATCGGGATCGCGAAGGCGATGTAGAGGCCGATGACCGCCACCGACACGACCGCGTAGAAGGCCAGCGGCAGACCGCCGGGGGCCTCGTACAACGCGGGCAGGGTGAGGATCAGCGCGGCCGTGCAGCCGAAGACGATCGCGTTGACGGGGGTCCGGTTGGCGTCCACCCTCGACCACAGGCGCCAGCCGGGGATGGCGCCGTCGCGGGAGAAGGCGTAGGTCATCCGGGACATCGAGGTCACGCAGCTCATCCCGCAGAAGAACTGGCCGATGGTGGAGATCGCGAAGATCGCCGTGGCCAGGTTGCCGGGGAGCGCGCTGTCGAAGATGGCGCCGACGAAGCCGCCCGCCTCGTTGACCGCGTCCACGTCGGTGGCCGCGAACAGGAAGGCCAGCAGCAGGATCCAGCCGCCGATCGCCGAGTAGAAGATCGACTGCCACAGTCCCCTGGCGGCGGCGGTGGAGGCGCCCTGGGTCTCCTCGGACACGTGCGCGCACGCGTCGAACCCGGTGATCGTGTACTGGGTCAGCAGGAAGCCGAGCGGCAGCACGTAGAACCAGTACGACGAGTCGGAGAAGCCGGAGTTGTTGATCGTCTCGGTGAAGACGAACGACATCGACTGGTGCGAGTCGGGGCCGAAGACCAGGATCAGCACGACCACCGCCGCGCCGAACACGTGCCACCACACCGAGACGTTCTGCAGCGTCGCGATGAGCCGGTGGCTGAAGATGTTGATCAGGCCGTGCAGGACGAGGATGATCGCGAACAGCAGGAACGCGTTGGTCAGGCTCGGGTCCCAGCCGGAGAAGAACCGGCTGAGGGTGATGTTCAGGAAGGTCGCGCAGCCGTAGTCGACCGAGGCCGTCACGGCGATCAGGCCGATGAGGTTGAACCACCCGGTGAACCAGCCGTGGATCGGCTTGCCCATCTTGGCGGCCCACCAGTAGATGCCGCCGGCGGTCGGATAGGCCGAGACCAGTTCCGACATGCACAGCCCGATGATCAGGATGAAGATCGAGATCAGCGGCCACCCCCACGAGATGGCGACGGGCCCGCCGTTGTTCCAGGCCTGGCCGAACGTGGTGAAGCAGCCGGCCAGGATGGAGATGATCGAGAAGGAGATGGCGAAGTTAGAGAAGCCGCTCCAGGTTCGGGAGAGCTCCTGCTTGTAACCGAGTTCGGCGAGGCGTTTCGCGTCCTCGTCGACCGGGTCGGCCGATATTGGCTTGGTCACTCAAGCCTCCTTGCGTGGTGGTGCGGGGGGTGGGGAAATCCGGTGCTCGCGCCCCGGACGTCATCGACGAGCCGCCCGAACCCCGGGTCGTCCAGGTCCCGTACGGCTTGTGAGAACTTGTCGGCCGCCTCGGCCTCGTAGTCGAAGTCGGCGTCGGCGGCCCGCTCCCTGAGCAGCCCGTGGTGCACGGCGAACCAGAGCGTCCAGGTGAGGTTGGACATGATCAGGTTGAGCCGGACCCGGGAGGTGAGCCGCCGGTCGTCGCCGCCGAAGTAGGCGCGGGCCAGCCGGGCGGTCAGGTCGGGGTCGTAGTCCGCCTCGGCGGCGATGTCGCCCAGCTCGAAGGCCGGGTCGTTGTTCCCCGAGAGCTGGTAGTCGACGATCCTGACCTCGGTGCCGCAGCGGATGAAGTTCTCCGGCAGCAGGTCGTTGTGGCACGGCACCGTGGGCAGCGGATCGGCGGCCAGCGCCCGTTCGATCTCCGCCGCCACGGGAAGACGGTCCTCGTAGCCGTCGGGTGTGCCCAGTTCGTGGGTACGGCAGAGGGCGAGGAACTCGTCGAGCTTGCGGAAGATGGAGAAGTCGTTGACGAACCGGGGCCCGGCGTGCAGCCGGCGGCAGGCCGCCGCGACGGGGCCGGGAATCGTCCGTACGGCGTGGGCGTCCAGGGTGACGCCGTCGAGATACTCCAGCACCAGCGCGCCCGGCAGCCGGTGCAGCACCCTGGGGCCGACCCCCGCGTCCGCCGCGTGGACCGTGTTGGCGATCTCCTGGTCGAGCGGGATGCCCAGACCGGCCTCCGACACCCGGGGGTCCAGCACGCGCAGCAGCCATCGCTGCCCGTCGGCCGTGGTGAGCCGCGAGATCCGGTGGCTGAGGCCACCCTTGATCGGGGTCTCGGTGACGGGCTGGTCAGCCCATTTACGGACGTCCGCTAGAGGATCTGGCATGCCGCCCTCCTTTGGCCTACCTTCATACCATTGATCCGATTCTGTGGACTAGTTGTTACAGAGGGGTTGCGCTCCTTGAAACTTCCCAGCTCCGCGCGAGCCGTCGTGATCGGCGGCGGGGTGGCCGGTTGCAGTGTCGCCTACCACCTGGCAAGGCTCGGCTGGACCGAGGTGATCCTCGTCGAGCAGCACGAACTCACCGAGGGGACCACCTGGCACTCGGCCGGGTTCGTGGGCCAGCTCCGGTCCACCGTCACGCAGACCAAGATGATCATGTATTCGGCCGGTCTCTATCCCGAGCTGGCCGAGCTCACCGGGCTGGACCCGGGGTGGCACGGGGTGGGCGGCCTCCGCCTGGCGACCACGCCCGAGCGGGTGGAGGAGTCGCTGCGGCTGGCCGGTGCCGGGGAGACCTACGGGCTGGGCCTGGAGGTGATCTCCGGCGCCGAGGCTAAGGAGATGCTCCCGCTGCTGCGCGCCGACGACGTGCGGGCCGCGCTCTGGCTGCCCGGGGACGGCTGGCTGGACCCGGCGCTGCTGGCCAGGGCGCTGGCGGCCGGGGCGCAGAAGCTGGGCGTGCGGATTCACACCGGGACCCGCGTGACGGGGCTCGACGTGAGGGACGGCGCGATCACCGGGGTACGGCTCGCGTCGGGCACCAAGGGCACTGAGGGCTCCGGCGACGTCGAGGAGTGGTCGGTCCTGGCGGAGACCGTGGTCGTCGCGGCGGGCGCGGCCAGCGGGCGGGTCGGGCGGCTGGCCGGGGTGGACATTCCGGTTGTACCGATAAAACACCAATATGTGGTCACCGAGCCATTCGAGGTTCCGTCGTCCATGCCCACGGTGCGGGATCCGGATAACATTGTCTATTTCCGTGAGGAGAACGCCGGAATTTTGGTCGGCGGATATATCCGGAATCCAGAGATCTGGGACACGGCCGCTCCGCTGGAGGAATCGCGGATGCTTTTTCCACCTGATATGCCGAAATTTCGGGAATCATGGGAATCGGCGGTGCGACGGGTCCCCGCCCTGGCCCGTACCGAGATCACGAAGGTCGTCCACGGCCCCGAGGCGTTCACCCCCGACGGCGAGTTCCTCCTCGGTGAGACCCCGGTCCGCGGATTGTGGGCGGCGGCCGGATTCTGCGTCCACGGCCTGGCGGCGGCCGGAGGAGTGGGCAAGGTCATGGCCGAGTGGATTGTGGATGGCTCGCCCGAATACGACGTGTTCGGTATGGATTTGCGGCGTTTCGGGGCGCATGCCCGTTCCGCGTCGTGGGCCCGCGCCAAGGCCCTGGACTCGTACTCGAAGTACTACGACATCGTCTACCCCGGCGAGGAGCGCACCGCCGCCCGGCCCCTCCGCCGCTCTCCCGCCTGGGTACGGCACGTGGAGCTGGGAGCGGCGTTCGGCGAGAAGTCCGGCTGGGAACGGGTCAACTGGTACGAGCCCGGCGAGGGGCCTCTCCCGGACGGCCCGAGCCCTCGCCCGGACGGCTGGGCGGGCCGGATCTGGTCGCCCGCCGTACGCGAGGAGTGCCTCGCCACCCGCGACGCCGCGGGCCTCTTCGACCAGACCTCGTTCTCCAAGCTGGAGGTGTCGGGGCCCGGGGCGCTGGAGGGGTTGCAGCGGGCGTGCGCCGGGCAGCTCGACAGGCCCGTGGGCTCGATCGTCTACACCCAGCTCCTCAACGAGCGCGGCGGCATCGAGGCCGACCTGACCGTCACCCGCCTGGCGGACGACCACTTCCGCCTGGTCACCGGCACCGCCTTCGGCGTCCACGACGCCGCCTGGCTCCGGGGCCTGGGCCTCGACGTCCGCGACGTCACCTCGGCGCACGCCTGCTACTGCCTGTGGGGCCCGAGGGCGCTCGACATCCTCGGTTCCGTCTCCGGCGACGACCTGACCTTCGGCTACATGAAGGCCAGGGAGATCAGCGTCGGGAACGTCCCGGTGCTGGCCCAGCGGGTCACGTTCGTGGGCGAGTTCGGCTGGGAGCTGTACTGCCCGTCGGAGTACGGGCTGACGCTGTGGGACACGCTCATGGAGGCCGGAACGCCGTACGGCCTGCGCCCGGCCGGGTACCGCGCGATCGACTCGATGCGACTGGAGAAGGGCTACCGCGTCTGGGGCATGGACATCACCCCGGAGACCACCCCCCACGAGGCGGGCCTGGGCTTCGCGGTCGCCCGCGACAAGGACTTCCTCGGCCGCGCGGCCCTGGACGCCGCCCGCCACCCCACACCGGACCCGAGCACGAACGCGAGCGCGAACGCGAACGTAAGCGCGGGTGCGGACGTGAGTGTGGGCGCGGGGGCGAAGGTGAGTGCGGACGCGGGGGCCGGGGTGCCCGCGCGGCGTCTGTTCTGCCTGGTCCTGGACGACCCCCGCCAGGTCTGTCTCGGCGGGGAGCCGGTCCGCGCCGGTGGCCTGCCCGCCTCGCGGGTGACCAGCGGCGGGTACGGCCACCGTGTCGACCGCTCGATCGCCTACGCCTACCTGCCCGGCACCACCGCCCCCGGCGACCGCGTCGAGGTCGGCGTCACCGGCACCTGGGTGGGCGCCGTCGTCACCGCGGAGCCCCTCTACGACCCCTCCTCGGAGCGCGTCCGGCGCCTGCCGTCCTGACCGCTCCACCGGATCCCGCGGGGAGGGCGCCTCCCCGCGGGTTCAGTCGTCGGCGGTCAGACCGGCCGCGACCCCGGTCAGCACCCGATCGATCGCTCTCTCGCCGCCGAGGTCCTTCGCGTAGGCGGGACTCATCAGCACCTCGACCACCCTTTCCTCACCCACCCGTACGAAGGCGGTCGGGGTTCCCTTGCCGCCGTCCTCGCCGACCCACTGGGTGGAGATGTGGCCGGTCCGGCCGGCGCCGAGGGACACCTTTTTCGCCGTGCCCTTGTCCACGTACTCCCGCCACCGCTCGTCGGCGGCCGCCACGGCCAGGCCCTCGAAGACGAAGATCTGGATGCGGTAGGCGCCCTCGCCGTCCTCCGGGTAGCTCCACGAGGTGCTGTACTCGTCGCCGCGGTTCAACGCCCATTTGTCCCGTACCAGCTCGTCGGGCATGTAGCCCACGTGGACCCGTCCCACCGTGTTCCCGCTGCCGATGTCGATGGGCGGCCGGGAGACGCGCGGGGTGGCCGTGGGCGTCGGCACGGGAGGCGGGAGCTGGGTGAAGAGGGGCTGTGGCGCGCCCCGGTCGTCGAGGCCCGGGTCCGTCGTCCCCGAGGTCGCGGCCGGGTCCGGTCGCGCCGGGGCCGTGTCGAGGGTCAGGTAGGCGGGGACCGTGATCCCCACGACGGCCGCGGCGGTGGCCAGGGCGGCGATCCCGAGCCGTCTGGAGTTCCTGCGCCGGGAGGTCCTGAGCACCCGCTCGGCCAGGTCGGGAGCCGCGCGCAGTCTCGCCGTCTCCTCCGCCATGATCCGGTGTATCTCCCGCTCAAGCATGGGCATTCCTGATCACCTTCTCCGGGGACTCTCCGCCGATCGCCGGGCGCAGTTTGGCGAGCGCCTTGAACGCCTGGCTCTTGACCGTTCCCGTCGAGCAGCCGAGGATCTCCGCGGTCTGCGCCTCGCTGAGGTCCTCCCAGTAGCGCAGGACGACCACCGCGCGCTGCCGGGGCGGCAGGTCGCGCAGCGCGTCCATGAGCGCGTGGCGGAGCGGGATGTCGGCCTCCCGCGACGGCTGCTCCGGCGGGGTGCTCATCGGGACGATCCGCAGGATCGCCCGGCGCCGGGCGCGGCTGATGGCCGTGTTGACGATGATGCGACGCACGTAGGGCTCGGGATCGTTGTCGTCGCGCACCCGGTTCCAGTTGCGGTACGCCCGCTCCAGTGACGTCTGCAGCAGGTCCTCGGCGTCCTCGGCGGCGTCGCAGGCGAGATGGGCGATCCTCAGCAGGCTGGTGCCGCGTGCGGCGACGAAGGCCGAGAATCCGGCGTCGTCCCGGCCGCTCACCTCAGTTCATCCGATCTCATACACCCTCATACGCCTGGGCGCGGGGAAGGGTTGCCCGCCCCCGGCATCTCGGATCCCCGGCGTCCCGAGATCCTCAGAATTCCGGTAAGTCCCGTCATCATCCTGCGTATCAGCCATCCTGTGACCTGGAGACCGGTGTCAGGTATACCCCCAGGGGGTTGCGGAAAAGGGTGGTGGTGTGGCACTGTGGGCGAGCGAAAAGATACCCCCTAAGGGTATCAAGAAGGGGTGATCAAGATGAACGGCGCGATCAAGGTGGGTGCGTACGCGCTGGTGCTGGCCGTGGTCTTCGGCGGCGCCCTGGGGGCGGGCCGGTTGGCGGGGCCGTTCGGCCCGACGGGCGGCGCGGCGGCCGAGACCTCCCCCGGCGCGGGCGATGCCGGGCAGGGCGATGCCGGGCAGGGCGCGGGGCACGGCGCCCACCAGGGGACGGAGCAGGCGGCCGTGAAGGCACCGGCCGTTCCCGCCGGGCTCCAGGTCTCCCAGGGCGGATACATGCTCATGCCGGAGACCGACGAGGTCAAGGTGGGCAAACGGACCGACTTCCGCTTCACGGTGATCGGCCCCGGCGGCTCCCCGGTCACCGGGTTCACCACGCAGCACGACAAGAAACTGCACTTCATCGTGGTCCGCCGCGACCTGACGGGCTTCCAGCACCTGCACCCCACCCAGCTGGGGGGCGGGGTGTGGTCGGTCCCGCTTGAGCTTCCCGCCGCCGGGGAGTACCGCGCGTTCGCCGACTTCGCCCCCGAGGGGGCGGGTCCTCTGACGCTCGGCATGGACCTGTCGGCCGCGGGCGACTACCGTCCGGAGCCGCTCGCCGTCCCGGCCGAGACCGCGAAGGTGGGCGACTACACCGTCACGCTGAAGGGAGACCTCATCCCCGGCCGTACGAGCATGCTCACGCTCTCGATCGCCAAGGACGGCGAGCCGGTCACCGACCTCCAGCCCTACCTGGCCGCGTACGGGCACCTGGTCGCGCTGCGTGACGGGGACCTGGCCTACCTGCACGTGCACCCCGACGGCGCGCCCGGCGACGGGCGCACCGCGCCCGGCCCGAACATCACCTTCTACGCCGAGGTGCCGAGCGCGGGGACCTACGGGCTCTACCTGGACTTCAAGCACGCGGGGACCGTGCGCACCGCCGTGTTCACCGCCGCCACGAGTCCCGATCCCGAGGGCGGCGGGGCCACGGGACCGTCCGGGGACGGCCACGGGCACAGCCACCAGCCGTGAAATACCCCATAGGGGTTACGCGTTCTCATAACGAGGAGAGAAACATGTCTGGGCACACCCAGCGCGGGGACACCGTCCCGGGGCGGGGGACGGGCCCGCTCCCGGAAGGCGGCGGGACTCCCGGCCCCGGCCGGTCGGTCGCCGACGGCCCCGGGCCGCGCACCACGACGGACAAGCCACGAGGCAAGGTACGAGGAGAGGCCGTGACGTCCATGACCACCGGCGAAGCGCCCGCCCACGACGAGATCGAACTCGCCATCGGCGGCATGACCTGCGCCTCCTGCGCGTCCCGCATCGAACGCAAGCTCAACAAGCTGGACGGCGTGACCGCGACCGTCAACTACGCCACCGAGAAGGCGAAGGTCGCCTACCCCGCCGACGTCACCCCCGGTGACCTGGTCGCGGAGGTGGAGAAGGCCGGATACACCGCCGAGCTTCCCGCGCCGCCGACGTCCGCCGAAGAGGGAGATGGAGAGGAAGAGCCTGACGGGCTCACTCCCCTCAGGCAGCGCCTGATCACCTCCGTCGTGCTGTCGGTGCCGGTCGTCGCGATGGCGATGATCCCGGCGCTGCAGTTCGACAACTGGCAGTGGCTCTCCCTCGCCCTGGCCGGTCCCGTCGTGGTCTACGGCGGATGGCCCTTCCACCGGGCGGCCTGGACCAACCTGCGGCACGGCGCCGCGACCATGGACACGCTGGTCTCGCTGGGGACGATCGCCGCCTTCTCCTGGTCGCTCTGGGCCCTGTTCTTCGGCACGGCGGGCATGCCGGGCATGCGGCACGGCTTCGAGTTCACCCTGTCCAGGGGCGACGGCTCGGGAAACATCTACTTCGAGGCCGCGGCCGGGGTGGTCACCTTCATCCTCGCGGGTCGCTACTTCGAGGCCCGTTCCAAGCGCCGCGCCGGTGCCGCGCTCCGCGCGCTGCTGTCGATGGGCGCCAAGGAGGTCACGCTGGCCTCCGGGGAGCTCGTCCCGGTCGACGGACTCACGGTGGGTGATCTCTTCGTCGTACGGCCGGGGGAGAAGATCGCGACGGACGGCGTGGTCGAGGAGGGCTCCTCGGCCGTGGACGCGTCCATGCTGACCGGCGAGTCGGTCCCCGTCGAGGTGCGGCCGGGTGACGCGGTGGTCGGCGCCACCGTGAACGCCGGGGGGCGGCTCGTGGTCAGGGCCACCCGGGTCGGCTCGGACACCCAGCTCGCCCAGATGGCCAGGCTGGTGGAGGACGCGCAGAACGGCAAGGCCGCCGTGCAGCGGCTGGCCGACCGGATCTCCGCGGTGTTCGTGCCGATCGTGATCGCGCTGTCCGTGGCCACCCTCGGCTTCTGGCTCGGTACGGGCTCCGGCGCCGCCGCGGCCTTCACCGCCGCCGTGGCGGTGCTGATCATCGCCTGCCCCTGCGCCCTGGGCCTCGCCACGCCGACCGCGCTGCTGGTCGGCACCGGCCGGGGCGCCCAGCTGGGAATCCTGATCAAGGGCCCGGAGGCGCTGGAGTCGACCCACGGCATCGACACCGTGGTCCTGGACAAGACCGGCACCGTGACGTCGGGCACGATGACTCTCAAGGAGGTCTTCCCCGCCGCCGGTGAGGACCGCGACGAGGTGCTCCGGCTGGCCGGGGCGCTGGAGGCCGCCTCCGAGCACCCCGTGGCCCGCGCCGTCGCCCGCGCGGCGGACTCCACCGCCGAGGTCGAGGACTTCGCGAACGTCGAGGGCCTCGGCGTCCAGGGCGTCGTCGACGGGCACGCCGTCCTCGTCGGGCGGCCCCGGCTGCTCGCCGACTGGTCGCAGCACCTGCCGCCCGAGCTGGAGGAGGAGCTGGAGCGGGCCCAGGCGCGCGGGGAGACGGCCGTCGCGGTCGGCTGGGACGGGAAGGCCCGCGCGGTGCTCACCGTCGCCGACGCGATCAAGCCCACCTCGGCCGAGGCGGTCGCCGCGCTGCGCGCGCTCGGCCTGCGCCCGGTCCTGCTGACCGGCGACAACGAGACGGTCGCCCGTACGGTCGCCGAGGCCGTCGGCATCGAGGACGTGATCGCCGACGTGCTGCCCGCCGACAAGGTGGAGGTCGTCAAGCGGCTCCAGTCCGAGGGCCGTACCGTGGCCATGATCGGCGACGGGGTCAACGACGCCGCCGCGCTCGCCCAGGCCGATCTCGGCATGGCGATGGGTACCGGCACCGACGTCGCGATCGAGGCCTCCGACCTCACCCTGGTCCGGGGCGACCTGCGGGTGGCCGCCGACGCGATCAGGCTCTCCCGCCGCACGCTGCGCACCATCAGGGGCAACCTGTTCTGGGCCTTCGCCTACAACGTCGCCGCCATCCCGCTGGCCGCGTTCGGGCTGCTCACCCCGATGATCGCCGGGGGCGCGATGGCGCTCTCCTCGGTGTTCGTGGTCAGCAACAGCCTGCGGCTGCGCCGCTTCAGGTGAGGCCGGGGATCACGGCCGTGTCCGGGGGGCCGCGCGGCCTCGGGTGAGGGGCGCCCCTCCGGCACGGGCGCTCGCGTGGTACGGGGTTTGGGCGAGAAGCGCCCTCGCGGCTCGGGGGTTATGGTGGAGTCCGCGCGGCAGGGCGCGCCCGGTCCGCGGGAAGGGCAGAGCCCACCTGAGCGTCACACTGCTCACGCGGCCAACCTCCTTTTCGGCCCGATCACGCGGACGTCGGGCGCGACGAAAGGGAGGCCCCCGTGCCTGTTCGCCGTCTTCCCGACAACCCCAGCCTCGAACACCTGAGAAACCAGGCCAAGCGTCTCAAGAAGGCGGTCCGCGCCGCCGACACCGCCGCGCTGGAACTGGTCGCGGAGTTCCACCCCCGCCCGGCCCGCTCCTCGGTGTCGCCGCACGGCGAAGACCATCAGCGCTCGCCGGAGGGGTCCACGGCCGGGGGACGTCCGCTGGAAGAGGCCACGAACAGGCTCTCCGCACCGCCACCGCCGGGCCTACCGGAGGGGTTCACGCTGGCCGACGCCCAGCTGACGGTCGCGAGGGCGTACGGCTTCGCGAGCTGGCCCCGGCTCCGCGCCCACCTCGACGTCCTCGCGCGGCACTCCCGCTCACCCCACCTGGTTCCCGAGAGCGCGGACCCGGTCGCGGAGTTCCTCCGGCTGGCCTGCCTGCCGTACGGGAACGACGACCCGTCGCGCCGTCGCGGGGCGGCGCGGGCGCTGGCCCTGGACCCGGGACTCGCGGTCGCGAGCGTCCACACCATGGCCGCGACCGGTCAGGCGGAGGCGATGGCCGCGACGCTGGCGGCCGACCCGGCCCGGGCGCGGTCCGAGGGCGGGCCGTACGAGTGGGAGCCGCTGCTCTACCTGGCGTACTCGCGGGTCGAGGGCGGCGACGCGCTGGAGACCGCCCGGGTGCTGCTCGAACACGGTGCCGACCCGGACGCGGGATACCTGTGGGACGGGCTGCCCTCGCCGTTCACCGCGCTCACCGGGGCCTTCGGCGGCGGCGAACGCGGTGAGCCGCCGCACCCGCGCTCCGCCGAGCTGGCCCGGCTCCTGCTGGAGGCGGGCGCCGATCCCAACGACAGCCAGACCCTCTACAACCGGGGGCTCGGCGGGTCCGGCCCCGACGACACCGAGCACCTGGAACTGCTCTTCGAGTACGGCCTCGGCCGGGGAGACGGCGGGCCGTGGCACCGGCGCCTCGGTCCCGCCCACGCGACGCCGGAGCGGATGCTCCAGGACGAGGTGCTCGCCGCGACCGTGACCCGGCGGCCCCGGCGCCTGCGGCTCCTGATCGAACACGGCGCGGGCGTGAACGGCCCCGGCACCGGCCACCCGATCTTCGAGGGCCGTACGCCCTACGAGCTGGCCGTCCTCGGCGGGAACGTCGAGGCGGCCACGATGCTCGCGGAGGCCGGGGCGACGGGCTCCCTGGACGAGGTCGACCGGTTCCTGGGCGCCTGCATGCGCGCCGAGCGCACGGACGCCGCTCCCGGCCTGGTGGCCAGAGCCGTCGAACGCGTGCCGCACCTGGTCAACCGGGCGGCGGCGCACGGGAACGTCGAGGCGGTGCGGCTGATGGCCTCCCTCGGGTTCGAGGTCGGCCTCGTACGCCGGGGGTCTCCGCTGCACGAGGCCGCGTGGGCCGGGGACCTGCCCATGGTCAAGGCCCTCCTGGACCTCGGGGCGGACCCGTCCGTGCGCGACACCGAGTTCGGCGCCACGCCACAGGGATGGGCCGAGCACGGCGGACGGCACGAGGTCGCCGCGTACCTCGCCTCCCTGTGACGCGACCGGCCGGTGTTCCCTGATGACACGGGCCGCGGCCCGTGTCATCAGGGGATGGGGCAGATCCGATGATCGGGACCCCGTACCGCCGCTCCCTCGCCGGGCCCGTCGCGCTCCGACAGCTGGAGGATC
This sequence comes from Streptosporangium sp. H13245, assembly GCF_055690525.1. NCBI lineage: Bacteria > Bacillati > Actinomycetota > Actinomycetes > Streptosporangiales > Streptosporangiaceae > Streptosporangium > Streptosporangium sp. H13245. The sequence goes on along the minus strand of NZ_JBSZKT010000025.1, from coordinate 27,004 downwards.
TCCCCGACCGTCGCCTCGTCCGCGGTGTAGATGTGCGGCACGTCGACGAAGACCCTCATCGATCCGCAGCCCACCATGAGGCCGTCCGCGACCTCGCTCTGGATGCCGCGCAGCGGCACGTAGTTCAAATAGGACGTGAACACGTTCTGCGATCGGAAGGCGGCGGTCATGACCAGCCGCCCGGCGCGGAGCCTGAAGGCGAGACTGGTCAGGCAGGGCACCGCGTCGGGAGGCTCACCGGGAACGGTCAGCGAGATCCAGCCGCTCTTGGTGTACGGCTTGGCGCGCAGCACGTCGGCGACCCAGCCGAGCTGGTCGACACCGAGAAACTGGCGGAGCCGCCCTCCGTAGCTGTACTTGAACGGCGGGACGATCGACCGCTCGCTGAACTTGCTGGAGTACAGCGGGATCTTTCCGGCGTCGCCGTAGCATTTCAGGACCGGATCGTCCCAGGCCAGGCTGCTGACCTCGAACAGCACCGCCGGAGCCTCGATGATCGGGCCGCGGTCGTCCAGGGCGGGCCCGCCGTTGTGTGTCACGTGTCGCATCAGCCAGATCCACGTCTCCCCACAAGACGCGAATCTGAGGAGGTCGGGCATTCAGGTCTCCACGTTGGGGAAATGGAAGGGATTGTGTGGGAGTCGGCGTTGCCGGGAAACGTTGGCGCGAACGTAGTAGACGAAATAGTGGACCAGCGCGAGCAGCCCGATGATCACCAGGAGCAGGGCCACGGTCGGCGCGGCCCCGACCATCCCGAGCACGCCGACCGCGATGTAGGAACTGTTGACCAGGGCCAGCATCATCACGTTGACCCCCGGCCAGGCCAGCGGCGCGTACGTCTCCGGATAGCGCGGGTCCACCGGCAGGTTGGGAGTCCAGCCCAGGGCCGCGAACTGGTCCTTGAGGTGGACCGTGTAGAGCAGGCGGAAGTTGTTGAGCGCCCGCGCGGTCCTCATGTGCGCGTTGACCGCCTCGATCAGCCGCAGGAAGGGCAGCACGCTGAGCAGCCCGAACGCGGCGACCATCGCGAACAGGTGCCAGGGAACGCTGTGCCAGGTGGTCAGCATCTGCGGGCTGACCACCTTCGCGCTGGCCAGCGCGACCGCGGCGGCGAACGGGGCGGCGAGCAGGCTCATGGACAGCCGGGTCATCTTGATGCGTTCGTCCTTGGCCGCCAGGTAGACCTGGTACGTCCCGGTGAAATCCACGGACACGAGAGCGAGGAATTCTCCGGGTTTGACCGGCAGCCCGTCAAGATTCTCGGGCAGTGCTTCCGCGGCCGTCCGCGGCGACATCTTCCGCATCGGGACCCCCACTTTCGCCGGATAGTGGATTTTCCCGTAAGAAGATATTGACCCACTTGTCAGGTGAATGAGTGCGTTTTAACGACATACGTCTCAAACTTCTACGGAGGTCTCTCCCAAGGACGTGTCTTCCACAGGGGTGTCTCCGGCTTCCACTCCACCCGAGCGCGTCAGTGCCCTTCCGTCACCCTCGGTTCCTCCTCCAGGAGGGCCTCCTCCACGGAGGCGACCATCGTGAAGTAGGTCAGAAGCCCGGTGATGGCCATCATGTGGCGCAGTGCCCGGCTCGCCCCGGCCACCACCAGGCGGGTCCGCGTCTCCTGGCTCCTGCGCAGGATCCACAACAGCTCCGCGAGCCCGGTGGAGTCGCAGAAGGTGAGCCCCGCCAGATCGAGGATGAGCCGGGGCGGGGCCTCGGCCCGCGTACCCGGGAAGACCTCAGACGGGGAGACCTCAGCCAGGGAGACCTCAGACGGGAAGACCTCAGACAGGGAGGGCGAGGTCGGCGTGGCGAGTGACGGCCGCCCGTCCGACGGTGGTTCGTCCGGTGGCGGTACGTCCGGTGAGAGAGGCGAGGGTCCCTCGGGGAAGAGCGGTGGCGGGCTCCCCGGTTCGGGGGGAGGCGGGCTCCCGGGAAAGAACGGCGAAGGGGGCTCGGGCGACAGCGGGGACGGCGGGGACAGCGGCTCCGAGGGGAGCGACGACACCGGGAAGAACGATGTCTCCGGGAGAAGCGACGTCTCAGGGAGAACGGGGAGAAGCGGTGACTCCGGGAGAAGCGGCGACTCCGAAAGGAAGGACGTCTCCGGGAGAAGCGACGCCTGGCCGGGCAGCGGTACGGGAGGCACCGGAAGCCCGGACGACGTGTCGGGTGACGGGGGTGCCGGGAGCCCGGACGGCGCGTTGAGCGCCGGGGGTACCGGGAGTTCGGGCGGTGTGTCGGGCGACGGGGGTGCCGGGAACCGGGGCGGCGCAGTGTCGGCGCCTACGCTCCAGGCCCGGGTGAGCTCCCGCCGGAAGATCGGTGCGTAGTCGTAGTCGAGCTCGCCGATCACCCGGACCACGATGGCGCTTCCGCGCGTGTCGGCCGATATCGAGAGCGTGTTCGCACCTTCGGGTGGCATGGAAAGACTCCTTAGACCCGCAGTTCACAGGGCGGGCGTTCCCTCCGTCTTACCAGGTATGCAGATCTGGTCGCCCCCGTGGTGGGGAATTACAGTGTACTTGCGCGTTTTCGTCCTATCTGGCGTATGACGGAGTGCGAATCGGCCGCTCGAAGCCCTGGCCGTCGGGGCTTCGTCTCGGACGAACGCGGACGGCCTCCGCACGGGCTCGAAAAGCCCGGAACGGGCTGAAAAGCGGGAAGACCGGCCCCCCGGGTGAGGGACCGGCCTGCGCGCTTCGGTACGACATCGGTGCCGGACCGTGCGGGGTGCGCCCGGATCAGAGACCGGATCGGAGATCGGACGGGACCTGGACCGCCGTCACGGGCCGAGCCGGGCGGGGACGCGAGGTTCTGTACGAGGGCGTGCCGCCTCTTCGGCGACCTCCGCCGCTCCCGATCCTCTCTGCCCTTCCTTCGAGGGGCGCCAGCGTATGCCGCGTTCCGACACCGGTCGCGGGCCGATCTCCTTGCCGAGGCCCATCTGATGGAGCAGCCACCCCAGGGTGCCGCCCAGGACCACGATCCCCGCGCCGATCCAGAAGAAGAGGACGCTGGCGGCCGTCATCGCCACCCCGGAGATCGCGAAACCGGTGACGCAGACGATCGAACCGGTCCAGCCCGCCACGGTGTGTCCCATGTCGTGCTCTTCGTGGATCTCCGCCAACTCCGCGAGGTCTCTTCTCATCCCCACGATGTCTCCTCCGTCTGAAGCGCCGTCCCCTGCGGGCCGTGATGAGTCGCCGGGGCGACAGGCGCTAGGTTGAATCGGCCCGTATCATTTATCTCACGAGCTAAGTTTCTTAGATAGTAAGGAGATTCTGTGGTGGAACGCAAATCCGAAGCCGGGGCCTCACCGCCGGAGGTTCTAGCCCGGATGGACCAGCTGATCGCGTTGAGCCTGGTCGGGCAGCACACGCTCGCCGAGCGTCTCGGGATCAACGTCACGGACCTGACGTGTCTCGGCTTCGTCCTGGGCGCGGGGGAGGAGGCGCTCACCGCGGGACGCCTCGCCGAGCTGGCCGGTCTCACCACCGGGGCCGTCACCGGGGTGGTCAACCGCCTGGAGAGCGCGGGCTACGCCCGGCGTGTCCCCGATCCTCATGACCGGCGCCGTGTCCGAATCGTCCCGGAAGGGGACTCGGCCGCCCGCATCGCGACGGCGTACGAGCCCACCTACCGGCGGCTCACCGAGCTCTTCGAGAGCTACGGCCCGGACGAGCTGGCCGCTATTTCCGACTGGTTCACGCGTGCCGCCGACGCCATGCGGATCTCCCTGGCCGAGATCCGCGAATCCCCGGCTCCCTAGGGAAGCGGGCGGAGGCCGGTGACCCGGAGGGGGCGGCCTGCACGCGAAGAGGCGCCGCTTCGGCGGCGCCACGAAACGGCCCGAGGCGAAACGGCTCTAGGGAAAGCGGCTCGATGCGAAACGATCCGATCCGAGGCGGAACGGCTCGGCTTGGAAAGGCTCTTGGTCCGTCGTTCCCGGTGGCGGTGCCGGTGTTCTCGCGCTTTCCGGAGAGCCGCGCCGACGGTCACGGGGGACCGGCCGGTCCGTGCGTCGAGGACGGGTCCCGCGACGACCCGGGGTGTCCACGGGTCGTGGTGTTGATCATGCCGCTGACGTCGAGGCGTCGAGGCGTGGAGATGTCGAGGCGTCGACCGGGGTGTCGATCACCGGCGCGCGGGCGAGCTCGCGGCCGGTTCGCGTCGAGCGTTCATCCTCCGTCGCGGCGGGCGTTCTGCTTCGCGATTCCCTGGAGGACCTCGGTGACATGGGGGGCGCAGACCGGATCACGGGAGTGCCTGCCGGAGAACCAGCGCGTTTCGATCACGTAGTCGGCCGGATGGCCGCAGAGACACTTACCGGGCGTTCCCGAATCTGCCGGTACGACCGCCGTGCGGTGAGTCACCATGGGCTAACTTTAGACTTGTTTGACGCTTTTATGATATTTCCTCGCTCTTTTTACCAATAAATCAATTGAGGATTGCCCGGAACCGCTCCGGCCCTCGGCCCGGAGGGCTCCCCGGGCCGGAACGGCGTGCGGGCGGTGGTTCACATGACGCCGACGGGCAGTGGTTCCGCGATCCGCGCGTCGGCCAGATTGGCGCTGACGGCGAACCTCTCCGACAGCCCGCTGGCCTTCAGCGGCCCGCTCACCGCCGGTGCCGGAGCGATCAGCCGCAGCGTGCCGCCGTGTCGTACGGCCCTGTGCAGGGTGGAGAGCAGCACGGCCACCCCGCTGGCGTCCATGGCGGTGACCATGGACATGTCGAGGAGGAGCCGGTATCCCGGGCGGCCCAGCGCGGCCAGCAGGTGCTCGCGGAGCGCGTGGGCCGTGAAGATGTCGATCTTCCCTGCGATGTCGCAGACCATCCAGTCTGGGTGGGCGTGCGTGGACAGGTCCATACGGACCTCCGATCGGCGGCCACGGGCATCAGCCTGTGGCGCGTCCGTTGGAATGGGGCGGGCGATGTGACCGATCGATGCCGCTGTGGCGATGTCGAAAGTGTGCCACACCGAGGTGCGTTTCCGTGGCGCCTGTCCGACACCACCGGCGTATCCGGAGCCGGTGAGCCCACTCTCCTCCGGCGCCCGGGTTTCCGCCGAACCTCACCCCGCTGGACCTCACCCCAGCGAATCCGATACACCACGGATCCGATACACCGGCGGATTCGATGCACCGGCTGGTTCGTTCCTCGCGCGGCTCAACCGGCCCCGAGCGGGTCGGCCCCGAGCGGGTCGGCGCCGAGTGCCGCCAGCGCGGCGGCCACCGCCGGGGGGCCGAGCGTCGCGGCCGGTACGTCGGCGAACTCCACGGTGCAGTCCGAGAGCCCGCCGATGGCCACGACCGCGCGGGCGCGGGCGGCCAGGTCGGGATCCGGGCCGAGCAGCAGGGTGATGAGCCGCCGCCGCCAGCTGCCCATGCGGGGACCCAGGTCGAGGTGGGCCAGGGTGGACAGGTCGCGTACCACCATCACGGTCACCTCCCGGTGCCGGAAGGTGATGTCGAAGTAGCCCTGGAGGAGATCGCGAGGGCTCTGCGGGGCCTTCGCCTCGGTGTCGGCCAGGAAGGCGTCGACATCGTCGATCAGTGGCTGGACGATGCTGCGGAGCAGGTCCTCCCGCGAGGTGAAGTGGTAGTAGAGCGCGGGTTTGGTGATCCCGAGCCGGTCGGCGATGTCGCGCAGGCTCGTCTGCTGCACGCCCTTCTCGGCGAACAACTCCCGTGCGACCGCCTGGATGCGCGCCTTGGTGTCGGACGGCCTCGCCACCTGATCGTTCTCCCCTGCCCTCGCGCCGGACCTCCCGTACGCGTGGGTGTCCTCGTGCTCGGATCAAGGGTACCGGCACGGTAAAAGTGGCTGACTTAACGATAGGTAAGTGCTTGTGTGAGGCCATTCGGATGACTTGCCTTCCGTTAAGTAAAAGGGAAGGAAGGCCATGAGGATCCTCGTCTCCGGGGCCGGTGTCGCCGGGCCGGTCCTGGCGTACTGGCTGGACCACCACGGCTTCGAGGTGACCGTGGTGGAGCGGGCGCCGACGCCACGCAGGACGGGCGGGCACGCGGTCGACCTGTTCAGGCCGGCGATGGAGATCGTGGAGCGGATGGGCCCGCTCCCCGCGATCACGGAGAAGGAGACGGGCACCCGGCACCTGGCGACCACGGGCGGGCCTTCCGCGCGTACGAGAGCGAGCTGGGCGAGTACGCGAGACGCAGCCGGGAGCTGGGCCGCAGGATGGCGAGGACCCTCGTGCCGGACAGCCGGTCCCGGTTGCGGGCCACCGTGTGGGGCACCCGGCTGCTCGCCCGCCTTCCCCGCGGCATGATCCGCGCCCTGAGCGGGCTCCGGCGCACGGGGGTGCGCCCGCACGAGACGATCGAGCTCAGGGACTACCCCCGCGGGCGGCGGGCCGGGCGCGAACAGCCATGAAACCGGCCGGTCCCGGTCACGGGCGCGAACGGGCGTGAAACCGGCCGGTCCCGGTCATCGAAAACGGGTGTGAGACCGGCCGGTTTTGGTCATCAGAACCGCCAGCGCGTCGCCGTCATCCCGTCCGGGCCGTAGCCGAAGGCGCGGGTGGGCGTGATCCGGTAGAAACCGTACTCGGGTGAGCCGGGAAGGCGGTCCTCGTAGACGGAGCCGTCGCGCACCGCGAGCTCCCACTCGTACTTCGCCCTGAAGGCGGCGGACACCCGGTGGAGCTCGTCCTCGTCCCGCGCCCGGGTGGCCTCGCCCTCGACCACGAGGTCAAGGCTCTCGCCGGGGACGGTGATGACGCAACCGGGGTTGCCGGCGAGGTTCCTGGCCTTGCGGGACCCCGGGCGGGTGGTGATCCAGGGGGCGCCTCCGGCCCACACCAGCAACACGGGCATGGCGTGTGCCCGGCCGTCGGGCCGTACCGTCGAGATCCAGGCCTTCGGTGCGGACTCCAGGCACGCCCGCGCCTCGTCCCACGGTTTGATCGTCGCCTCGTCCGTGCTGATCGGTGTCGCGTCGGCCTCGCCGAACAGGAGTTCGGCGACAGGCGTCGTCTCGGTCATCCCTGGATTCCTCCCCATGTGCTCACCTTCGGTCAGTTCCTTTAGGAAACTAACGGGAGAGACGGTAGCAGGTGACCGTTCCCTAAAGGAACCCTCTCGCTAGACTGTCCCCATGCAGCGAACCCGATTCGGTGACATGGCCTGCTCGATCGCCCGCACGCTGGATGTCATCGGTGAACCGTGGTCGCCGCTGATCCTGCGGAACGTCTATGTCGGCATCAGCCGCTTCGACCAGATCCAGCAGAGCCTGGACATCTCCCGCAAGGTGCTCACCGAGCGGCTCAAGTGGCTGGTCGAGAACGGCGTGCTGGAGCGGCAGGAGTATTCGAGCAGGCCGCCCCGCCACGAGTACGCGCTCACCGTCAAGGGCATGGAGCTGTGCGACCTGCTCCTGGTGATGGTGCGCTGGGGCGACCGGTGGACGGCGGGCGAGGCCGGTCCGCCGGTGCTCTACCGCCACCACGCCTGCGGTGAGATCAGCCACGTCGAACCGCGCTGCGCGGTGTGCGACCGGCCGATGCGCGCCACCGACGTCGACGTCCTGCCCGGCCCCGGGGCCGCGCAGCCCCCGGTCGCCCCAGTTGACCGGGACCGCCACTCGGACGGTTACGAGCACACCGGGGCCGCGCCCCCGGTTCGCCCCGCCTGACCGGGGCCGTACGGACCGGCACGAGCGCGCCGAGCCCTGAAAGGCGGGAGGTCCTGAAAGGCGGGCGTCAGTCGTTCTTGAAGGGGTCGTGCTCGGCCAGCAGCTTGTCCAGCCTGGCCTGGTCGACGCGGCTGACGACGGCGGCCTCCTCGTTCCGGTCCCGGACGCACTTGGCGAGCGTGAACGTCGACGTCACCACGTAGAGCAGCCCGAGCCCCATGAACGAGCGGACCCAGGTGGTCACGGGCAGGTAGGCGATACCGATTCCCAGGGCCGCCACGGACAGCCCGAAGGAGATGACGGCCTGCGCGTAGAAAGCGGTCGTCGTCGTGTTTTTCACCGGTCGTGTCGTCATGCACACCATCGTGGTGACGATCCGCTTCCGGGGCGTGAGTGCGGCTACTTAGTTACCGGTGAGTACGACGGCCGGATTCCTCGCCCGCGCTCCCGGGCACCCCGTCAGCCGTCCGTGGCGGTCGCGCGGGCGAGGAAGAGGCTCCGCTCGCGCTCGTTGCGGGTGAGCCCGGCGGCCCGTTCGAACTCCTCGCGCGCCTCGTCGAGACGGCCCAGCTTCACGAGCAGATCCCCCCGTACGGCGGCCAGCAGCGGGTAGTTCCTGAGCGCGGGCTCCGTCACCAGCCCGTCCACGATCTTCAGGCCGTGCTCCGGGCCGTACGCCATGCCCACCGCGACCGCGCGGTTCAGCTCCACCACGGGCGAGGGGGCGACGTGGGCGAGCACCCGGTAGAGGGCGGCCATCCGCTCCCAGTCCGTGTCGTCGGCGGACCGCGCGCGGGCGTGACAGGCGGCGATCGCGGCCTGCAGACCGTACGGGCCCAGGGTGCCGAGCGCCTCGGCGCGGGCGAGCGACTCCAGCCCCCGGCGGACGAGCAGCCGGTCCCACAGTCCCCGGTCCTGGTCGAGGAGCAGGACGGGCTCGCCGCCGGGTCCCGTCCTGGCGCGCGTGCGGGACGCCTGGATCTCCATCAGGGCGACGAGGCCGTGCACCTCGGACTCCTCCGGCGTGAGGCCCGCCAGGATCCGGCCCAGGCGCAGCGCCTCCTCGCAGAGCGAGGGGCGCATCCAGTCGTCACCGGCGGTCGCCGAGTAGCCCTCGTTGAAGATGAGGTAGACGACCTCCAGAACCGACGAGAGCCGGTCGCCCAGCTCCGCCGGGGTGGGCATCTCGAACCGCACCCGCTTCTCGGCGAGGGTGCGCTTCGCCCGGAAGATCCGCTGTCCGACGGTCGGCTCGGGAACCAGGAAGGCGCGTGCGATCTCCTCCGTCGTCAGGCCGCCGAGCAGGCGGAGGGTGAGCGCCAGGCGCCCTTCCGTGGACAGTACGGGATGGCAGGCCGTGAAGAGGAGGCGCAGCACGTCGTCGCCGATGTGGTCGTCGAGGGCGTCGTCCAGCTCCGCCTCGGCCGACTCCCGGCGGATCTCCATGTCCCGGCCGACCTCTTCGAGCTTCCGCTCGTACCGGTTCCTGCGGCGCAGCAGGTCGATCGCCCGGTGCTTGGCGGTGAGCATGAGCCAGGCGCCGGGGTTGTCCGGTACGCCAGAGATGGGCCACTGCTCCAGCGCGATGACCAGGGCGTCCTGCGCCAGTTCTTCGGCCAGGCTGACGTCGTGCACCATCCGGGCGAGCCCGGCGATCACTCTCGCGGACTCGATTCGCCAGACCGCCTCGACGACCCGATGGGGATCCCCAACCGTCATGCCTCCCGATCCAAGCACTTCGTTCCCGTCCGCGACACCGTCCTTCCCCGGCCCCCCGCGTGCCGGGGGAGCGCGGGGGAGCCGGGCGACGCGACGCCCCGGCCGGGGTTCCCAGCCGGGGCGGCGACGGCGGTTTTACGCGGGGGCGGTTCTACGCGGGACGGCGAAGGTTTTACGCGGGAGCGGCGAAGTCCTCGGGCCCGAAGACGCGGTAGATGTCGGCCTCCCCCTCCCACCCCTCCCAGTGGTCGCGGTGCGCCTTCATGAAGCGGGAGGTCCACTCGACGACCTCCTCCTTCGAGCGGACCTGGTAGAGGGCGTAGCTGACCAGTTCCTTCGCCTCCGCGAACGGCCCGTCCGTGGTGCTCAGCCTGCCCCCGGTGACCTCGACCCGCGCGCCCTCGGCGCTCGGGGCCAGCCCGCCGTTGTCGAGCAGCGCGCCCGCCCCGGTGGCCTCCTCACCGAGCTTGGTGATCGCCTCCATCAGCTCGGCGGGCGGCGGGGTGGCGGGGTGGTTGGTGATCGTGAGGGTGACCATGTATCGCATCGTGTCTCTCCTTGGTTTTGTCTCTTGAATGACCGGCCGGATTGGACGAGGTCAGGTGCGCCGGTGGAGGTGGAGTGACAGGGCCGAGAGCCAGGCCCAGATGACCACGATTCCGGTGACGAAGGCCAGGTTGGCCCAGACGGCACCCCCACCGCTCGCCATGGCGGCGAAGGTCACGAGGAACAGCGCGCCGGTGAACCGCGAGAAGCCCGCCCATCCCGTACGGCCTTCCGTGGCGAACCGGCGGCCGACGGCGAAGCAGGCGACGATCACGCACAGGAAGCCGACGGCACCGAAGGCGAAGTGGAGAATTCCGTGCCAGCTGACCGGTCCCGGACCCTCGGGCGTCCCCGCGGGGAAGCCCATCCCCGGATCCGCCCGGAAGATCCCGGCGCCGATCAGGGTCGTCCCGTACGCGCCGACGAGCCGGGGAGCCCAGGTCGCGCCCTGCCCCGGGGCCAGGGCCCGGCGCAGGCCGACCGCGCAGGCGATGCTCGCCAGCCCGGCGACGACGAGGTTGACGATCTGGATCCAGCCGGGACCGCCGTTGGCGAGCATGCTCCACGCGTGGCGGCTGAGGTCGAAGCCCTCCCGGGTCAGCGCCTGGGCGAGGGACACCGCGATGTACACCGGCCCGGCGATGACACCGCACCCCAGGAGCGACCTGGTGACGCTCGCCCGCGAGTCGCGGGCCCTCATGTTCGCGCTCCTCGTCACCTGCTGGGTCATGGCCTTCTCCTCACGCGTCCTGGCCGGTTTCGGTGTTCCTCCCGGCCCTCTGACCACGCTTCGAACGAGCCCGGGCCGATTCGACACGGCGACCGGATTTCTTTCAAGATTTTTAGGAGCCCGGGTGCGGCGCGGGTCCCGGGGGTGGCACGGGCGCGAATCGCCCGTGGGGCTCGGACTTCGTACCGCCGGGGTGGCGTGGGATGATTTCCCCATCATGCCCGCGACGTCGCCCTTCCGCCTCGCCCGCGCGGCCGCCTTCGCCGCGGTCTGCCTGGGGCTGAGCGTGACGGCACACGTCCTCGCGGGCGGCTCGGTCTCCGTGCCGAGCGCGGCCGTCGCCCTGGCCCTCGCCTTCGCCGTGGCTCTCGCCGTGTCGGGGCGCGAACGGACGCTGGCGGTGATCCTGCCGCTGCTGGCGGGCGTGCAGGCGGGGCTGCACGTGCTGTTCTCCCTCGCGCACGCCGCCTCCCCCGCCGAGATGGCAGAGATGATCGGGCACGCCCACTCGGGGCTGCTGCCCGGTCTGGGCATGCTGGTGACGCACGGCTGGGCCGTCGGGCTGACCGCCCTGTGGCTGGCGCGCGGCGAGGCGGCGCTGTGGGCACTGCTGCGACGGCTCGGTGCCCGGCTGTGCCGCGTGCTCGTCGTGGTCGTGACCCCGGCGTACGTGTCCTTCCTCACCGCGGGCGCGATCGAGCCGGGAGCCCTCCGCTCCGCCGTGTTGCGCCACGTCGTCAGCGGGCGCGGCCCTCCCCGGATCGTCACCCTCACCTCCGGCTGACCGCTCGGGTCGCCCGGGGGCCTGACCCGTTCCCGAGCCCGCCCGCGCGTACGTACGCGCGGGCCCGCGCCGACGCGGCCTTCCGGCTGCCCGGCGGACCACATCAGCGTGACAGTCCCGGTCGCGTGTCCGGCATGGCCATATCGAGGCGGCGTTCGGCCTCGGCCCGCCGGACCGGCCAGAAGAAAGGCCTCAACGTGTCTGCTCGTCGTATCAACCGTGCCGGAACCAACCGTCCCGGAACCAGCGGCTCCGGAATCAGCAGGATCGCCCGTGCCGGAGTCCGTCGTACCGCCCCCGTGGGAATCCTGATCGCGGCCGTGGTGGTCCTGGGCGGGTGTGGCTCTCAGGGCACCACGGCACCGGCCGCCGCCCCGAGTACCGCCCCGGGGACCGCCGCACCCGCCGCCACCCCCTCCGTCGCCGCCGCTGCCGTCTCCGCGTTGACGATCACCGATCCGTGGGTGAAGACCGCGAAGAAGGGGATGAGCGCCGCCTTCGGCACCCTGGTCAACAACACCGACGCCGAGGTGACGATCGTCTCCGGCACCTCGCCGCTGTCACCGAAGGTCGAACTGCACGAGGTCGTCGACTCCAAGGGAAAAATGATCATGCGCCCCAAGGAGGGCGGGTTCGTGGTTCCCGCGAGGGGCAGCCACCAGCTTCAGCCCGGCGGTGACCACATCATGCTGATGGGCGTCACCGAAGCGGTGAGGCCCGGCGCGCAGATCCCCTTCACCCTCACGCTCAAGGACGGCAAGACCGTGGAGTTCACCGCGGTCGGCAAGGACTTCGCCGGGGGCAAGGAGGACTACCAGCCCGGCAAGGACATGAACATGGACACGGGTGAGGGCGGCGGCTGAGCGGGAAGCCGGAAACGGAGAAGAACTCATGCGGGAACCCCGACTCAGCCGCAGGGGACTGCTCGCGGGAGGCGCCGCCACCGCGGCCGGTGCCCTCGCCGCGTGCGCCCCCGGCCAGGCTGTCCCCCCGGTCGCCCCCCAAGCCGTTCCGGCGGCGTCCCCCGTCTCCGGGGGGTCCGCCACGGAGCCCTTCGACGGGATCCACCAGGCGGGGATCGCGACGGCGCCCCAGACGTACGGGGTGTTCGTCGGCCTGGACCTGTTACCGGACACCGGCCGCGAGGCGCTGGCCCGGATGATGCGGCTGCTCACCGACGACGCCCGGCGGTTGACCCAGGGCAGGCCCGCCCTGGCCGACACCGAGCCGGAGCTGGCCGTCCTGCCCGCCCGGCTCACCGTGACCTTCGGGTTCGGCCCCGGTTTCCTCACGGCGGCCGGGCTGGCCGACCGCCGTCCGGAGGCGGCGGCGCCGCTGCCCGCCTTCGGGATCGACAGGCTCAGGAAGGAGTGGAGCGGCGGGGACCTGCTGCTGCAGATCTGCGCCGACGACGCCCTCACCCTGACCCACGCCCTGCGCATGGTCGTCAAGGACGCCCGTTCCTTCGCGAGGGTCCGCTGGACCCAGCGGGGCTTCCGGCGCGGCGCGGGCACCCAGCCCGCCGGGCTGACCCAGCGCAACGTCATGGGCCAGCTCGACGGGACCGTCAACCCCGCGCCCGGTTCCCCCGACTTCGACCGGGCCGTGTGGGTGAGCGGCGGCCCGGAGTGGCTGCGTGGCGGTACGACGCTGGTGCTGCGGCGCATCCGGGCGGAGATGGAGACCTGGGACGCCGTCGACCGGGTCGCCAAGGAGTTCACCGTGGGCCGCCGCCTGGACAACGGCGCCCCGCTCACCGGACGCGACGAGCATGACAGGGCCGACTTCGAGAAGCTCAACGCGATCGGCTTCCCCGTCATCTCCGAGCAGGCCCACATCCGCCGGGCCCATGTCACCGACCCGACCCTGCGGATCCTGCGCAGGGTCTACAACTACGACGAGGGGCTCACCCCGGAGGGGCACGCCGACTCCGGGCTGCTGTTCGCCTCCTACCAGGCGGACGTCTCCCGGCAGTTCGTCCCGATCCAGCGCAGGCTGGCCGAGGCCGACCTGCTCAACGAGTGGACGACCCCGATCGGCTCGGCCGTCTTCGCCATCCCGCCGGGATGCTCACCCAACGGCTGGATCGGGGACACCCTCCTCACCTGACGGGACCTGACGGGACCTGACGGGACCTGACGGGACCTGACGGGAGACGCCGTACGCCCGTGGCGGCCAATGGTCGTCACGGGCGTACGGCGCCCCTCCCGCGACTCGCAGCCCGGTCCCCGGCGGCCGGTACCCGGTCAGCTGTTCGGCTGGACGACCGAGAAGCGCCCGCCCTGAGGATCGTCGAGCAGGGCGAACCGCCCGGCCGGGACGTCGTGGGGCGCCATCGCCACCGTGCCGCCCAGCTCGGCGGCGCGCGCGGCGACGGCGTCGCAGTCGGACACCGTGAAAGTGGCCGTCCAGCGGGACGGGGTCTCGGCGGGCCACCGCTCGTCCAGCTCCGTCATCCAACCGGCGGGCGTGCCACCACCCGTACGCCACTCCACACGAGACCCGTGGACGTCACTCTTCCAGCCGAGCACCGTCCCGTAGAACGCCCTGGCGCCCTCGGCGTCGCGTACGGCCAGCAGCTCGCTCCAGCAGTACGCGCCCGGCTCGCCGACGACCCCGGCGCCGTGGAAGTCCTTGGCCTGCCAGAGCCCGACGAACGCGCCCTGCGGGTCGATCAGCAGCGCGAAGCGGCACAGCTCCCCGCTGTCCATCGGTCCCATGAACACCTGGCCGCCCGCGTCCCGTACGAGCCCGGTCGTGGCGTCGACGTCGGCGACGCTGACGTAGGTCGTCCAGAAGGCCGGTGTCCCGGGCGGCGCTCCGGCGATCATCGGCATCAGCGCGGCCACCGGACGGCTCAGGTCACCGTCCAGGGTCAGCGTGACGTGGCCCGGGACCAGCGGGTCGGGGTCGACGTGCGCGTGCCAGCCGAACAGGCCGGTGTAGAAGGCCGTGGCGGCGTCCGGATCGGGCGCGCTGAGATCAGCCCAGCAGAACGTTCCCGGCTCGTACGAGACTTTTTCCGGCATGGCCGATTTCCTTTCTTCACGGGCCGCGCTCACCCGGAGGCTCACGTGCGGACTAGGCAGAATAGAACGACCACCCGTAAACCCGGAACACGGCCTGGAAATCAATCGATGTCATGGTCCGCCCGGTGCTTCTGGTTGATAGTGCGATGTCCTGGATTCCGCTGCGCGGGATCAGGCCCCGGGGCGGGTGGGGAACCACGCCACCCACCGCCGTTGCCAGGGGGTTTCGACCGCGCGGTGGTGGTAGTGCTCACGCGTCCACTCGACGGCCTCCCGAGGTGGCAGGCCGTCGAGGGTGGCCAGGCAGGCCATGACGGTGCCGGTCCTGCCGACCCCGCCGCCGCAGGCGACCTCGACGCCGAGCCCCGAGCGCGCCCGCTCGTGCAGGCCGACGATGGAGCGGGCGGCCGTGTGCCGGTCCAGGGGCAGCAGGAAGTCCGGCCAGCGGATCCATTCGTGCGGCCACGGCAGCGCACTTTGATGACGGTTCCGAAGGCGTGCCGAGCCGAGATAGAGCGCGAAGTCCGGGGCCGGGCCGGTGGGGGCACCGTCGCGCAGTCCCCGGCCACGAACCCAGGCGCCGCCGGGAAGCCGGACCGCGCCGGTCAATGATGCCGTCATGAGGTGATTGTCGCTCACCGCCGTCACCCGCCTGCTCACCTGCCGGTGCCGCGTGGTCCGAACCGCCGGTGGCGACTCCGCGACTCCGCGACTCCGTGACTCCGCGCCGACGGTCGACGGCCGACGACACCACGGCGCCCCGCCACCTTCGGCCGTCCCGTCGACGGCGAGACACCGGTCAGGACACCGGGCGGACCTTGGTCCGGGCCGAGACCTCGCCGGACAGACATTCGGCCAGACATTCAACCAGGCTGCCTCCCGTAACAGACAATGTCCGACGAGTCACAATTAAAGGCTTTTTGTGGAAGAACCGCTGTGTAAAGAAATCGAACCGCTGATTGCACCATAACTTGGTGGATCGTGGTTGCCGCGCCTAACGTTTCGGTCGTTGATGATCTGGTTATCCTCTTAAGGCCGTGGTCAGGGCAATATCGCTGCGGAAAGCTCGGCCCCCCGTTCAATGATTCGGCACTATTTGTCGGAATTCCTGCGGGAGGTCGGCCTTGCTGTCCTGGGGTCATATTCGGAAGAGCTTCTTTGGAAGCGCCTTGTCCGGACTTACGGTGTGTGCGGTTGGGTTGGGCCCGGTGGCGTACGCCGCCTCCGCCGACCCTCATGACGGTGCTGACACCCCGTCACTTATCGTCACATGTGGTCCCGGCAGGACCGGCCCGACATTGCGGCTGACACGGGAGGCGCGGCTCGACGGCAACCGCGCGATCGTCACGGTGCACGTCGCCAACACCGGCGACGTCGACGCGGAGGGGGCGAGTTTCGCCGAGGACCTTTCCGCCGTCCCCGACAGCGCGACCGTGGGCGACAGCCAGGCGACCTCGGGCGCGTTGACCTACAGCAAGCCCCTGCTCAAATGGGTGGGCGACGTGACCGCCGGTGACAGCATCGAGGTGCGGTACGCCGTCCGGGCGGCCGGTCACCAGATGTCCATCCCGACGGTCGACGCGCACGCGGGACGGACCTGCCAGGACACGACCGCGGGTCCCGAGGCCGCCGGCACGCAGGCCGACGAGTCCCCCGCCACCGACGCCCCCGCCGACACCCCGGCCGACGCGCAGGCCGGTGAGACCGGTGAGACGGCCACCCCGGCGCGCAAGCGCATGGAGGGCGGGGCCGCCCGGTTGAGGGGCCCGACGGACGTCCGGGTCGAGACCAGGCGGGTCCGGCCGGGCTCCGAGACGGGCGCGCGGATGGCGCACCAGGCGCCGATCACCTTCTCCGAGCGCTACACGAGCGACTACCGGGGGGCGGTGACCCGCGCGGCGAACGCGGTGGTGACCTGCTACCCCCCGCAGGTGACCGATTGCGCCACCCGCCAGAACGGCTCGGGCAACAACAACGTCGCCGCCACCTTCATCGACGTGGACAGCGACGGGGCGACGTTCAACTCCAGCACCGCCGGTCTCACGCTGTCGGCCAACGCGCAGGTCGCGTACGCGCGCCTGTACTGGGGTGCCCGGAGCCAGACCACGACCGACACGACGGGCCTTCCGGCCGGCAACCGCCTGGCGCCCGACATCAGCCTGCGCGGGCAGGTGCAGTTCAAGGCTCCGGGTGACACCGCCTACCGGACGGTCACCGCCTCGACCGCCGACATCGGCGACACCCCCGACAACGTCACCACGGACGGGGTCGTCTACGGGGCCTCCGCGGATGTCACCTCCCTGGTGGCGTCGGCGGGTGCCGGTACCTACACGGTGGCGAACGTGCAGGCCGCCCGGGGGCTCGACGGCCTCGGAGCGTTCGGCGGATGGTCGCTGGTGGTGGCCTACCGGGACTCGACCCAGCCGCTACGGAACATCTCGGTGTTCGACGGCTTCCTGGAGCAGCAGAACGGCACCCCGGACACCACGATCAACCTGACCGGATTCCAGACCCCGACCACCGGGGCCGTGAACGTCCAGCTGGGCGAGATCGTCTACGACGGTGACAACGCGATCGTCGGCGACTCCCTGAGCATCAAGAGCACCAACGGCCCGCTGACCGTGCTCAGCGACGCCCTCCACCCGGCGGACAACTTCTTCAACTCCACCATCGCCACGCTCGCCAACCAGGTGACCAACCGGAACCCGACCTACACCAACACGCTCGGGTACGACTCCAACATCATCGACGCGTCGTCGGCGTTCCGTAACAACGACACCTCGGCCCAGTTCACCTTCACCACCGTGGGAGACGCCTACTGGCCCCACGCGTTCTTCACGCAGACCGACCTCCACCAGGCGAACCTCCAGATGACCAAGACCGCCCAGGTGGTCGGCGGCGGCACCCCCGTGCCCGGATCGGTCGTCCAATACACCATCACCACGACCAACGTGGGAGACGACACCGCGGTCAGGGTGCTGCTCTCCGACCCGATCCCCGTGAACACCGTCTACGTTCCGGGGAGCATCGCCGTGGCGTCGGGACCCAACGCCGGGTCCAAGACGGACCCCCCGGGGGACGACCAGGCTCAGTTCGTCGACAACCAGGTCAGCGCGCAACTGGGAACCGGGGCGAACGCCACGAGCGGCGGCTCCCTGGCACCGGGCCAGTCCACCTCCGTGACATTCCGGGTCACCCTCGGCCCCAACTCGCCCGGCACGACGGTGACCGACACCGCGACCATCTCGTACGCCAGCTCCGACACGCCGACCCAGCAGGGAACGGTCTCCGCGAGCGCTTCGACGCCGGTCCCCGTGCAGGTCTCGTCGCTGGCGCTGCTGAAGACGGCGTCGCCGAGCACGGTGGCGGCCGCGGGCCGGACGGTGACGTACTCGTACGCGGTCACCAACACCGGCCAGACCACCCTCACCAATGTGGGGATCACGAACACGGCGTTCTCGGGTACCGGGACCCCCTCGGCCGTCACCTGTCCGGTGACGACGCTAGCCCCGCTGGCCTCGACGACGTGTACGCGGACGTATGTGACGACGCAGGCCGATGTGGACGCGGGTTCGATCGTGGACACCGCGACGGCGTCGGGCACTCCGCCGAACGGTTCGGTGGTCACGTCGGCTCCGTCGACGGCGACGATCACGATCACCTCGGCTCCCAGCCTGTCGCTGCTGAAGACGGCGTCGCCGACCACCGTGACGGCTGCGGGCCGGACGGTGACGTACTCCTACCTGGTCACCAACACCGGTAACCGGACGCTGACCGGCGTGGGCATCACGAACACGGCGTTCTCGGGCACCGGGACCCCCTCGGCCGTCACCTGCCCGGTGACGACGCTGGCCCCGCAGGCCTCGACGACCTGCACGAGGACGTACGTGACCACGCAGGCCGATGTGAACGCGGGCACGATCGTGAACACCGCGACGGCCTCCGGCACCCCGCCGACCGGCCCGGCGGTCACGTCGGCTCCGTCGACCGCGACGATCACGATCACCTCGGCTCCCAGCCTGTCGTTGCAGAAGACGGCCTCGCCGACCACCGTGACGGCGGCCGGACGGACGATCACCTACTCCTACATGGTGGTCAACACCGGCAACACGACGCTGACCGGTGTGGGGATCACGAACACCTCGTTCTCGGGTACGGGAACGCCAGGACCGGTCACGTGTCCGGTGACGACGTTGGCGCCGCAGGCTTCGACGACGTGTACGCGGACGTACGTGACGACGCAGGCCGATGTGGACGCCGGTTCGATCGTGAACACCGCGACGGCCTCGGGCACCCCGCCGACGGGTCCCGCCGTGACGTCCGCTCCGTCGACCGCGACGGTGACCATCACGTCGGCTCCCAGCCTGTCGCTGCTGAAGACGGCGTCGCCGACCACCGTGACGGCCGCCGGTCGGACGATCACCTACTCCTACCTGGTCACCAACACCGGTAACCGCACGCTGACGGCGGTGGGGATCACGAACACCTCGTTCTCGGGTACGGGAACGCCAGGGCCGGTCACGTGTCCGGTGACGACGTTGGCGCCGCAGGCTTCGACGACGTGTACGCGGACGTATGTGACGACGCAGGCGGATGTGGACGCGGGCTCGATCGTGAACACCGCGACGGCCTCCGGCACCCCGCCGACCGGCCCGCCGGTGACGTCGGCCCCGTCGACGGCGACGGTGACCATCACGTCGGCTCCCAGCCTGTCGCTGCTGAAGACGGCCTCGCCGAGTTCGGTGACGGCGGCGGGCCGGACGATCACCTACTCGTACGCGATCGTCAACACCGGTAACCGCACGCTGACCGGTGTGAGTGTGACGAACACGTCGTTCTCGGGTTCGGGAACGCCAGGACCGATCACCTGCCCGGTGACGACGCTGGCCCCGCAGGCCACCACGACGTGTACGCGGACGTATGTGACGACGCAGGCGGATGTGGACGCGGGCTCGATCGTGAACACCGCGACGGCGACGGGTACCCCGCCGACCGGCCCGGCGGTCACGTCCGCTCCGTCGACCGCGACGGTCACCATCACCTCGGCTCCCAGCCTGGCCCTGCAGAAGACGGCCTCGCCGACCTCCGTGGCGGCGGCCGGTCGGACGGTCACCTACTCCTACCTGGTCGTCAACACCGGTAACGCGACGCTGACCGGTGTGGGCGTGACGGACACCTCGTTCTCGGGTTCGGGAACGCCCTCGGTGCTCACCTGCCCGGTGACGACGCTGGCCCCGCAGGCCTCGACGACCTGCACGCGGACGTACGTGACCACGCAGGCCGACATCAACGCCGGTTCGATCGTGAACACGGCGGTCGCCTCGGGCACCCCGCCGTCGGGTCCGGCGGTCACGTCGGCTCCGTCGACCGCGACGGTGACCGCCGTGTCCAACCCGGAGCTGTCACTGCTGAAGACCGCCTTTCCCTCGGCCGTGCAGAACACGGGTGAGACGGTCACCTACTCGTACGCGGTGATGAACACCGGCAACACGACGCTGAACGCGCTGAGTGTGGCGGACACCGCGTTCTCGGGCACCGGGACACCTCCGGTGATCACCTGCCCGGTGACGACCCTGGTGCCGCAGGCCACCACGACCTGTACGGGCACCTACACGGCCACACAGGCGGATGTGGACGCGGGGTCGATCGTGAACACCGCGGTCGCCACGGGCACCCCGCCCACCGGCCCGCCGGTCGCGTCCAACCCGTCGACCGCGACGGTGACCGGAGATCCGGTCGCCCGCCTGTCGTTGCTGAAGGAGGCCTCTCCGTCCATCGTGACGGCGGCGGGCCGGACGGTCGCCTACTCCTACATGGTCGTCAACGACGGTAACGCGACGCTGACCGGTGTGAACGTGGTGGACACGTCCTTCTCGGGCTCGGGGACACCTCCGGTGATCACCTGCCCGGTGACGACGCTGGCCCCGCAGGCCACCACGACCTGCACGGGCACGTACGTGACCACGCAGGCCGACATCGACGCGGGGTCGATCGTGAACACCGCGGTCGCCTCCGGCACCCCGCCGGTGGGTCCCGCGGTGTCCTCCGCTCCGGCGACGGAGACGGTGACGGCCCTGGACAACCCCAGCCTGGCGCTGCTGAAGACGGCGTCGCCGACCACGGAGGCCGCCGCGGGCCGGACGGTGACGTACTCCTACACGGTCACCAACACCGGTAACGCGACGCTGACCGCGCTGAGCGTGGCGGACACGTCGTTCTCCGGATCGGGGACACCCGGACCGGTCACCTGCCCGGTGACGACGCTGGCGCCGCAGGCCTCGACGACCTGCACCAGCACCTATGTGACGACGCAGGCCGACATCGACGCGGGGTCGATCGTGAACACGGCGGTCGCCTCGGGCACCCCGCCGACGGGGCCCGCGGTGGCCTCCAACCCGTCGACCGCGACGGTGACCTCCGTGGAGAATCCCAGCCTGTCGTTGATGAAGACGGCGTCACCGGCCACGGTGGCGGCGGCGGGCCAGACGGTCACCTACTCCTACCTGGTGGTCAACGACGGTAACGCGACGTTGACGGGTGTGAGTGTGGCGGACACCGCGTTCTCGGGCTCCGGTGCGCCTCCGGTGGTCACCTGCCCGGTGACGACCCTGGCGCCGCAGGCCTCGACGACCTGTACGGGCACGTACGTGACGACGCAGGCCGACATCGACGCGGGGTCGATCGTGAACACGGCGGTCGCCTCCGGCACTCCGCCGACGGGGCCCGCGGTGACCTCCGACCCGGCGACGGCGACGGTCACCTCCACGGACGCTCCGAGCCTGGCGCTGCTGAAGACGGCGTCGCCGACCACGGTGTCGGCGGTGGGGCAGACGATCGCCTACTCCTACGCGGTCACCAACACCGGCAACAC
The DNA here is from genome assembly GCF_055690525.1 of Streptosporangium sp. H13245. Taxonomy (NCBI): domain Bacteria; kingdom Bacillati; phylum Actinomycetota; class Actinomycetes; order Streptosporangiales; family Streptosporangiaceae; genus Streptosporangium; species Streptosporangium sp. H13245. The sequence goes on along the minus strand of NZ_JBSZKT010000025.1, from coordinate 5,663 downwards.
GACGCTGACCGCCCTGAACGTGGCGGACACGTTCTTCTCCGGGTCGGGGGCGCAGGGGCTGGTCACCTGCCCGGTGACGACGCTGGAGCCGCAGGCCTCGACGACGTGTACGGGCACGTACGTGACCACGCAGGCCGACATCGACGCGGGTTCGATCGTGAACACCGCGGTCGCGTCCGGCACTCCGCCGGACGGCCCGCCGGTGTCGTCGGCCCCGTCGACGGTGACGGTGACGGCCGCGGACGCTCCCAGCCTGTCGTTGCTGAAGACGGCGTCGCCGACCACGGAGGCGGCGGCGGATCAGACGGTGACGTACTCCTACGCGGTCACCAACACCGGCAACACAACGCTGACCGGTGTGAGTGTGACGGACACGCTCTTCTCCGGTTCTGGGACGCCTCCGGTGATCACCTGCCCGGTGACGACACTGGACCCGCAGGACAGCACGACCTGCACGGGCACGTACACGGTCACCCAGCCGGATGTGGACGCGGGTTCGATCGTGAACACCGCGGTCGCCTCGGGCACCCCGCCGACCGGCCCGCCGGTCGCGTCCGCCCCGGTGACGGCGACGGTGACCATTGTGTCGGACCCCGGTCTGGCGCTGCTGAAGACGGCGTCGCCGACCACGGCGACGGCGGCGGGCCGGACGATCACCTACTCGTACGCGGTCGTCAACACCGGCAACACGACGCTGACCGGTGTGACCGTGGTGGACACGGCGTTCTCGGGCACCGGGACACCTCCGGTGATCACCTGCCCGACGACGACGCTGGATCCGCCGGACTCGATGACGTGTACGAGCACGTACGTGACCACGCAGGCCGATGTGGACGCGGGCTCGGTGGTGAACACCGCGGTCGCGTCGGGCACTCCGCCGACCGGTCCGGCGGTGGCCTCCGACCCGTCGACGGCGACGGTCACCATCTCGGACGCTCCCAGCCTCGCGCTGCTGAAGACGGCGTCGCCGAGCTCGGTGACGGTGGCCGGTGAGACGGTGACGTACTCCTACGTGGTCACCAACACCGGCAACACGACGCTGAACGCGCTGAGTGTGGCGGACACGGCGTTCTCCGGGTCGGGGACACCGGCGGCGGTCACCTGCCCGGTGACGACGCTGGAACCACAGGACACCACGACCTGCACGGGCACGTACGTGGTCACCCAGGCCGACATCGACGCGGGCTCGGTGGTGAACACCGCGGTCGCGTCCGGCACCCCGCCGGAGGGCCCGCCGGTGACGTCGCCTCCGTCGACCGCGACGCTGAACATCACGCCGGCTCCGGGCCTGACGGTGCTGAAGTCGGTCACCCCGTCGAGCGTGATCGACCCGGGTCAGACGGTGACGTACTCCTACCTGGTCACCAACACCGGTAACTCGACGTTGACCGGGGTGAGCGTGACGGACACGGCGTTCTCGGGTTCGGGGACGCCTCCGGTGGTCACCTGCCCGGTGACGACGCTGGCTCCGCAGGCCACCACGACCTGCACGGGCACCTACACGGCCACACAGGCGGATGTGGACTCCGGTTCGATCGTGAACACCGCGGTCGCCTCGGGCACCCCGCCGACCGGTCCGCCGGTGACGTCGCCTCCGTCGACCGCGACGGTGACCGCCGCCCCGGTTCCCGGCCTGGCGCTGCTGAAGGAGGCGGTGCCGTCCACGGTGACGGCGACGGGTCAGACGGTGACGTACTCGTACCTGGTGACCAACACCGGCAACGTCACGCTGACCGCGCTGAGCGTGGTGGACACCTCGTTCTCCGGTTCGGGGACACCCGGGCAGGTCACCTGCCCGGTGACGTCGCTGGCGTCGCAGGACACCACGACCTGCACGAGCACGTACGTGGTCACCCAGGCCGACATCAACGTCGGCTCGGTCGTGAACACCGCGGTCGCCTCCGGCAACCCGCCGACGGGCCCGGCGGTGTCGTCGGCTCCGTCGACCGCGACGGTCACGGCCGCGGACGTCTCGGCGTTGACGCTCGTCAAGTCGGTGGCTCCGTCGACGGTGTCGGCGGCGGGTCAGACGGTGACGTACTCGTACGTGGTGACCAACACCGGCAACGTCACGTTGACGAGTGTGGGTGTGGCGGACACCGAGTTCTCCGGTTCGGGGACGCCTCCGGCGGTCACCTGCCCGGTGACGACACTGGCCCCGCAGGCCAGCACGACCTGCGTCAGCACGTACGTGGTCACCCAGACGGACATCAACGTCGGTTCGATCGCGAACACGGCGGTCGCGGAGGGTACTCCGCCGGAGGGCCCGGTGGTGTCGTCGGCTCCGTCGAGTGCGACGGTCACGGCCGCGGAGGCCTCGGCGTTGACGCTCGTCAAGTCGGTGGCTCCGTCGACGGTGTCGGCGACGGGTCAGACGGTGACGTACTCCTACCTGGTCACCAACACCGGCAACGTCACGCTGACCGCGCTGAGCGTGGCGGACACCTCGTTCTCGGGCACCGGGACACCCCCGGTGGTCACCTGCCCGGTGACGACGCTGGCCCCGCAGGCCACCACGACCTGCACGGGCACGTACGTGACCACGCAGGCCGATGTGGACGCGGGCTCGGTGGCGAACACCGCGGTCGCGACGGCCACTCCGCCGGAGGGCCCGGTGGTGACGTCCGCTCCGTCGACGGCGACGTTGACCGCTGTGTCGGACCCCGGTCTGTCGTTGCTGAAGACGGCGTCGCCCACCACCGTGGCGGCGGCCGGACGGACGGTGACGTACTCCTACCTGGTCACCAACGTCGGCAACACGACGCTGACGGGGGTGGGGATCACGAACGTGGCGTTCTCGGGCTCGGGGACACCTCCGGTGGCCACCTGCCCGGTGACGACCCTGGACCCGCAGGACACCACGACCTGCACCAGCACGTACGTGACCACGCAGGCCGATGTGGACGCCGGTTCGATCGTGAACACCGCGGTCGCGACGGGCACCCCGCCGACGGGTCCGGCGGTCACGTCCGACCCGTCGACGGCGACGATCACCATCACGGAGGCGCCCAGCCTGTCGTTGCTGAAGACCGCCTTCCCGCTGGCCGTGGCGGCCGCCGGTCACACGGTCACCTACTCGTACGCGATCGTCAACACCGGTAACACGACGTTGACGGGTGTGGGTGTGGTGGACACCGCGTTCTCGGGCTCGGGAACACCGGCGGTGATCACCTGCCCGGTGACGACGCTGGCCCCGCAGGCCACCACGACCTGCACGGGCATCTACACGGTCACCCAGGCCGACATCGACGCGGGTTCGATCGTGAACACCGCGGTCGCCTCGGGCACCCCGCCGGAGGGTCCGGCGGTGTCGTCGGCCCCGTCGTCGACGACGGTGACGGCCGTGTCGGACCCCGGCCTGGCGCTGCTGAAGTCGGCGTCGCCGACCACGGAGGCCGCGGCCGGTCAGACGGTCACCTACTCCTACCTGGTCACCAACGTCGGCAACACGACGTTGACCGGGGTGAGTGTGGTGGACACGGCGTTCTCGGGTACCGGTACACCTCCGGTGATCACCTGCCCGGTGACGACGCTGGGACCACCGGACACCACGACCTGCACGGGCACGTACGTGACCACGCAGGCGGACGTGGACGCCGGTTCGATCGTGAACACCGCGGTCGCCTCCGGCACCCCGCCGACGGGTCCGGCGGTCGCCTCCGATCCGTCGACGGTGACGGTGACGATCGCGGACGCGCCCAGCCTGACGGTGCTGAAGACGGCGTCGCCGAGCTCGGTGACGGCGGCGGGCCGGACGGTGACGTACTCGTACGCGGTGGTCAACACGGGTAACACGACGTTGAACGCGCTGAGTGTGGTGGACACCGCGTTCTCGGGTACCGGTACGCCTCCGGTGATCACCTGCCCGGTGACGACGTTGGAGCCGCAGGACAGCACGACGTGTACCAGCACGTATGTGACGACGCAGGCGGATGTGGACGCGGGTTCGATCGTGAACACGGCGACGGCGTCGGGTACGCCGCCGGAGGGTCCGGCGGTGACGTCCGATCCGTCGACGGTGACGATCACCATCACGGACGCTCCCAGCCTGACGCTGTTGAAGACGGCGTCGCCGTCCACCGTGACGGCGGCGGGCCGGACGGTGACGTACTCGTACGCGGTGGTCAACACGGGTAACACGACGTTGAACGCGCTGAGTGTGGTGGACACCGCGTTCTCGGGTACCGGTACGCCTCCGGTGATCACCTGCCCGGTGACGACGTTGGAGCCGCAGGACAGCACGACGTGTACCAGCACGTATGTGACGACGCAGGCGGATGTGGACGCGGGTTCGATCGTGAACACGGCGACGGCGTCGGGTACGCCGCCGGAGGGTCCGGCGGTGACGTCCGATCCGTCGACGGTGACGATCACCATCTCGGACGCACCCAGCCTGTCGTTGCTGAAGACGGTCTCGCCGAGCACGCTGACGGCGGCCGGTCAGACGATCACGTACTCGTACGCGGTGGTCAACACGGGTAACACGACGCTGACCGCGCTGACTGTGGTGGACACCGCGTTCTCCGGCTCGGGGACGCCTCCGGTGATCACGTGCCCGGTGACGTCGCTGGAGCCGCAGGACACCACGACCTGCACGGGGACGTACACGGTCACCCAGGCCGACATCGACGCGGGTTCGATCGTGAACACCGCGACGGGCTCCGGCACTCCGCCGACGGGGCCGCCGGTCACGTCCCCGTCGTCGACGGCGACGGCGACCGTGGCGGACGCTCCCAGCCTGTCGGTGCTGAAGACGGCGTCGCCGTCCACCGCGACGGCTGCGGGCCGGACGATCACCTACTCCTACCTGGTCACCAACACCGGCAACGCGACGTTGACCGGGGTTAGCGCGGTGGACACGGCGTTCTCGGGTACCGGTACGCCTCCGGTGATCACCTGCCCGGTGACGACGCTGGCACCGCAGGACAGCACGACGTGCACCAGCACGTATGTGACGACGCAGGCGGATGTGGACGCGGGTTCGATCGTGAACACCGCGACGGCGTCGGGTACTCCGCCGGAGGGTCCGGCGGTGACATCTCCGCCGTCGACGGCGACGGTGACGATCGCGGACGCTCCCAGTCTGGCGCTGTTGAAGACGGCGTCGCCGACCACGGAGGCCGCGGCCGGTCAGACGATCACGTACTCGTACGCGGTCACCAACACCGGCAACACGACGCTGAACGCGCTGAGTGTGGTGGACACGGCGTTCTCGGGCACCGGGGCACCTCCGGTGATCACGTGCCCGGTGACGACGCTGGAGCCGCAGGACACCACAACCTGCACCAGCACCTACGTGACCACGCAGGCGGACGTGGACGCCGGTTCGATCGTGAACACCGCGACGGCGACGGGCACCCCGCCGACCGGTCCGGCGGTCACGTCGGCTCCGTCGACGTCGACGGTCACCATCTCGGACGCTCCCGACCTGACGGTGCTGAAGACGGCGTCGCCGTCCACCGTGACGGCGGCGGGCCGGACGGTGACCTACTCCTACCTGGTCGTCAACAACGGCAACACGACGTTGACCGGTGTGGGTGTGGTGGACACCGCGTTCTCGGGTACCGGAGCACCTCCGGTGATCACGTGCCCGGTGACGACGCTGGCTCCGCAGGCCACCACGACGTGCACCAGCACGTACGTGACCACGCAGGCGGATGTGG